>REDK01000092.1 GCA_007693535.1 Chromatiaceae bacterium
CCGCTTGCGGGCGACCCGGCAGGCGCGACCGGCAGATTCCCTGGAACTGTGCTCGCCTTGCCCGCGAAGACAGCCATAACAGGCTGGTTGATGTGAATCGAATCGGTTGGGCGCAGGGACATGACGACTGTAGGCTTCCTGGTCGGCGCGCGGCCCTTGTCAAGCCGGCCGCGGCCGGCTATTCTTCGCGATCTTTCTGCCCGAGACGATGGTTGCCCGCTGGCCAGCCCCCGCCCGGGGTGGTGACCGGCGGCCCGCGTCCATGTCGATCGCCGGGTCGACATCTAGGGACCATGCCCAGGGTGCATGCCTGCCCAGGGTGCATGCCTGCCCAGGGTGCATGCCTGCCCAGGGTGCATGCCTGAGGGTCATGCCGGCTCGCCCCAGTCACCGTTGAAGATTCACCGCTGAAGATCCGCTTGGAGCGCCTTATCATGACGACGTTGAGCGCAAAGCCTGCCGAGGTGCGGCGCGCCTGGTACCTGATCGACGCCGACGGCAAGACCCTCGGCCGGCTCGCCAGCGAATGTGCGCGGCGTCTGCGCGGCAAGCACAAGCCGCAGTACACGCCCCACGTGGATACCGGTGATTACCTGGTCATCGTCAACGCCGAGAAGGTCCGGGTCACCGGCAACAAGCTCGACGACAAGATGTATCATCGCCACACCGGCTATGTGGGTCATCTGCGCAGCACCAGCTTGCGGGACATGCTGGCCAAGCATCCGGAGCGAGTGATTGAGATCGCCGTCAAGGGCATGCTGCCGCACAATCCCCTCGGCCGGGCGATGCTGAAGAAGCTCAAGGTCTACGCCGGGCCAACGCATCGCCACACGGCGCAGCAGCCACAACCGCTCGAACTCTAGGTCGCCCGATCTGAAGACTCCTGGGGGGTCTCCAGGCGACCAAGCTTCCCACCGGTACCCTGCTGGCGCCCGCTTCAGCCGGCGGGGCGATCGCGACGCCACCACCGACAGCGCATTCATCACCGATTTCGGATCCTCTGCAGCATGATGGACATGAATTACGCCACCGGCCGCCGCAAAAGCGCGTCGGCCCGTGTCTTTTTAACCACTGGCTCCGGGCGCATCCTGGTCAACGGTCGCAGCCTGGATGATTTCTTCGGCCGCGAGACCGCCCGCATGGTGGTCCGCCAGGCCCTGGAGGCCGCCGACATGGCCGAGCGCATCGATGTGCGGGCCAGTGTCAGCGGCGGCGGCACCACCGGCCAGGCGGGCGCCATCCGCCACGGCATCGCCCGCGCCCTGGTCGAGTACGACGAGAGCCTGCGCACCGTCATGCGTAAGGCCGGCTTCCTGACCCGTGACGCCCGCGAGGTGGAACGCAAAAAGGTCGGTCTGCATAAGGCCCGCAAGCGCCCGCAGTTCTCCAAGCGCTGAGCCGTGCGATCGCGGTCGACCGGTGCCAGCACGGGGCCGACCATCGGCGCGACATCGAACCGCTCTTCTGGGGGATCGTCTAGCGGCAGGACTACGGACTCTGACTCCGTCAACCTAGGTTCGAATCCTAGTCCCCCAGCCAAACTCTTCAAACCTAGAAACGGCAGTTGACCGCTGCTAGGTTTCAGGGCCGGCCTCGCGCCGGCCTTTTTCGTGACCACCGTTTGGGCTCATCCCGGGTCCTGATCACGGCCAGGCCTCGTCTGTATCCCGGTCCAATCCGGGCCGGCCGCAGCGGGCCGATTCCCGTCCTGTCCGGCTTCCCCGTTGGCATCCGCGCCTGTTCGCTGCCGCGGCCCCTCGACGGCCTCCTGGCGGCCAGCTTCGATCGGACTTGTTGCGCGTCAGCAACAATCGCCTCTGTTGTCTCTTTTTTTTCGCGAAGCCGTTGCGGAATGTTGCGTCCTGGTCTAAGATTCTCATCGCAAGACATGAACGCGCTCGCCAGCGCACTTCGTGGCGATTCCACAACAAGCGGAGAACCTGATGAACAAGAAGCTGCTCAATCTGGCCGTCGCAACTGCGATGTCCGCGCCGGCCGCCGTCATGGCCGAGGCGACCCTGTACGGGCGCGCCCACGTTTCTTTGGATTATGTCGATGTCCAGTCCAATGCCTACTGGGGGCAGGGCATCTCGAGCGCCGGCGCCGTGCCGCGCAGCGGTGGCAACCCTAACTTCGGGAATGCGCTGTTGCCGAGCCTGGTCGATGCGAACGACGACGGCATACCTGACTTCCCGGGTGCCGCGACCTTCGAGTTTGGCTCCAGCAACAACTTCAATACCGCCGAGAATCCACTGGGTGACGTCGAGCCAGCCTTTATCGTCGAGCCAGTGACCTTCGCTGAGGGTGCAACCTTCGATTACGTGCGGCGGGATGGTAGCGTCGAACACCGCGACGTCGGTGGCGATACCGTCTGGGGTGTGGCGTACGCTAGCGCCGTTAACCGCCTGCAAGCCCAGGGCGTGGCGCCGGGCATCGCCCAGCAGGTCGCCTTCAACGAGGCCCTGGCCGTGGCCCAGGGCTTCGCCTCTGGCGACCAGATCACTGAGGCTGGCCGCCAGATCCTGATCGGCAGCCGTGGCCAGTCCTACAAGGGCTGGGGCATGAACACCCAGTCGCGCGCCAGCCGCATCGGGGTCAAGGGCTCCGAGGATCTCGGCATCGGCATGAAGGCGGTCTATCAGATCGAACTCGGTGTCGACCTGGCCAATGAGAACCGTGACAACAACCTGCTGAACAACAACCGCGGCGCTGGCTTCAGCCTGCGCAACACCTTCGTCGGTCTGGCTGGCGATTGGGGTACCGCGCTGTTCGGTCGTCACGACACCCCGCTGAAGATCTCCACCGGGCGGCTCGACCTGTTCGCCGACACCATGGCGGACTTCAATTACACGGTCGGCTTCCAGGATCTGCGCGCCGACAACGTGGTGGCCTACATCTCGCCCAACTTCCAGGGCTTCAGCTTCATGGGCGCGATCGTGCCGGCCGGCGGGGCGACCGGGATCGGTGACTTCAACGATGAGTCCGACAGCATCTCCGGGGCGTATTCGCTGGCGGCGATCTACAGCAACGGCCCGTTCTTCTTCTCGGCGGCCTACGAGAACCTGGGCTCGGAGATGTTCAACAACTCCAATCCCTGGCGCACCCTGGGCCTGAACCAGAACACCACCAACGACGACCTGTCGCGGGCGATGTTCGGGCGCGGCCTGCAGGACCATACGAAGTGGCGTATCGGTCTCGGCCTGCTGGACTGGAACGGTTTCACCCTCAGCGGCGTCTATGAGCAGCATGAGAACGTGAATGGTGCCCCGCGCGATGCCGATATGGATCTGTGGCAGATCCAGGCCGGCTATGCCTTTGGCAACAGCCAGATCATGGCCGCCTATGGTCAATCGGATGTCGACGCCTGCGTCGCGCCGTTTACCTTCACCTGCACCAGCAACGTCCGTACCCTGCAGAATCGTGACAAGTCCTCGTGGGCGGTCGGGTTCAACCACAACTTCAGCAAGCGTACCCGCGCCTATGCCCTCTACACCGCGCTGGACGACGACTCGCCCGAGGCGGATTGGAGCGGCTTCTCGCTCGGCATGATGCACAGCTTCTGATCGCGATCAGCGCTGTTGACTGAATCAAAACGGGGCCTTCGGGCCCCGTTTTTTTGTCTGGCGGCAGTTGCGCAGGACAGCGCGAGTCACCGGCCCGATCGGCGTGGCTGCTGATCGGATCGCTTACGATGCAGAGACTTGACCGTTGCCGTGAGGCTGCGGCCCGGTCACAATCCGCCGGGGTCCGCGCGGCGCGATCGGAGCGCCCGCGGGCCGGCAACGCTTGTTATTGATCCTGCCCTGGAGGGCCTTTTCCCAATGCCTATCGTCAATCGTACCGCCGCCGAGTTCATCGGTACCTTCTGGCTCGTATTCGGCGGCTGCGGCAGCGCCGTCTTCGCCGCGGCCTTTCCCGAGGTCGGCATCGGCCTGTTGGGTGTCTCGCTGGCCTTTGGTCTCACCGTGCTGACCATGGCCTATGCCATCGGCCATATCTCCGGTTGCCATCTCAATCCCGCGGTTACCCTCGGGCTGGCCGTGGGCAAGCGCTTCGCCTGGGGCGATGTGCCCGTCTATGTGATTGCCCAGGTGCTCGGCGCCATCCTGGCCGCCTATCTGATCTGGATCATCGCCGCTGGTCAGCCCGGATTCACGCTGGCCGCTAACAGCCTGGCGGTGAATGGGTATGGCAGTCTGTCTCCCGGCGGTTATTCGCTGGCGGCAGGCTTCATCACCGAGCTGGTGCTGACCATGCTGTTCCTGTTCATTATCCTGGGCGCCACCGATCAGCGTGCCCCGGCGGTCAGTGCCGGGCTCGCCATCGGCCTGGCCCTGACCCTGATCCATCTGATCAGCATCCCGATCACCAACACCTCGGTGAATCCGGCCCGGAGCACCGGCCCGGCCTTTGCGCTGATGACCGGCGGCGAGGGCCAGGCCCTGGCGCAGTTGTGGCTGTTCTGGGTCGCGCCGCTGATCGGTGCCGCGCTGGCTGGGCTGCTCTACCCGCTGGTGGCGAATGTTCGCCCGGCCGGTGCCGGTGATATCAGCGCCGTGCCGCCGGCCGCCATCTGATCGGACCCCCGATCGAGACCGGGCCGCAGGCCCGGGCTACCGGCCGAGCCACCGATCAGGGTGGTCGGGCCGGTGGCCCGGGTCGTTTTGCTCTGTGCGCCTCTTTGTTCGGTGCGCCTCAGTGGCCGGGCCGCTGCAGGCCGGCGATGAAGGCGATGAAGGCGGGCCGCTGGGCGGTCACCAAGGCGGCCGGCCCGTGCAGTTGCGGATAGAGGGTGCCGGCCGGGGTTTCCACCACGGCGGCGAGCAGCATCCGATCGGGCAAGGGGTCGCCTACCGGACCCATGCCGATGCCGCGGGCATAGCTGCCCTGCAACTGCACCAGCGTGGCCGGCATCGGCGTCTCCAGCCGCTCGATCAGCGGCTCGACCGGGGTCCCGTCGGGATTGGAGAATTGCGAGACCCAGCGGGCGACATTGGCCTCGACCGAGCCGCCCTGGTCCGGGCCGAAGTAGAACACCACGAACTCGGCGCCGTCGCCGTCGGTCCCGTCGTTGTCGACACGGGCCGGGATGCGGAACTGGGTCAGGCGCATATCGCTGTCGGGGATATCCAGGACCCAGTCGGCCGGGACGCTGGAGGTCATCTCCAAGACCTGCACGGGTTGTTCGGCGGCCGCCAGCGGGCCGCTGGTCAGACCGAGGAGCAGGACGCCAAGGGAGCGCAGGCGGCAACGTGGGATGGGCATGGGTGGTCTCCGTGGTGATGGCTGGTTTTGGATTCGGTGGCAGGTCCCTATCCTATGCTGGGAGGCCGCGCCAGGCATCCCCCTCCTGCATTGCCGCGGTGCCGCTACCCGGTACCCGCCCGCATCCGCCAGACCCCATCGACCCCAGGTCAACCCAGGTCAACCCTGATCAATCGAGTCCCATCATGCGCGAGACCCCATCCCGCCCGCTTGCCCCGCTGTCCGACCCAGCCGCTATCAGCGCCGCCGGCGCCGCGGCCGACCGCGGCCCGACCGAGGTGGCGGAAGCCCCGGATCTGGCGGCCGTGCAGGACTGGCTGCGTGGGCTGCAGGATGCACTCTGCGCGGCCCTGGCTGCGGCGGATGGGGTGGCCGAGTTCTGCGAGGATTGCTGGGAGCGCCCGGGCGGTGGCGGCGGGCGCAGCCGGGTGCTGGAGGACGGGGCGCTGTTCGAGAAGGGGGGGGTGAACCTCTCCGTGGTCCAAGGCGAGGCGCTGCCACCCAGTGCCAGCGCGGCCCGTCCGGAGCTGGCGGGCCGCGCCTTTCAGGCGTTGGGGGTCTCGCTGGTGATGCACCCGCGCAATCCCTACGTGCCGACCTCGCACATGAACGTGCGTTTTTTGATGGCCACGGCACCGGGACAGGCCCCGGTCTGGTGGTTCGGGGGCGGCTTCGATCTCACCCCTTACTATGGCTTTGATGAGGATGTGATCCACTGGCACCGCATCGCGCGGGCTGCCTGCGCGGTGGTCGGCGCCGACGCCGCGGCGGTGCATGCCCGCTACAAGGACTGGTGCGACCGCTATTTCTATCTCAAGCATCGCGGCGAGCCGCGCGGGGTCGGCGGCCTGTTCTTCGATGATCTGAACGAATGGGGCTTTGCTCGCTGTCTTGCCTTCGCCCGCGCCGTGGCGGCGGCCTATCTGCCTGGCTATCTGCCCATCTGCGAGCGCCGCCGCGGGCTCCCTTATGGTGAGCGCGAGCGCGACTTTCAGCGCTATCGCCGCGGCCGGTATGTCGAATTCAATCTGGTCTTCGACCGTGGCACCCTGTTCGGGCTGCAGTCGGGCGGGCGCACCGAGTCGATCCTGATGTCGCTGCCGCCGGAGGTCTCCTGGCGCTATCAATGGCAGCCTGAGCCGGGTTCGCCGGAGGCCCGGCTTTCCGAGCGTTATCTGGTGCCCTGGGACTGGCTGCACGGTCCGCCACCGGAGAGCTCGTGAAATGACCGCCGACCGACGGCGGACGCGCCCGGGGACGTCCTCGCGGGGGACGTCCTCGCGACGGTCGGCGATTTTTCACAACCTCTGGGGCCGCGCCCGCCGAGGCCGGAGGTGAGCCGCCGCCGAGCCGCTTCCGGCGCCCCTTGCTGGGTCGAGATCAGGCCGTTGGGATCAGCCTGGGGGCTGGTCCAGGGGGACTCGGCTGCGGATCGTGCTGGAGATCGGGCGGACGGCCCTGGGTGTAGGCTCGCTGCCCGATGGGGTGGGTGCCAGTCCTGATACCAGTGTCCTGGCAGATGGCGAGTTGCCCCGGCCGATCGCTTGCGTGCTCCGGCCGATGGTCGGGCCGGTCGTGTCGCCACCCTGGCCGCCAGCGTGCGCCGGCGGTCAGGGCGCGGGCAGCAGCGGCGTTACTTTCCCTGTCTCGCTAATAGGTCGCTGAGGGCGCGCATCAGATCAGTCTCGGTGATGATGCCGACCAGATGGCTGCCACCGTCCTCGGAAACGGGCAGGCAACCGATATGCCCGTCCATCATGAGATCGATGGCGGCCGCCAGGGGGGCGTCCGGGGCGATGGTGGTGACCGGGGTATGCATGACGTCGCTCACCTCGGCTGGGGCCTCGTGAAACAGCCGGGCCGCCATCTGCATATCGCGCCGGGTCAGGAGGCCGACCACGCGCTGTTGCCCGTCGGTGACCGGCAGATGATGCAGGCCATGGCGTTCCATGATCTCGAAGGCCTGTTGATAATCAGCGCCGGCATCGATGGTGATGGCCTTCGCAGTCATATAGTCGCGCACGCGCATGGGCGGGTTCCTCATTTGGCTTTGGTGGTTCAGCGGGCCTCCGGAGCTGCCGATCGACCGGTCATCCTCATCCTGGCCGGAAATCAGCGAGTAACCCGCCGACATGGTCGCCGGGTCCCTTGATCGACGATCGCGGGGCAACCTGCCCCGCGGAAACCGCTGAATGTTTCAGCGCTTCCTACTGTTGTGGGTCCGCACGGGCGCTGTTGCCGCCCTGGCAGGGCGGCACCGGCTGGAGGCCGCCGTGCTCCGGGCACGCTACAGCCTATACAGATTACTCCGGTTGGGCCGGGATTTGGACCATTTCCGCGTGCGCCGAGGGTCTTTTCCGTCCCGGGCGCGCGGCCGCCCGCAGACCAGCCGCCCGCAGACAGGCCCAGGCGATTGGGTTAGCATCGCGGGGCGGGTGCGGCATCTGCTGGTGGATGTCGTTGCCCCTGGTAGCTTCCGCATAGCCAGCG
The DNA here is from genome assembly GCA_007693535.1 of Chromatiaceae bacterium. Taxonomy (GTDB): domain Bacteria; phylum Pseudomonadota; class Gammaproteobacteria; order Chromatiales; family Chromatiaceae; genus Lamprobacter. The sequence continues at coordinate 7,756 of REDK01000092.1, forward strand.
GCGTTCGTCGATGCTGGTAGGCGGCTGGCGGCCACTCCCTGGCCGTCGCCGCGAACCGCGTGCAGGCGACGCCGATCAACCTCCGATGAGGCAATGGCACCATGACCCGAGGCATTCAGCTCAAACAACTCAGTGCGGCCGATCTCGGCTATCTCGGTCTGCCGCTGGACCTGCTAGAGGCCGACCTCAGGGCCGACCTCAGGGCCGACGATTCGGACCTGAGCATGGCCGATCCGGACGCGCCCGTGGGTGTGCCGGAACCGCGCAACATCGCCCGCGAGGTGCGGGTGTGCCTGGAACAGACGTTGGCACTGTTGACCGCCGCATTGCCGGCAGAGCGCCGCCCCCACCCGCGCGGGGAGCGCGCGCTGGGGCGCGAGGGGTCCGAGCGTTCGGAGCGTCCGGCCGTGGCCCCCGGTCCGCGGCCGCCAACCTCCATGGCCTGAGTGCCGTGACGGCCTCGGCGGGGCAGGGGTCGGTCGGGCGGCGAACGCGGTATCGTGCCTCAGCGGCAGCAGCCGGGGTGGTGCGGGTCTGCGGTCTCCATGTCGGTGCTGAAGCGCATGGCTGCGCCCCGATTGCGCGGCCGTGCCGCGGACCCGTCGCCGTCCCTCGTTGGGCCACAAAAAAAGCCGTCGCGACAGGGTCTCACTGTCGCGACGGCAAACTGGCTTGCTGCCCAGATAGAGAATGGGTCGAGCGGGCGGGCAGCGGCTGCCGCGGGCGGGGCCAGAAATGACGCTGCCGGCAGGGGGCCAGGTACCTGGATGATCCGCCCCCGTTGGCAAGGGAAGTATTTCGGTATTTTTGAATATTTTTACAAAGTGTTATTCGGTCGTCCAATCTTGACAGAAACACGGCGTCTTTGCAGTACCTTCTTGAGTGCTCACAAAGCCCAGGATCCTTCGATCCGCGGGAACTACCGACGCTGCTGAAGGGCCGCGAGCGGGGCCGTCCGATCGCAGGCTCGAGGTGTCGGTCGCGCGGCCCGATCCGCCCCCGCCCCCGCCCACGGTGCCGAGTATGGCCGCGCGGGCAGGAGCCGTGCGAACGGTTGACGGTGGCGGGACCTCCCCCTAAATTGCCCGGGCCTGCAACGTCGTCCCGGCAGTGCACTGCTGACCCAGTCCCCGAGCCCCTCCTTAACAGAACCAACCGTCCAATGGGGAAACAAGATGCTGCAACCTGGCGACAAGGCCCCAGCATTCGTGCTACCCGATGCCGACATGGATCGCGTCGATAGTGACCGGCTGCTGCGCCAGGGGCACCTGGTGCTGTGCTTTTACCCCAAAGACGACACCCCCGGCTGCACCATGGAGGCACTGGAATTCACCGACCTGCAGGCAGAGTTCGAGGCGGCCGGTGCCGAGGTGGTGGGGATCAGCCGCGATAGCTGCGCCAGCCATGGTGCCTTCCGCGACAAGTACGGCCTCAGCGTTCGGCTGCTGGCGGACACCGACGGCGAGACCTGCATGGCCTACGGAGTCTGGCGCGAGAAGGAGAAGAATGGCGAGCGGCGCGCCGGCATCCTGCGCTCCACCTTCATCATCGACCGTGCTGGCCTCATCCGCCATGCCCTCTACGACGTGAAGCCCAAGGGGCATGCGGCACAGATGCTGGAACTGGTGCGCGCACTCTGACCGGCCCCGGTCGGGCTGCGGTCAGGCCCGCCCCGGTTTCGACCATGAGCCCCGACCTTGGTCCCGCCGGCCGCCGTCAGCGTCGTTCCCGCCGCCTGCCAGCACCCTTCCGGCGCCTGCCAGCATCTGCCCGGCGCCTGCCAGCGCCAGTCCCAGTGGCTGCCATCGCGCGGGGCGCGACGTCAGCCCGCCGGGACCGATGGCCTTGGTGACCGCGATGTAGCTTTCTGGCAACAGCCGCGTCCCTGCGTTACCGCCAGCGCGCACCCGGCAACCGGTGCGCCCCTCCCCGCGCCGGCGTCGGTCCAGGCCGTACCCTGCGATCGGAATGGCAAAAAAATGCGCCTGTTTCATACCATTTGTCGTTTTCCGCGCTATGCTAATGTTGCGGCCGGTTCCCAGTGTTGCATAATGTGGTCTTCCGGGGTACTCCGCCCACCCGCGTTTCCGGCCCGGATTTCGTCAACCGTCTGAACAGGAGCCAACCATGCTCGATCTCAAGTCTATCCTCCGCAAGGCGATGCTCGCCGGGGCGGCCACCGCTATGCTGGCGGCTGGCCCCGCCGCCGCCATCGATGACGAGGCCTACTGGTACGCGGTCGGTGACCGTGACCGGCCGCAGGGCCAGCTCTGGGTGAATCCCTACGGTCAATGCTGGGAGAGCGTCTTCGGGCCGAGCAACCTGCCCCCCTGCGAGACCGTGGCCATCGTACCCACCGAGTTCACGCTGCGACTGAACTTCGAGTTCGACGAGTACGAGATGCAAAATGTCGTCAACCGTGACGAGATCGTTCGGCTCGACCGCTACATCCAGGACGTCATCGCCTCGCCGGCCAACGAGTTCCTGACCGTGGTTGGTCACACCGACGTGGTCGGCAGCTTCGAGTACAACGACGCCCTCGGCATGCGGCGTGCGACCACCGTGCGCAACTACATGATCGCTCAGGGGGTCACGCCGAACCGCATCGCCCCGGCGCAGAGCCGCGGCAAGCGCGAGTTGCTGCCGGAATATCCGGCCGATTCAGTGATGCAGCGCCGCGTCGTCATCCACGCCGAATGATCCATGGCGACGGGGCCACGGCGGCCCTCGTCGCGATCCTGTCTGATCGAGGCCGGACGTGCCTGGCACGTCCGGCCTTTGTTATTGTCTGTCTAGCCAAGGTCGGTGATGGCGGCGCTGCCGGGTCCAGGCCGGCCGCCGGCGTCGGGTCCGAGCCTGCCGGCAGTGCCGCGCCGCCCCGCCATTGGTTGCCCGGTAGATCGGCGTGAAGCTGCGTTTTTATATCCTGCTGCTGTTGCTGCTGTTTGGTTTGGCCCCGCTGATCATCGCGGTGCTGATCAATCTGCCGCTGGTGCTCGATCGGACTGCCCTGTTCTACCAGAAGGCCTATCTGCAGAACCTGCGCGCGGATTTTCGCGATCTGGATCAGCACCTGGCCAGCCGCCACGAGATGATCCGCTTGCTCGGCAAGCTGCCGGAGCCGGGCATCATCCTCGGCGAGGCCGGTAGCGAGGACCAGATCGATCTGGCCCGCGCCCGCTATACCGGTTGGATCAACCAGATGCTCGACGATCAGGTGGATATCATCGAGATCCTGTTCGTCGATACCGATGCCAATGAGCGCTTCTGGCTCGACCGCGACGCCCAGACCCGCGCCTGGCACCCGACGGTATTGCCGCCCGAGCCGCCCAGCCGCGGCTTTGTCAATGCTGCGGTCAAGCTGCAGCCGGGTGAGGTGATCGTCAGCCGTATCCGCGTCAATCCTTATGCCGGCAGCAGCGATCCGCGCCGGTTGATGACCCTGCAACTGGCCAGCCCGGTGGGGGAGCGTGCGGGTAGCACCACCATCAAGCCTTTGGGCCTGCTGTTGATGACCATCGACGTGGGCGGACTGGCCCAGTTCTATCACGATACCCTGTGGGTCAATCACAACGGCTCCTATCTGCACCCAGGCGAGCCGATCGGTCAGGAGCCGGCCGCCTTTGCCGATTTCCCCGGTCTGGCGGACGTCTTTGCCGATGGCAAGCTGGCCCTGTGGCGGGCTGAGGAGCGCCCGCCCTTCCTGTGGGTGCCGATGTTTCTGACCGAGCAGGGGGTGCCGTTGTGGGTGGGCCGGCCAGTGGATCCCTCGCCGATCGAGAGCTTCCGCGATGCGTTGATGGCGCGGGTGCTGACCATTGTGTTGGCGCTGATCCTGGTGGTGTGGCTGATCGCCCGCCGGCTGGCCAGCCGTGCCGAACGCTTCGGTCAGGAACTCACCAGCACGGTGCGCGGCATCCTGCGCGATGGCCAGACCCGGTCGTTCCCCTGGCGGGGCCCGCGCGAGGTGCGGGAACTGGGCGAGCAGCTCGACGAACTGGCGCGCGCCCATGCCGAGCATCTGGCCACCGAGCGCAAGCATACCCAGGCCCTGGAGCAGTCCAACCGCTACAAGTCGGAGTTCCTGGCCAATGTCAGCCATGAATTGCGCACCCCGCTCAATTCGATCCTGTTGCTCTCCAAGCTGTTGGCCACCGCCGAGTCCGGCCTGGATGCCGAGCAGCGCCGGCAGGCGCAGGTCATCAACGAGGCCGGACGCGATCTGCGCACCATGATCGACAATGTGCTGGACATCTCGCGCATCGAGGCCGGCGCGGTGACCGTGAGTCTGCAATGGGTGGAGCTGCGCCCAATGCTCAATCAACTGGTGGCGATGTTGGGACCGCTGTTTGCTGACAAGGGGTTGGCATTGCGCCTGGAAATCGCCCCGGAGGCCCCGGCGCGGCTCTATAGCGACCGCGACAAGCTGCGGCAGATCCTCAAGAACTTTCTGTCCAATGCGGCCAAGTTCACCGATCGCGGCGAGACCGTCATCAGCGTGACCGGCGGCGCGGCACCCTGGCCGCTTGCCATCGCGGTCAGCGACACCGGTATCGGCATCCCGCCCGGCAAGGAGGAAATCATCTTCGAGGCCTTCCAACAGGCCGACGGCTCCACCCGCCGCCGCTATGGAGGGACCGGGCTGGGGCTGTCGATCAGCCGCGAACTGGCCCACCTGCTGGGCGGGCATATCAGCGTCGAGAGCCAGTTGGGGCAGGGCGCGCGCTTTACCTTGCACCTGCCGCTGCGTCGCGATCCCCAGGACCTGGATGCGGTGGAGATCATCGAGGTCCAGGAAGGCGGCGCTCAGCGCCCGGCGGCGCTGCCGGCGGCGGTCGCGGCCAGCGCGCTGTCGGCACCGGCCGAGGCGATCTCGGCTGGCCCCCCCTGGCCGCGGCAGTGGGGAGATCAATGGGTGCTGCTGGTGGAGCGCGAGGTGCAGAGCCTGGTGGCGGTGACCGCGCAACTTGAGGCCATGGGACTGGCGGTGCAGACCGCGGCCGACGGCGAGGAGGCGGTCGAGACCCTCACCGAGGAGCGCGATTGCGCCCTACTGTTGCTGGGAGCATCGGCCGCGCCTGCGACCACCTGTGATACGATCCAGCGCATCCGCGAGGAGGCCGGTTTTGCCGCCCTACCCATCGTCATCGTCGGCGAGTTCGATGCCGATCACCGTCGCCGGTGCCGCGCCGCCGGTGCCTGTGGCTTCTTGGGCAAACCGATCGATCCCGCGGCCCTCGCCGATCTGGTGCAGCGGCTCCTGAGCGCTGCCGCCGAGGCATCCAGCAGGAACACGGCATGACCGTACCCACCGGCTACAAGCTGCTGATCGTCGATGACCATGCGCACAATCTGTACAGCCTGCGCACGCTGATCCAGAAGCAGATTGATGCCACCGTGCTCGAGGCCGCCTCCGGCCGCGAGGCGATCGATCTCACGCTGCACCACAGCGACATCGATCTGATCATCCTCGATGTCCAGATGCCCGAGATGGATGGCTTTCAGACCGCTTCGTTGCTCAAACTGCGCAAGCGCACTCGGGATGTGCCGATCATCTTCCTGACTGCGGCCTTCAAATCCGAGGAATTCCAGCAGCGCGGCTATGCGGTCGGCGCCGTCGATTATCTCCTCAAGCCCATCGACGACCATCTGCTGATCAACAAGATCAGCACCTATTTTCGGTTGATCGAAAAGGAGCGCGCCCTCAACCGCGAACTGGAGACCAAGGTGGCCGCGCGCACCGCGGAACTGGCCGCGGCCCGGCAATACCTGGAGAACATCATCGACCACATGGGCGAGGCCCTGCTGGTCCTGAACCCCGAGGGCGAGGTCAAGATCGTCAATCCCGCCGCCTGCCGCATGCTGGGCTATACCGCAACCGACCTGCTCGGCCTGTCCATCGGCGATGTCTTCGAGGAGGAAGGGGATGCCGAGGCTGGCGCCTTCATGGGCACCTGGCTGGAGGCCCTGATCCGCACCGGTGCGCTGGCCAAGATCGAGGCCCGCTTCATCGCCCAGGACGGGCGCCGGGTGCCGATCCTGTTCTCGCGGACCGCAGTCAAGGACGCGGCTGGCCACATCACCGATATCATCTGCATCGCTAAGGATATGACCGGTTATGTGCGCATCGCTGGGGACGCCGTTGCGGCAGACGCCCTGACCGACCAAGCAGATTCAGGAGGCTAAGCGCCCCATGAGCGAGCATCATCCCGCCGATTCCGAGGCGACCGGTAAGCAAGCACCCCAACCGCCGGACGGGCAGAGCAGCGAGGACACCGCGCTGACTGCGATGGCCCTGAAGGCCATGGCTCATCCCCTGCGCTGGAAGATCCTCTGTTCGCTGGGGGATCGGGAATTGTCCGTGGGCGAGATCGTCGAGCGTACCGGCACCTCCCAGAGCAATATCTCCCAGCATCTGGAGCAATTGCGCAATAAGAACATCGTGCTCGCCCGCAAGGAGGCGAACCGCATCTATTACCGCATCCGCAACCATCAGTTGCTAGAACTGATCGGCATCATGCGCGAGGTGCTGTGTCCGGCCAATCTGGACGACCGCTATCCGCGGTGATTGGCGGTTCAACCTAGAAGCGTCAGTGTCTAAGTTCAACAGCGCCTGATCGCTCGCGTGCCCCGGCTGCCGACCAAGCTGCGACTTAGTCGGTGGGCGCGAACAGCTCCGCCAGCCGCTGACCGGGATCATCGGCGCGCATCAGGGATTCTCCCACCAGGAAGGCATGCACCCCATGGGCGCGCATCCGGGCCACGTCGGCGCGGTCGTGGATGCCGCTCTCGGTGACCACCAGGCGCTCCGGCGGGATTGCCGGCAGCAGCGTCAGCGTCGTCTCCAGGCGGACCTCGAAGCTGCGCAGATCGCGGTTGTTGATTCCGATGAGCTGCCCCGGCACCGCCAGGGCGCGCGCCAGTTCGGCCGCGTCATGCACCTCGATCAGCACGTCCAGGCCCAGTTCGGCGGCCAGGCTGGCCAAGGCGTGCAATTGCGCGTCGTCGAGACAGGCAGCGATCAGCAGGATGCAGTCGGCGCCGAGGACGCGCGCCTCATAGACCTGATAAGGGTCGATGACGAAGTCCTTGCGCAGCACCGGCAGGCTGCAGGCGGCACGGGCGGCGACCAGGTACTCGTCGGCGCCCTGGAAGAAGTCGCGGTCGGTCAGCACCGACAGGGCAGCGGCGCCGCCGTTGGCATAGCCGCGGGCGATGGCGGGCGGATCGAAGTCGGCCCGCAACAGGCCCTTGCTGGGGCTGGCCCGCTTGATCTCGGCGATGACCGCGGCCTGGCCGGTGGCTACCCGGGCCAGCAGGGCCGCGGCGAAACCGCGGGCGGGCGCGGCCAGCGCGACCTGGCCGAGCAGTTGCTCAAGCGGGCGTTGCTGGCGGCGCTCGGCGACCTCGGTCGCCTTGCGCTCGGTGATGCGGCGCAGGATGTCAGGGGTGGCAGCCATCGGGATGGGGGCAGGTTGGGTCCGCTGCGCGGACCAATGCTGGGTCAGACATCGGCAGCGGCGAGCTGCCCGCTCAGTCGCACCAGGGCGTCGAGGCGCTCGCGCGCGCCGCCGCTGGCGATCGCCGCATCGGCAGCGGCCATCCCGGCGGCCAGGGTTGCGGCGCGACCGGCGGTATAGATCGCGGCCCCGGCATTGAGCAGCACGATATCCCGTGCCGGGCCGGGCTGGTTGGCGAGCACGCCCTCGATCATAGCCAGGCTCTGCGCCGGGCCGTCCACCCGGATGTGGTCCAGGTTGGCCGGGGTCAGCCCGAACTGCGTCGGTTCGATGCGATAACCGGTGATGCTGCCATCATTGAGTTCAGCCACCGCGGTCGGGGCGGCGATGCTGATCTCATCGAGTCCGTCCTCAGCATGCACCACCAGCACGTGGCGTGCGCCCAGTGCCTGCAGCACCTGCGCCAGGGGCTCGATCAGGGTCGCACTGAAGACCCCGAGCAGCAGGTTGGGTACCGCAGCGGGGTTGGTCAGCGGCCCCAGCACGTTGAAGATGGTGCGCACGCCCAGTTCCCGGCGCGGACCGATGGCGTGCTTCATGGCCCCGTGATGGGCTGGGGCGAACATGAAGCCGACGCCAACCTCCCGCACGCAGCGGGTAACCTGGTCCGGGGTGAGATCGAGCCGGATGCCGGCCGCTTCCAGCAGGTCGGCGCTGCCGGAGCGTGAGGAGACCGAGCGGTTGCCGTGCTTGGCGACGTGGCAGCCGGCGGCGGCGGCGACGAACATGCTGGCGGTGGAGACATTGAAGGTGCCAGCGGCATCGCCGCCGGTGCCGACGATGTCCACGCAATGCGCGAGGCCGGTCAGGTCGACCGGGGTGGCCAGCTCACGCATGACCCCGGCCGCGGCGGCGATCTCGGGCACCGTCTCGCCCTTGAGGCGCAGGGCGACCAGCAGGCCGGCGATCTGGGCCGGGGTGGCGCCCCCGGTCATGATCTGGCGCATCACCGCGGTCATCTCCGCCGCTGAGAGGTCCTGGCCTTCGATGACGCGGGCGATGGCTTGTTTGATGTCCAGGGTGGGTTCCAAGGCTGGCCCTCTCTTGAGTCGGCGCCGCAGGCGCTGGGATTGTTGCCGCAGGCGCTGGGATTGTTGCCGCAGGCGCTGGGTCTAGGCGTGCGCGGCGAGGAAATTGGCAAGCAGCGCGTGGCCCTGTTCGGTGAGGATGGATTCCGGATGAAACTGCACCCCTTCAATGGGGAGGGTGCGGTGGCGCACGCCCATGATCTCGTCGCGTGCGCCGGCATCGGTGCAGGTCCAGGCGGTCACCTCCAGGTCGGCCGGCAGGGTGGCGGCGTCGATCACCAGGGAATGATACCGGGTGGCCTGGAACGGACTGGCCAGCCCGCGAAAGACACCCTGGTCGGTATGGTGGATGGGCGAAGTCTTGCCGTGCATGACCGCCCCGGCGCGCACGATCTCGCCGCCGAAGGCCTGACCGATGGCCTGATGGCCCAGGCACACCCCGAGCAGTGGGAGGTTGCCGGCCGCGGCCACGGCCTGGATCAGCGGGACCGAGATGCCGGCTTCGGAGGGGGTGCAGGGGCCAGGAGAGATCACGACCCGCGCCGGGCGCAGGGCCAGCGCCGCGGCGACGTCCAGTTCGTCGTTGCGCACCACCTGGACCTCAGCCCCCAACTCCCCCAGGTATTGCACCAGGTTGTAGGTGAAGGAGTCGTAGTTGTCGAGCATCAGGACCATGGTCGAAGGCGAAGCTGGCGGACCAGCGCGCGATGCTACCAGTTCGCCACTGCTGGCCGCCAGCCATCAGCCCATGCCGGCGCTGGTACTGTTTGCGGCCGGGGACGTCGTCGGCGCCATGGCCAGGCGCGCGGGGTCGGCCAGGCTCAGGCGCGGCTCGCGCCGCCAGCGGATGGGGGCGCCGGGAGTCAGGCGTCGCCGGCCGTCGCCAGCGTCTCCAGGATCTGGGCCGGGGCCAAGTCATCCAGGTGCGTGGTCATGTGTTCCATGCTGTCGGTCAGGGCGCCGATGTTGCAACGGCGAATCACGTCCTTGACCTCCAGCAACGAGCCTGGCTGCATGCTCAGTTCGCGCAGGCCGAGCCCCAGGAGTACGCGGGTGTAGCGGGGATCGCCGGCCATCTCACCACACATGCCGACCGGGGTGCGCGATTCGGCGGCGGCCGCGAGGATGTAGCGGATGAGCCGCAAGACGGCCGGATGCAAGGGTTCGTAGAGGTAGCTGACGCTGTCGTCGCTGCGATCGATGGCCAGGGTGTATTGGATCAGGTCGTTGGTGCCGATGGACAGGAAGTCCAGCCGCCGGGCGATGGCGGCGGCGGTCAGCGCTGCGGCCGGGACCTCGATCATCGCCCCCAGCGGCATCAGCGGGTCATAGGGCAGCCCCTGGCGGCGCAGCGTCCGGCGAGTCTCGTTCACCAGCCCGAGCACGGTCTCGATCTCGGCGATGGAGGTCACCATCGGCACCAGCATGCGCACCGGTCCAGCGGCCGAGGCGCGCAATACCGCCCGCAGTTGCGGTACGAACAGGGCCGGCTCCTTCAGACACAGGCGAATGGCACGCAGGCCGAGCGCCGGATTGGCGGTGGCCGCATTGCTGTCGGTGAGGCCTGGGGTCAGTCCCGGGGCCGGCTTGTCGAGACCGAGGTCCAGGGTGCGGATGGTCAGCGGGATGCCGTCCAGGGCGCGGATGATGCCGAGATAGGTGGCAAGGTGTTCTTCCTCGTCCGGGGGGCCATTGCGGTTGAGATAGAGGAACTCGGTCCGGTAGAGCCCAACCCCGGAGGCGCCGTTGGCACGCGCGGCAGCGACATCGCTGGCCAGGTCCAGATTGGCAAGCAGCACCACCGGAACCCCGTCGCGACTGGTGGAGGGCTTGCGTAGCAACCGGCGCAGGCGACTGCGGCGCTGCTCGGAACTGGCCAGTCGCTGTCGGTAATGATCTAGGATCGCCTGATCGGCGCTGGCCAGGACGGTCCCGGTCTCGGCGTTGACCACCAGCAGTTCGCCGGTGCGCAGCAGGTGTGTGGCATTGTGCACGCCGACGACGGTGGGGATATCCAGGCTGCGGGCGAGGATCGCGGTATGCGACATCGGTCCACCGCGCTCGGTGACAAAGGCGGCCGCGCCGCGCTGGCGCAGCAGAATCACATCGGCCGGGGTCAGGTCGCGGGCAACCAGCACGCAGCCGCCGAGGTCGGCATCGGCCGGGGTCGCGTGTGGCGGGTCGTCGTCGAGAAAGAGCTGGATCTGGCGTACCACGTGATCCACGTCGTCGCGGCGGGTGCGCAGGTACGGGTCATCCATCCGGTCGAAGATCTCGACCAGGGTGTCGCGCTGCATCTGCAGCGCCCAACCGGCGTTGACCGCCCGCTCGCGGATCAGGGCGCGGGTGGCATCGACCAGGGCCGAGTCGGTGAGCATCAACAGGTGGGCGTCGATGAACTCGGCGATATGGACCGGGGTACCGGTTGGGATTTGGGCGCGCACCTGCTCCAGGTGGCGCCGCGCGCGGGCCAGCGCCGCCTCCAGCCGGGCCAGTTCATCGGGGATGCGCCGGCGCGGGATATTCTCGGTGGCGATGGTTGGATGCCGAGCCAGCAGGTGGGCAGCACCGATGGCGATCGGGCGCGAGCCGCCGACGCCGACGCCGAGCAGGGCGGTGGTCACTCGCCCTCCCCGAAGCGGTCGGCGACCAGCTTGGCGAGGGCAGCAGCGGCGGCGGTCTCATCCGGCCCGTCGATCTCGACGATGATGTGGGTGCCGCAGGAGGCGGCCAGCATCATCACCCCCATGATGCTCTTGCCGTTGACGCGGCGGCCGTCGCGTTCGACCTGGACGCTGCTGTGGAAGCCTTCGGCACAGGTGACGAATTTGGCGGCCGCCCGTGCATGCAGTCCCAGCCGGTTGATGATGTCGAGTTCGGTGCGAATCACTGGCGTTCGGGGTTCTCGGGAGATAGGGGGCCGACGTCTGCGTGCCGGCCGTGCCCGGCGTCCCAGTCGGATGACCCGGTCGGAGTCCGCCGCCGGCAGCGGCAGGCGCCGCGCGTGGGCGGCAAGGCGGCCGGTTTCAGCAATCGTGCCGGCGTGGGCAGGTGAGCACGCCGTCATGGCCGCCGCTCAATGCCTTCTGGGCCAGCGCCGGTAGTTCCAGTCCAGCATAGTTCAGGACTCGCACCAGCATCGGCAGGTTCACGCCGGTCAGGATCACGACCTCGCTGCCGGTATCCAGGCGGTTGGCGACATTGGATGGGGTGGCACCGTAGAGATCGGTCAGGATCAGCAGACCGCCACCACGATCTACCCGCCGGGCGGCCTGCCGGAGCCGTTCCTTTAGCTGATCGGGGTCGTCCTGCTCGCTGACGCCGATGGCCAGGGCGGGCAGCGGGCAGCGGCCGAGCATGCGGGTGGCGGTGTCGAGCAGTTCGGCGCCGATACGATTATGGGTGATCAGCAGCAGTCCGACGCTCATGGCAATTCGCGATGGCGGACCAGTACCCGGTGACCCAGGGCGCGCAGATGCTGGCGCAGCGCCTCGACCATGTAGACCGACCGGTGTTGGCCGCCGGTGCAGCCGATGGCGATGGTGAGATAGCTGCGCCCATCGGTCTCGAAGCGTGGAATCCAGCGCTCCAGGAATTGGATGAGGTCGGCGCGCATCTGGACCACCTCAGCGGATTGGTCGAGGAACTCGATGATCGGCTGCTCGAGTCCGGTCAGGCGTCGCAATGCCGGCTGCCAGTAGGGGTTGGGCAGACAGCGCACGTCGAAGACGAAGTCGACGCCGCTGGGCAAGCCGTTCTTGAACCCGAACGACTGCAACAGCACCGATGCCTGAACGTCGCGACCGCCATGCAGGCTTTCACGCACCAGATCGCGCAGTTCATGCACGTTGGTGTGGGTGCTATCGATATGCACCTCGGCCACCTCGCGCAGCGGGGCCAGCAGTTCGCGCTCCAGCGCGATGGCCTCGGCCAGGGAGCGATCGCGCTGGGTCAGCGGATGCTTGCGCCGGGTCTCGCTGAAGCGCTGGATCAGCGTCGCATCGTCAGCCTCGACAAAGACCACCCGCGCATCGACCCCGAGCGCCTCCAGCCCGGCGATCACCTGTGGCAGTTCCGCCAGATGCTGGGGGCCATTGCGGGCATCGATTCCGACCGCGGTGCCGGTGCTCTGATGACGGCCGTCGGGTTCGGCGGCCTGGTGCACTTCGCCCAGGCCCTGGGCCAGGTGGCGCAGCAGAAACAGGGGCAGATTGTCGATGCAGGCATAGCCGATGTCTTCGAGCGTGCGCAGCACGACGCTCTTACCGGCCCCAGACAGCCCGCTGATGATAATGAAGTCCATGGTCGGCGGCGATCGGATGGCTGGATTCAGGTGGCTCGAGCAGGTGCTGCTAGCTGGCGGCGCGCGGATGCGGGTGGGCAGCGGCGCCGGTCACAACCTGCGGTATTCTGGCAGGCTCACACATCGTCTGCCGCGGCCCGGGCCAGCAACGCGGTGTCACGGATGCCGCTCGGTAGCAGCCCGGCTGGGGCAAGCGCGGTTGCTGTCGGCCTCAGGTGTTGGGAGCGGTCGGCCTGGCATTGGCCGGACTGGGGTCGGCTTGACCTGCGCTGGCTTCGTAGCCGGGTGGCAGGTCGATCCGGCGCAATCCAGCCGCGGCTCGGGCGTCGTCCTCCAGGGCCCGTGCTTGGCGGTCGACCAGATCAATGCCGGCATCGTAGCCGCGTTGGCGCAGGATCTGATTGCGCACCGCAGTCTCGAGCAACACTGCCAGATTGCGCCCCGGGGCCACCGGCAGGGTGATCTCGGCGACCGCCACATCGAGGATCGTACGTGCCGAGAGGCTGCCGCGCAGGCGGTCGATCTGGGCCAGTTCGTTCTTGACAAAAGACCGCATGTTGACGATCAGGTTCAGCGTTTCGCGCTGTTGCACGGCCCCTTCGCCGAACATGGCGCGGATATTCAGCACCCCCAGGCCGCGCACTTCAAGGAAATCCCGCAACAGGGGCGGGCAGCTCCCCTGCAGGGTCTCCGGGGCGATGCGGGCGAACTCTGGGGCGTCGTCGGCGATTAGCCGATGGCCGCGGGCAATCATTTCCAGGGCCAGTTCGCTCTTGCCGATGCCAGCATCGCCGACCAGTAGAACCCCCATCCCGAGGACGGCCAGGAACACCCCGTGCACCACGGCGCGTTCTGCCAGGGCATGCGTGAGGAAATACTGTAGCCGATCGACGATCTCCTCGTCGTCGGCCGGCGATCCCAGCAGGGGCGTGCCAGCGGCGGCGGCCGCGGCGAGAAAGGCCGCGTCGGGTTCGATGCCGGCGGCGAAGATGACCGCTGCCGGGCGGGCGGCGAACAGCCGTTCGATGGTCTCTCGATAGGCGGGTGGGCTGAGATCGGCGAGATGGGCGATCTCGGCGCACCCGAGTACCTGCAGTCGATTGGGGTGAATGCAGTTCAGAGAGCCCACTAGGCTCTGCGCGGTCATCCCCCGCGTGCCTCCCTGACTGGCGAGCAGCGGCCAGGGCGCGGCCGGCGGCGGGGTCAGCCAACGCAGTCGCAGCCTGGGGCCGATGTGTTGCAGCAATCCCTGCAGGGAATGGACGGGCTTCATGGGCCGCTGGGGTTGGTGGCAGGCGGTTGCAGCAATATCACCCGCAGTTCCTCGGGCGCAGTGGCCTGGCGTAGGGTCTGGCGCAGGTCGGCACTGGTGAACATCTCGGCCAGACTGGCGAGCAAGCGCAGATGCTCATCGGTGGCCGCCTCCGGCACCAGCAGGGCGAAGGCGAGGTCCACCGGCTGGTTGTCGACGGCGTCGAAGTCGATCCCGCTGCGCAGTTGGATGAAGGCGCCGAGCGCCTGCTCGACGTCGCTGGCGCGGGCGTGGGGCAGCGCCACGCCATGGCCCAGACCGGTGCTGCCCAGGCGCTCGCGTTGGAGCAGCCGATCAAACACCGCCGCCGTGGTCAATTGGGGTGAGGCGACGGCGAGCAATTCGGCCAGCGATTCGAGCAGGCGTTTCTTGCTGGTGATCTCCGCCCGCGCACGGATGCTGGCAGTGGTGATCAGGTTGGGGGGAAGCATCGGCCTTGGCTCTCGTTGCGGTAGGGGATCGGTCGCTGGTGCCGCGGGGCCCCGTGGCGATGTCCGGGGGCAGGCGGATGTCGCGACCCGAGCCGATCCCGGGCAAAGACCCCGTGCGCGGCATAGGCCAGGTCCGTCGAGCGCGGCGGGGATGGGCAGCAAAAACGCCGGAATCGGCATGGGCCGATTCCGGCGCGGCGACCGCTGCCGCGCAGCGGTCGGTCTGTCCCGGGCGGGCGGGTCAGTCGTGAACCTCTTCGTCCTCGGCCTCAGCCAGGGCGGCTGGCGCCTCGGTGTCGATCGGGCTGCGCGGTCCGCGATGGTTCTGGCGCTTCTCCTTGTACTTGATCACCTGCCGGTCGAGCTTGTCGATCAGGGTATCGATCGCCGCATACATGTCCTCGTGCACCGAATCAGCAAAGACATTGGCCCCGTTGATGTGCAGCGTGGCCTCTGCCTTCTGCCGCAGCTTCTCGACGCTGAGCACTACATGGACCTTGATCACATGGTCGAAATGGCGGGCCAGGCGATCGAACTTGCTGTCCACATAGCCCTTCAGCGGCTCGGTGATATCGACATGATGGCCGGTCAGGTTGATGTGCATAGTGTCACTCCGGGGTTAGCAGACGTCGGGGCTGGGGGCAGAACCCGGGACAGAACCCTTTGGGGGCCGCCGTCACCGGGGCGGAACTGCCTCAGGCCAGACGCTTGCGCTCGTTCGAGGGTGGGATACCCATTGCCTCGCGGTACTTGGCGACGGTACGTCGCGCCACGTTGATGCCCTGCTCCGAAAGGATGCCGGCAATCTTATTATCGCTCAACGGCTTGTTCGGCTGCTCCGCGGCCACGAGTTTTCGGATGACGGCCCGGATGGCGGTCGAGGAGCATTCCCCGCCGCCGGCAGTACCGACATGGCTGGAGAAGAAGTACTTGAATTCCAAGGTGCCGCGCGGGGTATGCATATATTTTTGGGTGGTGACCCGCGAGACCGTGGATTCATGCAGTTCCAGCGCCTCGGCCACGTCGCGTAACACCAGCGGGCGCATGGCCTCTTCGCCAAAGTCGAAAAAATCCTGCTGCAGCTCGACGATCTTCGCGGCGACCCGTAGCACGGTGTCGTTGCGGCTGGCCAGGCTCTTGATGAACCAGCGCGCCTCCTGGAGATGGCTCTTTAGGCAGAGGTTGTCGGCGGTCTGATCGGCGCGGCGGATCAGGTCCGCATAACCGGCGTTCACCCTGAGTTTAGGCGTTGTCTCGGGGTTCAGCTCGACCTCCCAGCGCCCGTTGCGACGCCGCACCATCACGTCGGGGATCACATACTCGGGCCGCACCTCGGCAATCAGGGCGCCGGGGCGCGGTTGCAGCGAGCGGACCAGCAGCAGGGCCGCGCGCAACCCGTCCTCGTCGAGCTGGGTACGGCGGCGCAGGTCGTCGAGATCGTTGCGACCGAGCGCCGGGAAATGGTTGCTGCAGATACGCATCGCACCGTCGCGTCCGGGTTGTTCGGCGGGCAACTGGCGTAGTTGTAGCAACAGGCATTCGCGCAGGTCGCGGGCGCCGACCCCGATGGGGTCGAAGGACTGTACCCGATGGAGCACCGCCTCGACCTCGTCGGCCTCCAGGTCCGGCATGGCGATGATCGCCGGCAGTTCGGCGAGGTCCAGGCGCAGGTAGCCGTCCGCGTCGATCGCGTCGATGAGGGCCTCGGCAATGCTGCGATCACGCCCCTCCAGGCGGCTCAGTTCCAGTTGCCAGGTCAGATGGTCGTGCAGGGTCTGCGGCGAGGACTGCTGGGCGAACAGGTCGTAGTCATCGCGTCCGTCGCTGCTGCCGCCGGCGAGGGTGTAGGTGTCGTAGGTGTCGGCCCAGGAGCTGTCTACCGGTAGCTCATCGGGCATGGTGCCGGCATCGGCATGGACCTCTGCGTCGACGCGTGCCTCGGCCCGGTTTGGCAACCCCGCGTTGCCCTCGCTGACGGTGTCGACGTCCTCGCCGTTCTCGAGCATCAGGTTGGAATCCAGCGCCTCCTGAATCTCGCGTTGCAGGTCGATGGTCGAGAGCTGCAGCAGTTTGATCGCCTGCTGCAACTGCGGCGTCATGGTCAGTTGCTGACCAAGCCGGAGTTGGATGGTCTGTTTCATGGCGCCCGCTCCGCCGGCTGGGCCGCCAGGTGTGCGAGCGGGGACCACCCGGTGGGTCGGCGGCAGCGGATGGTCTGTAATTTGAATGTCATACCCTGATTCTAGCCCAACTGGCCGCGGCCGCGCGCCGACGTCGGCGCCGGATCGAGATGCTGGGTTCACTCATAATCGGAAGTGCTCACCCAGATAGACCGCCCGCACCTTGGCATTCTGCAGCAGTTCGGCCGGCGCACCGGCGGCGATGACCTGGCCCTCGCTGATGATGTACGCGCGATCGCAGATGTCGAGGGTCTCACGAACGTTGTGATCCGTGATCAGTACGCCGATGGCGCGGTCGCGCAACTGTCCAATGATGGCCTTGATGTCGCCGACGGCGATCGGGTCGACCCCGGCGAAGGGCTCGTCGAGCAGCATGACGCGGGGCTCCACCGCCAGCGCGCGGGCGATCTCTAGGCGCCGGCGCTCGCCCCCAGACAGACTCAGCGCCAGCGAGTCGGCGACATGGCCGATCCCCAGTTCATCGAGCAGCTCGGCACAGCGTTGCAGATGGTCGTCACGACTGACGCCGCGGCGCGTCTGCAGCACCGCCAACAGATTGTCGCGGGCGCTCAGCTTGCGGAACACCGATGGCTCCTGTGCCAGATAGCTCAGGCCGCGGCGGGCGCGGGCGTGCATCGGCAGCAGGGTGATGTCGTGATCGTCGAGGCGAATCTGGCCGGCATCGGCCTGAATCAGCCCAACGATCATGTAGAAGCTGGTGGTCTTGCCGGCCCCGTTGGGGCCGAGCAGCCCGACCACCTCGCCCGGTGCGACCGCCAGATCGACACCCGCCACCACCCGCCGGCGGCGATAGCGCTTTTCCAGGCCTTCGGCAATCAGCATCGGGATTATTGCGATGACTGCTGGGGTTCGATGCGGATACGTACCCGCTCGCGGCCCTGGGCACTGGCACCGGCGATCAGTCGGGCAGTGATGCGATTGTAGACGATCCGATCGCTGGCGAAGCGATCCTCGCCCTGGATCACCACCGCCTGGTCGATCAGGGTCAGTTCCTCGCGATCGCTCTCGAACTCCATCCGCAGGGCCTCGGCCTGGATCTCTTCGGGGTCGCCGTCGAGTAACTGACGGTAGCGTGCCGGGCGGCCGATGGCGATGATCTTACGCGCCTGCCGGTCCGGATAGTGTTGCACCAGCACCTCATCCGCCAGCAGGCGCATGCTGCCCTGCTGCACGTCGACATTGCCGATGTAGAGGCTTATGGATTGCCGGTCGTCGAGTTCAGCGGCGTCGGCCTCGATGAACATGGGCTGCTTCAGGTCGTCGGCGCGGGCCACCGCACCGGCAGCCAGCAGCAGCAAGGCGAGGCCGAGGCCGGCGAGGCGAGATGACAAAGGCGACATGGCAGGCTGGTGTACCAGGTTGTCCAAAGCGGGCTGCGGATGGCTCGGGATTGATTGAGGTGATTGCCGGAAACCGTGATGCCAGATGATGCAGGATCGACCTTCGCCTTCAAGGCGGGCTGGCAGGGGCATTGCAAGTGCTGTGACCGCCAGCGCGACGCCGAAGGCGGGCGCAAGACCAGTCAGGCGGTATGACAGTTGACAGAAATCGCCTTAGGGTGGTCCGGTGGCAGTGGGTGCAGTCAGGCGGCCGCGCACCCGGCCAAATAGGGTGACATGCCAGGGATCGGCGAACCAGACCCGCAGACCATCCACTGCGGTGACCCAGTCGGCGCCGCGTTCGATCTCGGCGAAGCGGGCGGTCTCGGCATAGTCCGATTCCGGCAGGATCAGCAGTTCACTGCTGCGCAGTTGCACCGGCGGCTGTCCGGCATGGGCGGCGCGGGCGATGACCGCCGACCCGCGCAGCAGAACCTCGTCGCCAGCAGCGCTGATCCAGCCCTGGTCGCTGTGCCCCTCCCACGGCGGGCCGTCGGCGCGGTAGAGGGTCAGCCGCGGGTCGTCGAGTTCGCTGCCGCCGCTGCCGGGATAGTGCCGCACTTGCGTTGCGGTGAGGCGGCGCAGCGGGCGGCCGTCGGCGTCGGTGCTCAGCGTCTGCAGGGCATCGACCACATAGTCCGGGCGCGTCGCCGGGGCCGCGTCCGGGGTCGGGCCGGGGCCGCGCGCCTGTTGCCACCACCAGGCCGCGAGTCCGAGCAGGGCCAGCAGCAGCCCGAGCACTTGGGTACGCCGCTCCATCAGCGATCACGGGCTGGGCGGGCGGCGGGGGCGACTGACCGGTGCATGATGCCGAGCCGCAATCTCAGTTGGTGTAGGCCGTCCACAGGGCCTGCAGCTTGCCCTGGGCCGCGAGCAGGAACTCGCAGACCTCGCGCGCCGCCCCGCGGCCGCCGGCGGCTCGGGTCTGCCAGTGGGCGTGCTGCTGCACCAGCGGATGGGCGTCGCCGACGGCAATGGCGAGGCCGACCCGGCGCATCACCGGCAGGTCCATCACGTCGTCGCCGACGTAGGCGATCGCCGGATCATCGAGTCCGAGCTGCTCCTTGAGCGCAAGATAGGCCGGCAGCTTGTCCCGCTGACCCTGATAGACATGGGTGACGCCCAGGCTTTCCATCCGAATGCGCACAACCTCCGACCGGCGCCCGGTGATCACTGCCAGGATCATGCCGCTGTCGCGTAGCATGACCATGCCATGACCGTCGCGGGAGTTGAAGGCCTTGTACTCCTTGCCCGCGTCGCTCAGGTACAGGCTGCCGTCGGTGAGCACGCCGTCGACATCGAAGATGACGAGATGGATGTCGCGGGCGCGTTCGATCGGATCAGGCATTGGGTCTATCCCCCGGGTCTGCGATCCGTCCGGTCGGGGCGGACTTGGCCCTATGATAACCGGCACTGGGATAACCGGCACCGGGATAACCGTGTCGGCGCGCCGGCCCTGGTCTGCCGCGACTGGGCCAGATCGCCGCCACGCGCCGCCATGTTCCGGCAATCCACGGCCCGCGCCGGCCCTGGATACCTGTGCACCTGACCCCGGGTCTGTCGGTCCGAGGTCGCCGTTGAGGTCTTGCGCCATGTCCACGCCAACCTTCCCTCCCGTGCCCGCAATGCACCCGGACACGGTGGTCGCACCCTGCGGCTGGGAGGCGCTGCCCGATGCTGACGATTTCTATCCTGATGACCTGCCCGCGGACTGGCGGCTGACCTATTTCGCCAACACCTTGCCCGCGGTCCTGCTGCCCTGGTCGGCCTGGCAGGCGCAGCCGCCAGCCATCCTGCAGGGCTGGCGCGACGATGTGCATGGCAGCTTCAGGTTCTTTCTGGAGGTGCCGCGACTGCCGGTGACGGATGCGGCCAGGATGGCGGTCGCGGCGCGTGCCGCCGCTGCCCTGGGGCCGGCCCTGGGTGGTTGGGTGGCGAGCACCTTGGCGGTGGCGCCGGGGTCGCCGGTGGGCTGCAGCGCGCCGGCGGCGGCCGGCATGCCGCCCGCGGCTTACGCGGTGGTGGTGCCGTCCGAGCTGCAGGGCGACCTGCGTGCGGCGACGGCCTGGCTGCGCGCGCTGGCCGCGGCCGAGGGCGGGCCGCCGCGGCTGCTGCTGCTACCGGCGGCCGCGACGGCGACGCTAACCGCTTGGCAACATCTGTTGGCGTTGCTGGGATGGACTCCGGGCGCGGGTGCTGCTGCCGGCGGGGCGGGATGACCGCGGCGGCTGGCAGCCGCCCGGCTTGACGGCCGCTAGGCTGGCTCGGACAATGCTGATGCTGCGGGAGCATCCGCTGTCCGCCTCACCCCTGTCTCCATCTGTCTCCATCGCGCCCTGCCTCCAGGGCAAGGCTGCCCAAACCTGGTGACTTCAGTCTCTTCTGCAGCGCAGTCTGCGCCAGTCTCGCCTGCTGCGGTCGCGCAGTGCCAGCCAGACGCCGCCGCCACCTCGCTGGTGCGCATCCGCGGTCTGCGCTTTGCGCGCGGCGAGCGGGTCGTCTTCGACGGCGTGGATCTCGACATCCCGCGCGGCCTGGTCACCGCCATCATGGGGCCGAGCGGTACCGGCAAGACCACGCTGCTCAAGCTCATCAGCGGGCAGTTGCGCCCGGATGCAGGGACCGTTGAGGTGGATGGCCAGGATGTCCATCGCCTCGGCCAGCAGGCGTTGTACCGGCTGCGTACCCGGATGGGCATGCTGTTTCAGAGCGGGGCACTGCTGACCGATCTCGATGTGTTCGAGAACGTCGCCTTTCCGCTGCGCGAGCATGCGCGGCTGCCGCCCTCACTGTTGCGCAAGCTGGTGCTGATGAAGCTGGAGGCGGTGGGCCTGCGCGGGGCCGCCCGGCTGCTGCCGAGCGAACTCTCCGGCGGCATGGCGCGCCGGGTGGCGTTGGCACGGGCGATGGCGCTGGACCCGATGATGATCATGTACGACGAGCCATTTACCGGCCAGGACCCGATCTCGATGGGGGTGCTGGTGACCCTGATCCGGGCCCTCAACGATGCCAGCGGGTTGACCAGTATCGTCGTCTCGCATGATGTGCGCGAGACCGCCGGAATTGCCGATCGAATCTATCTCATTGCCAACGGCAGCGTCGTCGCCAGCGGCACCTCGGCGACGGTGGACGCCCATCCCTCGCCCTGGGTGCAGCAGTTCATGCACGGGCTGCCGGATGGGCCGGTCCATTTCCACTATCCGGCCGTACCCTTGGAGCGGGAACTGTTCCCATCGCCACGGCGGGCCTGGTGGCGGCGGGTGCGCGCGGCCTGAGCCTGGTGCGCGCCTCGTCCCCCGTCGCAGTGCTATCCCACCCTGCGCCAGTTGCAACTGGCCGTTCACTCCCATGCTGAATGCCATCGCCCGTCTCGGTCATACCGGCATGGCCACCCTGGCCAGCCTCGGTCGTGCCCATCTGCTGCTTGGCGCGATGCTGATCGGGCTGCCGGCCCTGACCCTGCGTCCGCGGCTGCTGATGCAGCAGGTCTATTTCATCGGGGTCCTGTCCACCCTGATCGTGGTGGTCTCGGGGCTGTTCGTCGGCATGGTGCTGGGCCTGCAGGGCTACTACGTCCTATCGCAGTTTCGCGCGGCCGAGAGCCTGGGGGTGATGGTGGCGGCCTCGCTGGTGCGCGAACTCGGGCCGGTGGTGACAGCGCTGCTGGTGGCCGGGCGCGCCGGCTCCGCGCTGACCGCCGAGATCGGTCTAATGAAGGCAACCGAGCAGCTCTCGGGGCTGGAGATGATGGCGGTGGACCCGGTGCGGCGGGTGCTCTCGCCGCGCTTCCTCGGCGGGTTCATCGCGATGCCGCTGCTAGCGGCCATGTTCAGCGCGGTGGGTGTGCTCGGCGGCTGGTTCGTGGGGGTTGGCCTGCTCGGGGTCGATGATGGCGCCTATTGGACACAGATGCAGGCCAAGCTGGACTTCGGCGAAGACATCGTCAACGGCGTCATCAAGAGCCTGGTGTTCGGGTTCGTGGTGACCTGGATCGCCCTCTACGAAGGCTATGATGCCACCCCCACCTCAGCGGGTGTGAGCCGCGCCACGACCCGGACCGTGGTGCATTCGGCCCTCGCTGTGTTGGGACTCGATTTCATCCTGACTGCATTGATGTTTGGAGATTGACGGCATGGCCCGCTCGCATCTGGTGGAGGTCCTGGTCGGCGTCTTCATGGCGCTCGGCTTCGTTGCCCTGTTCTTCCTGGCCATGCGCGTCAGCAATCTCAGCGCCGCTGCTGGCGGCGAGGGCTATCTGCTGAGCGCCCGTTTCGATAACGTGGGCAGTCTCAAGGTCCGTTCGCCGGTCAGCATCGCCGGGGTCCGCATTGGTCGCGTGGAGTCGATTCGCTTCGACCAGGAGACCTATCAGGCCGTGGTGGGCATGCGGATCGATCCGCAGTTCGACCGGCTGCCCACCGATACCTTTGCAAACATCTATACCGCCGGCCTGCTCGGGGAACAATACATCGGCCTCGATCCCGGCGGCGACGTGGATTATCTCGGCGATGGTGATCAGGTGGAATTTACCCAGTCGGCGCTGGTCTTGGAGAAGATGATTTCGCAACTGTTGTTCAGCATGGCAGAGGGAGGAGGTGACCGATGAAGACCCTAATCATGGCCGGCGTGCTGTTGCTGCTGCTGGTGGGTGCGGCCAATGGTGCCGCCGACGACGCCGCCACCCGGCTGGTGGAGCGCACCGCCGGTCGCATGCTCGCGACCCTGCAGGCGGAACGGGCCGCGATCGATCGCAATCCCCAGCGGATCAATCAACTGGTGGATAGCATCCTTGCCCCGCATTTCGATTTCGAGATGATCACCCGCGCCGCGGTCGGGCGGGATTGGAACAGTGCCACCCCGGCCCAGCAGCGCGCCCTGACCCAGGCCTTCCGCGAGACCCTGGTGCGTACCTATGCCCAGGCCCTGCTCAAGTATTCTGGCCAGGAGATCATCTACGAGGCGGCCAAGCCCGGTACCCGCACCGGCACCGTGGTGGTGCCGACCCAGGTGCGCGGCACCGGCGGGGCACCGGCGATCCCGATCGACTATCGCATGCACCGGCAGGGCGGCGCCTGGAAGGTGTACGACGTGATCATCGAGAACGTCAGCCTGATCGCTAATTATCGCGGTCAGTTCCGCACGACGATCGGCCGTTCCGGGATCGACGGCCTGATCCGCGAACTCGAGACGCGCAATCGCCGTGGCGTCTGAACGTTCGCCGCTAGCGATCGCCCCGCATGCGCCGCTGGTCTCGGGCGAGGAGGCAGATGGAGCGGCTGCGGATGGTTCTCCGAATCGTCCCCAGGATGTCTTGCCGGCCGCGCTGCTGGTAGCGGGTTCGCGCATCGGCGGCGGTGCCAGCCTGCAGGCGGTGGCACGGGGGCGTTATCACCTCTGCGGCGATCTGGACCTGGCCGCGGTCGCTGGCCTGGCTCGGGCTGGCAGGCTGCTCGCAACTGCGGCCGCGGCGGCCCCGGTCGAGGTGGACCTCGGCGGTGTCGGTCGCAGCAGCAGCGCGGCAGTGGCCCTGCTCCTGGAATGGACCGAGCAGGTGCGCCAGCGCGGTGGTCGGCTGCACTTTACCAACTGGCCGGCGGCCCTGGTGCGCATCGCCGGCCTCTCCAATGTCGACGGCCTGCTTGGCTGTGACCCGGGACAGCAGCAAGCGGGGCCTGACCAGCATGGGCGTTGAGTGCGGTGCCGGTGCCACGCCGGGCCAGCGTCAAACCGTGACCGGCCGCCGGTGGGAGGGACGATGGATAAGCTATTGATCACCGGTGGGCCGCGGCTGGAAGGAGAGGTGCGTGCCGCTGGCGCGAAGAATGCCGCCTTGCCGATCTTGGCTGCGACCCTACTCGCTGATGGCCCCTGCGTGCTCTCCAATATCCCGCACCTGCGCGATATCACGACCACCATGGAACTGCTTGGAGGGATGGGCGTGGTCTTGACCGTGGACGAGCGGATGCAGGTGCATGTCGATGCCAGCCGCATCAGCAGTTGCCGTGCCCCCTACGATCTGGTCAAGACCATGCGTGCCTCGATCCTGGTGCTGGGGCCGTTGGTTGCGCGCTTCGGCGAGGCTGAGGTGTCGTTGCCTGGCGGCTGTGCCATCGGTGCCCGCCCGGTCAATCTGCACATCGATGGATTGCGGGCGATGGGGGCCGAGGTCCGAGTTGAGAACGGCTATATCCTGGCGCGCGCCGAGCGCCTGCGCGGCGCCCGCTATGTGATGGACACCGTCACTGTCACCGGGACCGAAAACCTGATGATGGCGGCCGCCCTGGCCGATGGCGAGACCCTGCTGGAGAACGCCGCCCGCGAGCCCGAGGTCGTGGATCTGGCCGAGTTCCTGAACCGGATGGGGGCGCGCATCAGCGGCGCCGGCACCGATACCGTTCGCATTCAGGGCGTTGAGCGCCTGGGTGGTTGTGACTATACGGTACTGCCGGACCGGATTGAGACCGGTACCTATCTGGTGGCTGCGGCGATGACCCGCGGCCAGGTCCGGGTCCGTGATACCCGGCCCGACCTATTGGATGCGGTGTTGCTGAAACTGCGTGAGGCGGGGGCACGCATCGGCACCGGGGCGGATTGGATCGAGGTGGATATGCAGCGGCGCCGGCCACGCGCGGTGGACGTGCAAACCGCTCCGCATCCGGCCTTCCCGACCGATATGCAGGCCCAGTTCTGCGCCCTGAACAGCATTGCCGAGGGCACCGCGGTGATCAAAGAGACGGTGTTCGAGAACCGCTTCATGCACGCGCTCGAGTTGCAGCGGATGGGCGCGGACCTGCGGGTGGAGGGCAATGTCGCCCTCTGCCGGGGGGTCGAGCGGCTGACCGCGGCGCCGGTGATGGCGACCGATCTGCGCGCCTCGGCCAGTCTGGTGCTGGCCGGTCTGGTGGCGGACGGCGAGACCCTGATCGATCGCATCTATCATATCGATCGCGGCTACGACAACATCGAAGAGAAGTTTGCCGCCCTGGGTGCCGTCATTCGTCGCGTGCATGGCTGATGGCTGCCGGTCGCCACAACGTCTGGCGCAATCGCCGTGCTGTCCCGAGCAGGAGCCTGTCCGTCCATGGTTCAAGATCAATTATTGACGATTGCCCTCTCCAAGGGGCGCATCTTCGAACAGGCGCTGCCGTTGCTGGCCAGTGCCGGCATCCAGGTACACGATGACCCCGAGACCAGCCGCAAGCTCATCCTGGACACGGCCGATGCCCGGGTCAAGCTGGTCATCATTCGTGCCAGCGATGTGCCCACCTATGTCCAGTACGGCGCCGCCGATCTGGGCGTCGCCGGTAAGGATGTGCTGCTGGAGCATGGCGGCGAGGGACTGTACGAGCCATTGGACCTGGGCATTGCCCGCTGCCGCCTGATGGTGGCGGGTCGGCCGAGGGCGCCGCTGGACCGGCGCGGTGCCCAGGGTCGCCTGCGGGTGGCCACCAAATATGTCCGCAGCGCCGAGCGCCATTTCGCTGCCAAGGGGCAGCAGGTGGAGATCATCAAGCTCTACGGCTCCATGGAGTTGGCGCCCCTGGTGGGGCTGGCGGACCTGATCGTGGACCTAGTCGAGAGCGGCAATACCCTCAAGGCCAACGGCCTGGTGCCGCTGGAGCATATTTGTGACATCAGTTCGAGGCTGGTGGTCAACAAGGCGGCCTGGAAGATGAAACATGCGCGGGTCACCGGCCTGTTGGAGGCCCTGCGCGGGCAGGTCGCGGCGACCTGATGGGCGATGCCGCTGACCGGGGTGCTGGTTGGGGTGCCCGCTGGGTACCCGTTGGATACTAGCTGGGCACCGGGTGGGCCACCGGGCACCTCCCGACCACAGCGGTTTCGGTACCTGCCCCATGCGCACCCAATGCCCGCCAGCGCCTGCTGCAGGTCCTGCCAGCCGGCGGCCTGCCACCTGATCCCGTCATCCGTGACCCGATTACCTGCCATGCCCGAGATCACCCGCCTCGCGACCACCGACCCCGATTTTGCCGACCGCCTCGAGGCCCTGCTGGCCTGGGAATCGGTCTCCGATCAGGCCGTGCAGCAGACCGTCGATGCCATCATCACCGCGGTGCGCCAGTGCGGCGATGCTGCCCTGATCGAGTACACCAGCCGCTTCGACCGCTGGCAACCGGCCGACGCTGCCGCCCTGGAGCTGCCCCCGGCCTCCCTGCAGGCGGCCCTGGCGACCATCCCGGCGAGCCAACGGGCCGCCCTGGAGGGCGCCGCTGATCGCATCGGCGCCTATGCCGAGCATCAGCGCCTGCAGTCGTTCAGCTACACCGAGGCCGATGGCACCCTGCTCGGACAGCAGGTCACCCCGCTGGATCGGGTCGGCCTCTATGTGCCCGGCGGCAAGGCCGCCTATCCGTCCTCGGTACTGATGAATGCGATCCCGGCCAAGGTGGCGGGGGTCGGGGAACTCATCATGGTCGTGCCCACCCCGGATGGCGAGCGCAACGACCTGGTACTGGCCGCCGCGGCCATCGCCGGGGTCGATCGCGCCTTTGCCATCGGTGGTGCCCAGGCGATCGCCGCCCTCGCTTATGGCACCGTCAGCGTGCCGGGCTGCGACAAGATCGTCGGTCCCGGCAATATCTACGTGGCCACCGCCAAGCGTGCCGTCTTCGGCCAGGTCGGGATCGATATGGTCGCCGGGCCGTCGGAGATTCTGGTGCTTTGCGACGGCGGGACCGATCCGGACTGGATCGCGATGGACCTGTTCTCCCAGGCCGAGCACGATGAGGATGCCCAGGCCATCCTGGTAACCTGGGATGCTGCCTTCCTGGATGCGGTGGCGGCCAGTATCGAGCGACTGCTGCCGCAACTGGAGCGGGCTCCGATCATTGCTGCGGCGCTGGCCCGCCGCGGCGCGCTGATCCTGGTGCGCGATGCCGCCGATGCGGTCGCGGTGGCCAATCGCATCGCCCCGGAGCACCTGGAACTCTCGGTGGCCGACCCGCTACCACTGGCCGCGCAGATCCGCCATGCCGGCGCGATCTTCATGGGTCGCTACACCGCCGAGGCCCTCGGCGACTACTGCGCCGGTCCCAATCATGTACTGCCCACCTCGCGCACCGCGCGCTTCTCCTCGCCGCTCGGCGTCTATGACTTCCAGAAGCGCAGCAGCCTGATCATGGCCTCTGCCGCTGGCGCGGCGGCCCTGGCCGACACCGCTGCCACCCTCGCCCGCGGCGAGGGGCTGACCGCGCATGCCCGCTCGGCCGAATACCGCCGCTGAGACCCGACGGAGGAGGCCGTATCGTCTCGCGCAGGAGACGGCGATAGCCGGCGGGGGCAGATGGATTCGAGTTGATGCCAGCCACCCTCTCCCGTTCAACCTAGAAACGACAGTTGAACGCTTCGTGCATCACGCAAGTGATTGACTGGTCCGGAATTCTGCGCTCGCCTCGGCATCACCTTTCGGGTGCGGGCCGCTACGGCCCCC
>REDK01000179.1 GCA_007693535.1 Chromatiaceae bacterium
ATCAGCGATCTCACCGTCGCTTTGCCGCGCACCCGCGCGGCCACGGTCCGCACCGACGAGGACACCGTGGCGCTCATTCGCCGCTTGGCCGCGTTTTATCCGGACGCTGTCATCGCCGGCGTACTCAATCGCCAGCAGCGCACCACGGCCACCGGCTTACCCTTCACCATCAACCGCGTCAGCAGCCTGCGCACCCACTGGGGCATTCCCTGCTTCGTGCCGCCGGCACAGCCCGTCTCCGGTGAGCCCCTGACCATCCGCGATGCGGCCGCCGTCCTTGAGGTCGCGCCCTCGACCCTACACCGTCAGCTCAACGACGGGCTCATCGCCGGCGAGCAGGTCACCCCGGGCGCGCCGTGGCGCATCGTGATCACCGAGGCGTTGCGCGCGCACTTCGCCGGCGAGGCACCCGAAGGCTTTGTCCCCATCGTCGAGGCCATGCGCCGGCTCGGCGTGTCGCGCCAAACCGTGTTGCAGCGTGTCAAGCGTGGCGAACTCGAGGCCATCCATGTCTCGCAAAGCAACCGTAAGGGATTGAGAATCAAGGTTCCAGAACCGACGCCGGATCTCTTCAACGACCGCAAAACAGCCAGGGGGTAGTATGAACAGCGATCCAAGAACCCTTTGATGTCCGCCTCCACCACCCACTGCGTCCCTTCGTTGGTGATGACCTCCGCGACCCGCCGCAGCGCATCGTGCGCGCTGCGCCCGGGGCGGAGGCCATGCGAACTGTCACGGAACTTCGGCTCCCAGATGGCCTGCAGGATCCGGCTGAGCCGATCCTGGACCAGTTTGTCCTCGAACCCGGGTACCCCCAACGGCCTGTAGCGGCCATCCCCTTTCGGGATATAGGTGCGTCGTACCGGCTGCGGGCGATAGCCCAACCGGCGCAGGCGCTCCGACAGATCGTCCAATCGCGCGTCTAGCCCCACTGCATAGTCGTCCTTTCTCACCCCGTCGACTCCGGGCGCCTTGCGTCCGTCCTGGCGCTCGAAGCTTTCACGCAACCCTTCGGGATCGAACAGCAGACCCATCAGGGCATTGAACCGCAGCTGCGGTTGCTCGCATGCCATCCGTGTGAAACGCTCAAGTTTGCTTGTCACGGTCAGAGCCCTCTCGACGTCGGGCCGTGTTTCGCTTTCGCGTTCTCTCAAGCCGCCACCCCTTCGCTCGACCCGCGTTACCGGGCGTCAATGCTCGTATGGGTGGCTCCGACTTCCAAGCACCACCGCCCGTGTTCTCGCTTCTTACACTCGTTCACGGGTGCCCACCTCCGGCGGACCGATGCTTGGATCTCCCTGGTTACCGCATGTTCTCGATGTCAGGCTCGACACGGTCTCAAACCCCGGGGAGCATCCGCGCCGCTTGCCACTGCGCGACTCGGATTGTGGCCTGCCGGATTCATTACTCCGTCGGCACTCCCGACCTGCCTTTTTCGGGGCGCAATACCTTCAAGGTCGGCGTCACCCGTTACCTGTTGCACCTCGCCTGCTTTCGCGCCTACGCATCGACGCCTCCGTTGCCGGCGACGCCGCAAGGCTCGATACCAGGCTCGCGGCGCACGATTACCCGGGCGGGATTCCCACCCGCTAGAACAGACGGCCTTGCCAGGCCGCACAATGAACAAGGCCGCTCGGGCGAAGCGGCGGAAGCACCTGCCGGTGGTGCTGAAGCGCTCGGAGGTGGCACGGCTGTTGAGCGGGATCGACGGCACCCATTACCTGATGGCGGCGCTGCTGTAAGGGACCGGGATGGGTTTGATGGAGTGCGTGCGGCTGCGCGTCCAGGACATCGACTTCCACTCAGCCGCGCACGCGCGCCGCGGTGGCCAGCGCGGCGCGGTCGCCGAGTCCGCCGGTGTAGATGCGCGGCCAACCCGCCGGGCGGCGGCGAAAGCGCCGGTAGGCCCAGAGATACTGCTCCGGACAGCAGGCGATACATTGCTCGATGCCGCGGTTCAGGGCCGCCGCCGCCTCGCCGTCGTCGGCGCTGTCGATGCCGGTCGGGGCCGGTCGGCAATGGATGCGAAACCCGCCGCGGCCGGGCAGTCGCTCGGCGAACATGAAGATCACCCGCGCCCCACTGCGGCGCGCCAGCCGGTTGACCAGGACCATGGTCCAGGCCGGGTTGCCGAAGAGGGGCGCGAACACCGCGCCCTTGTCGGCGCGCGGCGATTGATCGGGCAGGATGCCGACATATTCGCCTCGTTGCAGGGCCGCGACCAGGGTGCGGATGCCGCGCGCGGTGATCGGCGCGAGCGTCGCCCCGCTGCGCCCGCGGGCGGCGACGATGAGGTCGTCGAGGTGGCGCTGAGGCTTGTAGAAGATCGCCGTCGGCCCCTGCGCGGCCAGGTAGAGGCCGGCCAGTTCCCAGGCCCCCAGGTGCGGGGAGAGCACGATCAGCCCGGTGCCTGGGGGCCGCTGTAGCAGTTCGCCGCCACGCACCTCGCGGATCAGCCCGAGCACCGCCGCCGGCGGCCGCACCCACAGCCAGGCCAGCTCGGCATAGGTGCGCCCGAGCGCCAGCAGATGCCGGTTGCGCAGCCGGATGAGGGTCCGCGGATCCTGATTCGGCAGACACAGGGCCAGGTTGATCAGGGCGTTGCGGCGCTGACGATTGGGGAGCAGGCGCATCGCCCAGCCCACGGCCACCCCGATGCCATGGAGCAGCGGCAAGGGGAGCCGGGCCAGCAGCCGCATCAAGCCCTGCAGGAGGGCCTCGTGCCACGCCAGCGGCGGCCGCGCCGGCGCAGCATCTGGTCCCCTTGTCGCGCTGCCATCAGGCTTCATCGTACTTCCACACTGCTAAACTGCGTGGCGTTACCAAGGGTGCCGACCGGCGCCTATCCCGGCGCGGTGGCCGCGACCGCAGTGGCCGCATCCCGCTGCCGGGCACCACAAAAAAGACCTGTGACCAACCACCGCCACCAATGCGAGGCTGCGCGCCATGACCGCTACCCTGCCCAAGGAGCTCAATCCCCACCAGGCCTTTCAACTGCTCGCGGAGAATCCTCAGGCGGTGCTGGTGGATATCCGCTCGACCATGGAATTCCTGTTCGTCGGCCATCCACGCGGGGCCGTGCATGTGCCCTGGATCGATGAGCCGGACTGGACCGTCAACCCCGCCTTCGTCACCGAGATCCGCAAGCTGCTGCTGGGCGGGGCGACCTGCACCCCCGATGGCCCCTGCGCCCCGGTGGTGCTGATCTGCCGCAGCGGCAAGCGCTCGCTGGAGGCCGGCAAGGCCCTGCTGGAGGCGGGTCTGCGCAATGTCTTTCATGTCGATGAGGGCTTCGAGGGGGAACTCGATGAGGATCATCATCGCTCTACCAGTGGCGGCTGGCGTTTCCACGGGCTGCCCTGGGAGCAGTGCTGAGAGCGCTGGCTGGATCGGCCGGGGTTGGCGGCTGCTGCGGTGCTGGCGCGTCGGCGCGGCACCGCGCAGTCCCACTGGGGCCAGCCGCTGGCGGTGACGGCAGCCTCGCACCGCGCTTGCTCCATCCCACGGCGGGCCTATAGCGGGCGCGGGTTGAGTTCCGGGAGCCGGGCGCGGCGCATGCGCCGGCGCATGCTGAATAGTCCGCCGACCCCGGGGCGCAGGGCGCGGCGGAAGTCGCGCTTCCAGCGCGGGAAGTCAAGCGGCCGACCGTTGTAAAGGGCGCGGTCGAGTTCTGCCATCAGCGCTCGCACCCGCGCCTGATCGGCCCCCGGCCGCAGCCGGATGATGCGATCGGCCACCCGCGGCAGCGGCTCGCGGGCCTGGGCCTGCATCTGGGTGCAGGCATGCTGCTGGAACAGCAGCGCCCAGGCGGCCGGGGTGCTGGCCTGGCCGGCGACGCGGGCACAGCGATAGACCCGCATGCCGGGCGGGGTCAGGCGCACGGCCAGGCGGCCGGCGGCGGCCAGTCCCGGGCGCGGGTCCAGCCGCCGCGCGAGGGCGGTGCTGCCGGCCGCGACCCGATGGCTGGCGTGGCTAAGTCCCGCCCGCAGGCGCGCCGGTAGCGGCGCGCGTGGAAGCAGAGCACCGGCGCCGACGGGGCGGCGGCGCGACTGCATCCAGACCCCGCCCCAATAGCCGAGCACCAGCAGGGCCACCCCGATCAGCGGCGGCCAGACCCAGTTGATCCCGCTGTCCGCCTGCCGGGGCGCCGCGGCCGAGCGGCCGAATCCGAACGGCCCGCTCTCGCCGGCCACCTGGAGGGTGTGGATCGGCACCCCGGCGCTCTGCAGGCTGGCGCTGTCGACGTTCCACCAGGCGACGCGCAACTCCGGCAACAGCAGGCGGCCGCCGGACTGGGGGACCAGGGTGTAATACTCGGTGCGGCTGCCGAGCAGACGGCGGCCGTCGTCGCTGAGGCGGGTGTCGGTCGCGGTCTGCTCACGATAGATCCGAAAGTCCGCGGCCGTTCGCAACAGCGGCTCCAGCGAGGGCAACTGGGCGCCGCGTGCCCCTTGTGCTTGCAGGGTCAGCACCAGCGACGCCGGGCGCCCCTCGGCGAGGCCGTCCTCGCCTTCGACCTGCATGTTCATGGTCAGGGTTTGCAGTGGCAGCCAGGGGCGCACTGCGGCCATCGGCGGGCGCACCGATAATTGCAGCGGCTCAGTGGCGCTGGCGGTGAACGGCATCCCGCCCGCGCGGGTGCCGCTGACCCGCAGCGGGCCGACTCGCAGCTCGCCGGGGCGCAGCGGGGTGAGCACCAGCACATAGTCGGTGACCACCTCGGTGCCGCGCTCGCCGCGGCGGGTACTGACCTTGGGGCCGTCGACCTGCTCCAGCAGCACGTCGTCGTAGCCGGCCAGCTCCGGCGAGGCGGTCTCCAGGCTGTTGGCGCTGATCACGCGCAGGCGCACCAGCGTGCTCTGCTGGACATAGGGCGCGCGCTCCGCCGCCTCGACCTCCAGGCGCGGGGCGGTGCTGACCGCGGGGCGCGTGCCCGGGTATTGGCTTGGGTATTGGCCCGGATACTGATTGGGGTACTGGGTTGGATATTGGCCAGCGCCGTAGGGGGCCTGCGGATAGCCCCCCGGATATTGGCCGCTCGGATAGGCCGGTGCCCCCTGCGGAGGGGCCTGGGGTGCGCCTTGGGGGCTCGCGGGCGGCTGTCCGCCGGGCCAGGCGGCACCCGGATAACCATAAGGCGTCCCCTGACCGGGTGGCAGGGCCGGGGGCACGCCGCGGGCATTGTTGGGATCCTGCGGGCGGAACTGCCAGGCCGGCGGGTAGCCCTGGGCCAGGGCGCCGGCCGGGACCAGCAGGCCGCCCAGGGGCAGCAGGCTCAACAGCAGGGTCAGCGCCGCCGCGTTGCAGTAGGCAAGCGGCGACCGGCGGCGCCCGGGCTGCGCGCGCTTCACCATGGCCGGCTCTCCTGCAGGCGTCCGCCCGTCTCCATGAGCATGCGCTGTTCTTCCAGGCGGAACTGGTTCTGCAGCAACATCGAGGGATCGCCCTCCACCTGCTGCAGGCGCTGTTCCATGATGGCAAAGCCGGCCCCGAGGGCGGCCTCGCCGCCCAGGGCCGGTTGCTCGCCCAGCGCGCTGCCGTCCTCCAGTCCGGCCCAGGGCTGCGTGCCCAGTTGATCGAAGCGGTCGACCGCCTCCGAGGGGCTGGCGGCATGTTCGAAGTCTGGCGCGGTGCCGGGATCGCGACGCCGCTCGCCGCCGCGGCGGGTCGGTGTCTCGCCGCCGTCGGCGGTGTCTCGATCCGCAGCGGCATCGGTATCGGAGGCACCCGGATCGGGCTCGCCGGGGCTGGGCCGCTCAGGGTCCGCTGGGGTCGTCTCGTCGCCGCCGCGGTCTGGCTCGGGCGGCTCTTCCTCGCCGCCGCCGGCCGGGCTCAGGGCCTCGGGATCACCGGGGGCGCGACCGGGTTGCTCGTCATCGGGACGCTCGCCGCCGGCGCTCTCCTCGCCGCGGTCCTCCTCGCGACCGGTACCGGGCTGCTCGCCGGCCTCACCGCGGCTGCCGTCCTGCTCGGTCTGGTCGCCGTTGGCGGCCGGGGATTCGGTGCGATCCTGCTCGGGGCGTTCGCCGCTGCTATCCGCGTCCGGCTCGTCGCCGCGCTCGGCCTGCTCGCCGTTGGTGGCACCGGCCGTGCCGCGTTGCTCGGCATCCGGCTGCTGACCCTCGCTGCTGGCGTCGGTCGGCTGGTCCTGGCCGGTCTGTCCATCGGCCTCGCCCTGGCCGGACTGGTCCTGCTGCTGCTCGCCGCCCTGGCCGGACTGGTCCTGCTGTTGCTCGCCGGACTGGCCGGACTGGTCCTGCTGTTGCTCACCGGACTGGCCGGACTGCTGGTCCTGCTGTTGCTCGCCCGACTGGTCGGATTGCTGCTCCTGCTGGTCCTCGCCGGATTGTTGGTCTTGCTGTTCCTGCTGCCCCTGCTGTTGCTCCTGCTGGTCCTGCGCCGCCGTCTCGTCCGGCTGTTCTGGTTCGGTCTGGTCTGGTTCCGGCTCCTCTTCGGCCTGCTCGGCGAAGGCCTGCTGTTCCTGCCGCGCCAGCAGGCTGCGGGCCAGGGCCAGGTTGTGGCGGGCATCGGCATGGTCGGGCTGCTCGCGTAGGACCTGCTCATAGGCGCTGATTGCGCCGGCATAGTCGTCCTGCATGAAGCGCGCGTTGCCTAGGTTGTAGCGGGCCGGCACCTGTACCGCGGCGCGCTCGGTGGCGGCGAACGCCTGTTCGGCCTGCTCGAAGCGCCCGGCCCGATAGAGGGCCAGCCCGCGGCGATAGTCGTCACCGAGACGCTCGGCGGCGGTCTCGAAGTCACCGGCAGCAAAGGCGTCGATGCCGGCCTGCTCGCGATTGCGGAGCCAGTCGGCGGCGGCGGGGGTGGGCACCAGCAGCAAGATCAGGGTGCCGACCAGGGGCCAGGACGCGGTGCGGCCGGCGGCGCCGGCGATGGGGTGTGTCGGCCGCGGTCGCCGCCGGGCGGGGCGGGCGGACATGCTCATGGAAGCCTCCGGGCCGACGGCCCGAGCCAGGTGCGAAAGCGCGGCAGCAGCAGCGCCAGCAACAGCAGCAAAGGCAGATAGAAGCGCTCGTGCCAGACGCGGGTGCGCTCGCCGTCGCTGCCGGGCGGTGTGCGGCTGCCGGCGCTGGCGGCGAGGATGGCGCGGGTGTCCTCGTCGCGATAGTCGGCGCGGCGATAGACACCCTCGCCGGCCGCCGCCAGGGCCTGTAATTGTCCCTCGTCGAGGGCGGTGCGCACGGGCTGGCCATCGGGGCCGGTCAGGGCGCCACCGCGCGGGCCGGGCACCTCGGCGCCGGCAGCGGTGCCGACGCCCAGGGCGTGGAAGCGGATGCCCTGCTCGGCCAGGGTGCGCACCCGCTCTGGCAGGCCCGGCTCGTGCAGGTCGCCGTCGGAGACCAGCAGCAGCGCCCGGGCGCTGTCCGCGGGCAGTGCGGCGAGCAGGAGTTCGGC
Organism: Chromatiaceae bacterium; assembly: GCA_007693535.1. Classification (GTDB taxonomy): domain Bacteria; phylum Pseudomonadota; class Gammaproteobacteria; order Chromatiales; family Chromatiaceae; genus Lamprobacter. Next base: position 7,414 of record REDK01000179.1, read on the forward strand.
CCGATCCAGGGCCAGGTGCAGCCGGCTGCCCTGCAGTCGGGTGAGATTGGTCGAGAGGGCCGGCAGGCTGCGCAGCAGGGCGCGGCTGTCCTCGGTGACCGGGGCGATCACGTGCGGGACCGAGGCGAAGGCGATCAGCCCGATGCGCAGGCGCCGGTTGAGGATGATCAGGTCCTCGATCTCCTGGCGTGCCCGTGCCAGGCGGCTAGGGGCCACGTCGGTGGCATCCATGGAGCGGGAGATGTCGAGCAGGATCAGCAGATGATCGCCGGGTTGGAACAGGCGCACATCGGTGTAGCCGAAGCGCGGCCCGGCCATGGCGGTGAGCAGGAGCAGCCACAGGAAGGACCAGGCGGCGAAGCGGCCCCAGCGCTCGCTGGTCTTCAGTTCCCGGGTGCCGCTGAGGTGCGGCAGCAGATGGGCATCGGCATAGCGGTGCACCGGCGCCTTGGCGGCCTGCGCGCGGCTGCGCCACAGCCACCCGGCGACCAGCGGCAGCGCCAGCAGGCCCAGGAACCACCAGGGCTGGGCGAACTGCAGACCGTTCTCAGACACTGGCCAACCTCCGCACGAACCGTCGCCGCCCCTCCGGGAACAGCCCCAGCCCGAGCAGCGCCAGGGCCGCCAGTCCCAGCGGCCAGCGGAACAGCGGCGCCGGCAGCAGGGCGCTGCGGCGTTCGGTTTCGGTGCGCTCCAGTTCGCTGATGCGCTGCGAGATCTGTTCCAGGGCGCGGGTGTCGGTGGCGCGGAAATAGGCACCGCCGGTGAGATCGGCGATCTGCTGGAGCATCGCCTCGTCCATGGTCAGGTCGTCCCAGTATTCGATGCGGCCCTGATGCAGGATCGGGATGCGTTCCTGGCGGCTGCCGACCCCGATGACATAGATGCGGATGCCGGCGGCGCGCGCCAGTGCGGTCGCCTCCAGGGGCTGAAAGCTGCCGGCGGTGTTGTCGCCATCGGCGATCAGTACCATCACTCGCGAGCCCGGCGGGCGTACCCGCAGTTTCTTCACCCCCAGGGCGATGGCATCGCCAAGCGCGGTACTGGGGCCGGCGATGCTCGGTTCGATGGTCTCCAGCAATTGGCGCACGGCGACGCGGTCCAGGGTCAGCGGTGAGAGTACGAAGGCATGGGTGCCGAACACGATCAGCCCGACCCGATCGCCGGTGCGTTCCGCGATGAAACGGCCCATGACCCCTTTGACCACCTGCATCCGGTTGATCTGCTGGGCGCCGACGCTGAAGTCCAGGGCGTCCATCGAGTGCGAGGCATCCACCGCCAGCATCAGATCGTAGCCCGGGGTGCTGATCTCGGTGTACGGGACCAGCCATTGCGGGCGCATGAGGGCGAGGACCAGGCCGACCCAGACCAGGTAGAGCAGGATCCGATAGAGCAACCCGGCGAGTTGCCGCCGCGGTCGGCGGGTCTGAAACGAGGCGCGCAGGGCCTCCAGGCGCGGATGCAGCAGGGTCAGGCGCTGTCCCTCCAGGGTGGCCTCCGGCTGCGGTCGGCGATCTGGCCACAACCAGGGCAGCAGAAAGGGCAGCGGCAATAGCAGCCCGAACCAGGGCCAGTGAAACTCGAAGATCATGCCGAACCCCCCGGCGCCGGCGGGCGGCGCCCGCGTGCTGCGGCCGCGATCCGTGCCGGCAGGGCCGCC
>REDK01000053.1 GCA_007693535.1 Chromatiaceae bacterium
GCGCCGACGCCTACCGGGGGCCGCTCGGCCTCGCTCCGCTCTCCTTGCCTCGCGGGGTGGAAGTGTCGACGCGGGGGTGCGGGGACAACCCAGCGGACGGAGATTGGAAACCGCGGCAAGTCCGGCGCGCGCAACTCATCACATCCGCTGCCGCGACCGCACCACCGCCGCCGCTATTCGCGCAGCACGTCACCCGCCTGTCGCTGTCACCGCGACGGCGCCCACCAACACATGCGCCCGCGCACCCTCTCGAACAGTGGAGCATGGGATTGACCGAACAGGCACCCCGCTGCCGCGATTCCACCGGCGCACTGAATGCGAATAAAAAGAATTATTGATAGACGATGGCATGACTTGCTAGCTTTATTTGAGCTAGAGGCGTGCACTGCCGCTCTGACTCAGCCGCCTACTCGATGATCGCCTCAAGTCGCCGAAGCCTGCACCACGGTGATCTTCAGACCCCGCGTCCGCGCTCGCTGCCTGGCTTCGCGGCCCCTAGCGCGGCCGGCGCCCCCTTTGGCTTTGGCGCAACCAAGTCCGGCAGCGGACTGCGTCCAACGCCGCCACCCGCGACCACGGCGCATTGACCCTGGCCGCTGCGCAACTCAGCTGACGACGTCGGCTCGATGCAGACCAGTCATCATTCGCTAAAAGCGCCCAACCGCACTAGAATCAAGCTAGGCAAACGCATCCGAGGTTCTTATCCCCGCGGTCAGGCTGCAAACTCCAGCGACCCGCCAGCGACCCGCCAGACCAGCGCTACGGCACTTTACAAGACGCTCGATGACCCACTCAAACACTCGGCCTCGGACAGACTCCCGACCAAGGCGCTTTGATGCCTGTCAACAATCGAGCTTCTGGGCAAGGTGTCGGCGCTGCCGGCCACTGAACCGCATGCACTTTCTACCGCATCGACACTGGAACTGACAGCATGATGGTTTTTTGAACATTTAGCATCTCAACTCGGCTACTGCTGGTTTTCTTATGAGCGAAATCATCATTCACCTTCGCGAGGTTCAGAAGTGGTATGACGAAAGCCGGGTCCTAGCTCTTAGCTCCATATCGCTTTCCATTGCTAAAGGCCAATGGCTCACAGTCACCGGGAGGAGCGGCAGTGGCAAGTCGACACTGCTGGCCGTTCTGGCTGGTCTCGATCGTCCGACTAAAGGGAGAATAGTCGTCGATGGGATTGAGCAGCCGTCGAGAAAAGAGTGGCGCTGGCTCAGGGCGACGAGAATCGGATTTGTCTTTCAGACCTTTCAGCTTCTGCCTACCTTGACGGCCGCTGAAAACGTCGAGATTCCGATGTTCGGAGTCGAACAAAGCAACAGGAGACGCCGGATGCGGGCTGGTGAATTGCTCAGACTCGTCGGCTTGGAGGCCAGGGCTCAGCATTATCCCGCCGCGATGTCTGGAGGTGAGCGTCAGCGTGTGGCAATCGCCCGGGCATTGGCCAACGATCCTGCGATCATCATTGCCGACGAACCTACCGGCAATCTTGATTCGGGTACTTCGGCTGAGATACTCAATTTGCTTGAAGAAATACATCGATCGAAAAACACGACCATGATCGTTGTTACCCACGAAGCCGAGATTGCTGCCAAGGGTGACCGGACAATTGAACTGAGTGACGGCGAAATCGTAGCTGATTTTACATCCGGCTAGCAAAAGACCATGCGCTTTATCACCCTCCCTCTGCTTAATTTGGGCAGGCGGCCGTTACGTTCAGTGCTGACGGCCGTGGGACTCACCCTAGCAGTTGCTGGTTTTGTCGCCCTCATCGGCCTGACGAGAGGGCTGGAAAGGGCTTGGGTCGATTCCTTTGCCGATCGGGGTACTCATCTGGTTGGCCTCAAGAAAGGTGCAGTAGAGATACTGACCGCCTCGCTTGACCAGCATCTGGCGGTGGACTTGCGGCGGGTCGAAGGCGTCAGGTCGGTGGCTGGGGAACTGACCGACTTGCTCACCGTCGCTGACGGCCAGACCGTGATTGTAAATGGCTGGCAGGAGAACAGCTATCTCTGGCAGACGCTTCATCTGCTTTCCGGACATCAACCCAGACTTGAATATCTCAATGAAGCGATGCTTGGTCACGGTCTAGCCGAGGCATTGAATGCCAAGCCGGGACAGGAGGTGACCGTAGCGGGGAGTTCGTTCTTCGTCGCCGGGGTATTTCAGCAAAGCAGTGTTATGGCTAATGGCTCTCTGTTGGTTCCGCTGAAGACATTGCAGCGGATCATGAATAGAGAAGGCAGCGTCACCTTTTTCAACGTCCTCGTGGACAAGCCTGAAGACAGACAATGGCTGCAGGAACTGAAAGATAGGTTGCACCTACAATTCGACGACATCCTGTTTCTCGAGACCGATGACATCGCCGAGAACAACGAGATAATGCGTATTTTTCGGGCTATGGCATGGGGCACATCGGTCGTTGCCTTGACGATCGCACTCGTCGTCATTCTCAATACACTGCTAATGAGCGTCACAGAGCGCACTCGCGAACTTGGCGTCCTTTCAGCTTTGGGCTGGTCGCCAGCACGGATCCTCGCTGTCATTATTTGTGAAGGAATGATTCTCGCCTTGCTGGGCGGGGTCGCTGGCGCATTGATCGGGTTCTTTGCGTTGCAGTTCCTGGCGACCGTCGAACCATTGCGCGGCTTCTTGCAGCCGGCGATCACTCTACGGCAACTCGCCGAGATTTGCGCCGCCACCGTTTTACTGGGCATGGTCGGCGGTTTTTATCCTGCCATGAGGGCCGTGAGCATCGACCCAGTAAAGGCATTACGGTACGAATAGGATCGCTGTGATGGATGAATTTGCTGCTACTTATACCTACTTGTGGTTCAGCCTTCTCTTGCTCGTCATCTGTCTAGCTCTCTTGTCTTTTAATCGGAAGGGGAGAAACGAAGTTCTAATCAGTGCCGCCCTGTCCGGACCGTTGGGTTTTCTTTCCATCTTCTTCGTACCTGACTACTGGGATCCGGTGCGACTTGTGGAATTTGGTACGGGCCTGGAAGATCTGATCTTTTCGTTTGCTGGGGGCGGTATCGTCTGGGCGTCGGTGCGCATCTGCTGCGGCCTCGCGTCGCATCGAAAAATCGATCGCCAAAGACTCCTGTTAACTTATCTGACAACGATCGCGCTCGGTCTAATGCTGGCAAAAGTGCTCCACCACATCGGGTTGCCGCCAATGACGATTACCTATCTCGGCTTTTTGGTCACGCTAAGCGTCTTCCTGTCATTACGCCCCGATCTTTCGAGATTGTCCATGGTTGGCGCGGCCTGTTATGGCTCTATTTATACATTCTTCTGCATCCTGTGCTTTAGGATTAGCCCGGATTTTCTCAACCAATGGACTTTAGACTCGCTGTCAGGCTACTTGGTTTCTGGGGTACCGGTCGAGGAGATCGCCTGGAGTTTTGGATTCGGAGCGGTATGGCCTTTGATCATAGGTTACGGGCTGAATGTTCGGACCTGTAGAAGACCCGATGAGTCAGGCCGCGCAGCTTCCTCATCATTAGCAGATCGGATTGCTACCAAGCAGTTTTCGTTCTTTTCACGAGCGATAGGCGAAGAAGGTACTGCTGGTAGAAAACTGGGCACGAGCGGGAAAGGGTGATCTCCGAAGGCTGCCAGCTTGAGCCTATTGTCTGAGTCATTTCAAAATGCCATATCCGACGCGCTTAGATCTCCGCCCGTGTCTTGGCGACGGATCATTAGAATTACCAAGAAGGGTGTTGGAGGCGCAGGTGGAAAAGGTTTGGGGAGTGATCCGGAGAGGCTGGCTGCTCCCAGCAGTGCTGATGTTGGCGAGTTGCGCCAGCAAGACGCCTGGTGTGGCCAGACGGCTGATGGAGACGCCGCAGATGAGCGATCCGGCCCATGCGGAGGTCTCCGCGCGGCTGGCCGCGATGGTTGGGGCGTATGAGGTAGAGCGGCTCACGGCCAACGTCGGTTCCGCGAGGCCCGAGGGTTTTGGTCGACAGTCCGCGTTGCTCCACGCCGCAACGGCAGCGGCCGCGGCGCGCGATGGTAGGCGACGCCAGCCGGTGATTGCGGCAGCGGGGTCGTATAGCTTTACCCGCGCCTGGCGCACCGCGGCAACCTGGATCATGCTTGATGCGGTGCCGCCGCATGGAGCGCCGGTGGTCGGTTTCCCGGGCACGCAGGCCGGACAAACCATGCTGCGCCTGCGTTCGGTAGCGGATGTACCGCTGCTCGTTCGCGGACGCTGTGATGGGCCGGCGCAGCTGCGTGGGAACAGGTTCTCGCGTTCGGCCGCTGCCGCCGGCGAAACATTCGCCCTCCATCTACCACCTGGCCCAACCGACCGGACACGGCTTATCCTCGGTGCCGATGTGCAGCGGTGTCGACTCGAATTGGGGCCGGAGAATTTGTCCGCTCGCCATGTGTTGATGCTTGAACGGGAAGATATCGGTAATCCGGCGCTGGCAGCACTTGACACCCGGCTCGATGTCTGCGCTGTGCCGCCCGCCGGCGAGCTGGATCCGCTGGAGCAGGCGTTTCTAGCCGATCGCTGGCTGTCACGTAGCTGTGCGATGCCGGTAGTCCCCGTGCGACTCTTACCCGATGCGACCGAGGCATTCAATGCCAAGGTCGCCGCGCTTACCGGCCATCCACTCGACCCGCTGGCGCTTGCAGTCGCCGATCCGGAAATGCCGCTTGATTTCTCGCAGGCGCCACACCTAGAGCTGATCCTGCTTTCCTATCTGCAGCTTCGCGCCGATTTTTCTGGTCGGCTGATCCTACGCATGATCGAGCACCATGCTGCCCGCGGCACAGGGGTACGCATCCTTATTTCGGACAATCTTGCCACCCGCAAGGACCTGGCGATGCTAGCGCGCCTCGCAGCAGCCTATCCTTCGGTCCAGGTCCAGAGTTTCCGATGGCAGCCGCCCGCTGGAATTGGACCCGCAACGCTGAGCGAGTGGTTACAACGGGGAAACCACACCAAGGCATTCGCCACGCTGGCGGCTGAACCGGAACGGTCACGGCTGATCCTTGGGGGGCGCAACTTGCACGATGGTTTCCTGTTCGACACCCCGCGCAACCTTTCCGACCACCCGGAGCTACACGATTACAACCGCCGACTGCGGTCGCCGCTGGCCTATTTTGCAACCTATGACGATCTGGAGGTGGAGATTGCGGGCGACGCGGCAGTGCGGACGATCACGGCGCATCTGGGCACTTTATGGCATCGCGATGCCGCTTCCTCGGTGATCAGGCCGTTTTCAGTCACGACCGAGGTGACCGGGGCACCGCGCCGTGGCATGGTGCACTTGCTTTCGGTGCCGCAGGCCGACGGGCAGGCATTAGAGCGCTGGTTCGTTGAGCTGTTCAATGCCGCCGAGCGACGGATCGACATCGCATCGCCTTATCTAAACCCCACGCCGCCGTTGACCGCCGCGCTGAAACGCGCGCTCGACCGCGGTGTAGCGGTGCGCATCCTGACCCCCGCACTCCCACCAACTGATCCACTAAGCGGGCTCAAGACCGGCTTTATCAACGCGACGCTTCGCCGCCTCGGCCCGCGGGTAGAGGCCTGGCTCTATCATCATCCCACTCGACTCCTGCATGCCAAGCTCTTGATCATAGACGATCGGCTAACCATCCTCAGTTCGGCAAACATGAATGCGCGCAGTTTTCTCTACGACACCGAGAATGGCATCGCCGTGCTTGACCCAGCTTTTGCCGACACGCTCGGCCAACTCTTTGCCAACTGGCTGAGCGAGGCCGAGCCCGTTGGCAAGGCCGAAGCTCCCGGAGCGCTGGTGCAGTTCATGCTACGCTCGAAAACATTGCGTAGCTGGTTCTGAGCGGGCCACTTCGAATGTTCTGTCGCCGGCATCGCCTTGGCCGGAGACAAGATAGCGGTGGCAGTTCATCTGCTTGGTGAGCGCCGCGGTCACGATGGGCAGGTCGGGATCATGGGCGCGTACCCGATCGATTCGCTGCCGGCGAGAGAAGGCAGCCCTCGATCGTCACTCCCGCCGCCGCGGCGACCGACTGCGTCGTCAGGCCATCCTGGCCTGATGCGATCAGGGCTGGAAGCCCTGTCGACGCACGGCGCCCGAGCCGCTGGCCGCGATAACGATCAAGGCCAGAAAGCGGACGCGAAGGCTGCAGTGGTCCTGCAATTACAGATATGAAGCCCAATGAGCCATGGACCGCAGATTGCGCATGATTCTCCAGCCCGGATTGATTCTGATCGCCCTGAGTTCGCTTGTCGTCCTTGCGAGCTGTTCAGGTTTGTTCTTGGGCGCAAATGAGATTTCTGGGCCAGGCTATCTCGGGGGTGGTCCATCGAAACTCAAGATCGCCATCTATCAGCCGAATAGAGCCTTCCTTATCCCACATACCAGCCTTGTGATTCACGCGCCGGATGGTCACATCATTTACGACCCGTCTGGCTGGACACCGGATAAAGAGAAGCGGCGCGTAGCGGATGTGATATATTCGGTAACGCCCGAGCGGGAAAAAAAGTTTCTCCTTAGAGAGGAGTTTCACGTGAGGCCGGGTGCCTGGGACTTGTACCTCTTTGAAGTCGAGCTGCCCGATGATGTGGCGCTCACGGCTTCAGTCTTGGCTCGCAAGCGCCCGATTGCCCCGATCGGGGCCTGTGTATTCGGGGTCAGTAGTCTACTGCATCGCCTGCCGGGTTTTGAAGACATTCAACCCCGTCTGCTACCAGGCCGGTTGTTGCGTCAGTTGCAAGCGCGCAATGATTTGACCTATACCCGCCAGAGCGTGCCAGTGCGGCGAGCAGGATGGCAGCGCGACGGCTTGCTCACAGTAGCACGCGCTCGATACCGCCTGCCCGCACCTGCTCGATGAAGCCCTGCTGCCAGCCTGCCCCCAACCATTGCCGGGCCAGTTCCACCACGATGTAATCGGTGGCGAGCCCGGTCTCGTCGGTGTATTTGGCGAGGCCCTGCTGGCAGGCTGGGCAACTGGTAAGCAGTTTGATCCGACCGGTCACCGCGGCCGGGTCCTGATCCTGACCGGTCAACTGGCGGATGCCGGCCTCGAGTTCCTCGCGCTTGCGAAATCGCACCTGATTGGCAATATCAGGACGCGCCGTACCCAAAGTACCGGCCTCGCCGCAACAGCGATCGGACAGCGGTACCGGCTGCCCCAGCAGCCGCGCCGCCACGCTCGTCGGCGCATAGGTCTTCATCGGGGAATGACAGGGATCGTGATAGAGATAGCGCCGGTCCGCCGTTCCAGCCAGCGCCACCCCTTTCTCCATCAGGTATTCATGGATGTCGAGCAGCCGGCAACCCGGGAAGATGCGATCGAACTCGTATTGCAGCAGTTGATCCATGCAGGTGCCGCAAGAGACCACCACGGTGCGGATATCGAGATAGTTCAGGGTATTGGCAACGCGATGGAAGAGCACCCGGTTCTCCATCGTGATGCGATGCCCGCGCGCCGCTAGCCCGGCGGCGCGCTGGGGATAGCCACAGCAGAGATAGCCCGGGGGCAGTACCGTCTGTACCCCCTGGGCGAATAGCATCGCCAGGCTCGCCAGGCCAATATCGGAGAACAGCCGTTCGGAGCCGCAACCGGGGAAATAGAACAGGGCCTCGGCCTCATCGCCGGCCCGTTGCGGATCGCGCAGGATTGGCACCCGAGTGCGGTCCTCCAGGCCGAGTTCCTGGCGGAAGGTGCGCCGTGGCAAGTCCACTCGGATGGAGCGGCTGACCAGTTGCACGCCCTGCCGCACCGGATGCGGCCGGCCACTGCTGGCCCCCGGGCGGCGGGTCGGGGCCTCGGTGAGTTGCAGACGGCGGGCGAGACCATGCGCGACATTGATGCCGGCAAAGCCCCATTGCGCCAGCCCTTTGCGCAGCAGATGCACCGCCAGCGGATGCTGGGCATCGAGAAACCACATGGCCGCGACCGCGGCGGGGCTGCTGCGTTTCTGCCCGCGCGCCACCAGGATGCGGCGCAACCGCATGCTGACATCGCCGTAGTCGATGTCTACCGGACAGGGTGCAAGGCACTTGTGGCAGATGGTGCAATGATCGGCGATGTCGTTCATCGCATCAAAATGGCGCGCCGACAGACCACGCCTGGTCTGTTCCTCGTACAGAAAGGCCTCGATGATGAGACCGGTGCCGAGGATCTTATTGCGTGGGGAATAGAGCAGGTTGGCCCGCGGCACATGGGTCATGCACTTGGGCTTGCATTTCCCACAGCGCAGGCAGTGCTTGACATCGTCGTTGAGGTCGCCGAGTTCAGTCTCCTCCAGGATGATGGCTTCCTGTTCCACTAGGCGCAGCGAGGGGGTATAGGCCGCGTCCAGACCGGCAGCCAAGGTCAGCTTGCCGGGATTGAATCGGCCATGTGGATCGACCCGCGCCTTGTACTCGGCAAAGGCGGCAAGCTTAGCCGGTTCCAGCCAGCGCACCTTGGTCAGCCCGATGCCATGCTCGCCGGATATGACCCCGCCCAGTTCGGTAGCCAACACCATGATGCGCGCAACGAGCTGGTCGGCCTCATGCAACATCTCATAATTGGCGGAATGCACCGGGATATTGGTGTGCACATTGCCATCGCCGGCATGCATGTGCAGGGCGATGAACAGCCGGGCATCGCGCACCTGGCGATGGACCGCATCCAGGTGCGCGCGCACCCCGGCCAGGTCCTGCCCGGCAAAGATCTGGTGCAGGCGCCCGCCCACCTCGCTGCGATAGCTCTGGCGCAGGTCGCGGCGCAGCAGAAGGTCGAGCAGCCGGTCGCCTGGGCGCAGGGCCGCCTGCTCAGTTGGCGTCAGCAGGTCCAGATGGGCAACCGCCGGGGCCTCCAGTCGCGCCAGGATCGCCTGCCAGCGCGCCCGCGCTGCCTGCACTACCTCGCGGGCGGCAGCCCGCTTGGCGGCCAGGATGGCCGTGCCCTCGGCCGACGGGTCGGCATCGTCGGCGCTGCGCGCCTCGCGCAAGGGGCCGGCCAGATACGCCAGCACCGCGGCCATGATGGCGTCCTTGTTGCGGATCGACTGCTCGATATTGAGCCGCTCGATCCCGCGACTGTAATCCGCGAGCCGGGCCAGCGGGATGACCACGTCCTCGTTGATCTTGAAGGCGTTGGTGTGGCGCGAGATGGCCGCGGTGCGGGCGCGGTCGAGCCAGAAGCGCCGCCGCGCCTCGGGACTGCTGGCGATAAAGCCCTCCCCCTCGCGGGCCGTCGCCAGCGCGATCACCTGCGCGGCCACTGCATTCACCGCGCCCTCGTCATCCCCGACCAGATCGGCGAGCAGGACCATCTTGGGCAGCTCCCGCCGGGCTGCCTTCGGGGAATAGCTCACCGCGCGTACATAGCGCTCGTCCAAATGCTCCAAACCGGCGATCTGTACCCGCGGGTCGGCATCGACGGAGTCCTTGATCTCGCAGATGGCGGGCACCGCGCGGTCCAGATCGGTGCCATAGAACTCCAGGCAGAGGGTGCGCCCATAGGCCGGCATCCGGTGCAGGATGAAGCGCGCTGAGGTGATGATGCCGTCGCAGCCCTCTTTCTGGATACCGGGCAGGCCAGCCAGGGCCTTGTCGGTGACGTCCTTGCCGAGGCCGGCCTTGCGAAAGGCACTGCCGGGGAGATCAAGCAGCTCGGGCGCGCCGCGCGGGGTGTGCCCATCGGGGGCAAAACGACTGATGCGAAACCGCACTCGGGCGGCATCCTGGAGCTTGCCCAGGTTGTGCTCGAGGCGCTCGACCAGCAGCCAGTCCGCGTCCGGCGTCACCATGCGCCAGGCGGCCAGGTTGTCGAGCGTGGTGCCCCAGAGCACCGCTTTCTTGCCACCGGCATTCATGGCCAGGTTGCCACCGATGCAAGAGGCATCTTGGGAGGTGGGGTCCACCGCGAAGGCGAGCCCGTGCGCCTCGGCCAGGTCGGCCACCCGGCGCGTCACCACCCCAGCCCCGCAGCGCACCGTGGGTACCGGCGCGCTCAGTCCGGGCAGAACCAATGGCTCGACCGCGGAGAGGTCCTCCAGCTTTTCGGTATTGATCACCGCGGTGTGCGGATCGAGCGGTACCGCCGAGCCCGTATAGCCGGTGCCGCCGCCGCGCGGGATCAGCGGCAGCCCCAGATCGATACAGGCGGCGACGATGCGGGCGACCTCGTCCTCGTGGTCCGGCACGATCACGACAAAGGGCAGTTCGACGCGCCAGTCGGTCGCATCGGTGGCATGGGAGACCCGAGCTAGACCACCGAAATCGATGTTATCGGCGCGGGTCAGACCGGCGAGGCGGCGCCGGATGCGCCCGCGCAGGGCACGGTCGACCTCGAAGCGGGCGGCGAAGCGTGTCACCGCGGCACGTGCCGCAGCCAGCAGGGTCGCCGCCCGCGCATTGTCGTTCAGGCGCAGTTCGAACTGATCCAACCGATGGACCAGGGCCTCGATCAGCAGCCGGCGGCGGCCCGGGTTCTCGATCAGATCGTCCTGCAGATAGGGGTTTCGGGTCACGACCCACATGTCGCCGAGGACTTCGAAGAGCATCCGCGCCGAGCGCCCGGTGCGGCGCGAGCCACGCAGTTGCTCGATCAATTGCCAGTTCGCCTCGCCCAAGAAGCGGATGACGATCTCGCGATCGGAAAACGACGTGTAGTTGTAGGGGATCTCGCGGATGCGCCGGGTCGGGGTCTCGGCGGCGGGGAGCGGAGCAGTGGGAAGCTGATCGAACATGGACTGGCCTTAGGCCGTGCTGCGGTGCATCAATTCTAACGCGCCAGCGCGGCCGGGCAGGGCCGGGCGGCAGTCGCCACAACCCTGGAGTGCGGGGGGTTGCGATCGCATGTTCGCCACTCACGGTGGCGTTGTCGTTGTGCAGTTGGCGATTGCGTTTTGCGCAGGTGGCTATCGTTTCAGATGGCCGTCTGATTGTCCGCCGGCGCACCGGCTACGCAGGGATGGCGCTCGATCCCGGCCTCGGCCATGGCCACCGCTCGAAAGATGGCGCGGCCCTTGTTCATGGTCTCCTGCCATTCGAGGTCCGACACCGAATCCGCCACGATCCCGGCGCCGGCCTGGATGTGCAGCAGTCCGTCCTGGATCACCGCGGTACGGATGGCAATGGCGGTGTCCATGTTGCCATTGAACCCGAAATAACCCACCGCGCCAGAATAGATGCCGCGCTTGACCGGCTCCAATTCATCGATGATCTCCATGGCACGGATCTTCGGTGCCCCGGACACCGTCCCGGCAGGAAAGGTGGCACGCAGCACGTCCATCGCGCTCAGCCCCGCTTGCAGGGTGCCCACCACGTTGCTGACGATGTGCATCACATGGGAATAACGCTCAACGATCATCTGCGCGGTGACCTCGACGCTGCCGGTGCGGGCCACCCGTCCACAATCGTTGCGGCCCAGGTCGATCAGCATCAGATGCTCGGCGCATTCCTTGGGATCGGCCAGCAGCTCCTGCTCCAGGGCCAGATCCTCCTCCTCGGTCTCGCCCCGGTGGCGGGTCCCGGCGATAGGCCTCACGGTAACCTGGCCATCCTCCAGACGCACCAGAATCTCCGGCGAGGAACCGACGATCTGAAACCCGTCCAGGTCCAGAAAATACATGTAGGGAGAGGGATTGAGCCCGCGCAGGGCGCGATACAGGTCCAGCGGTCGCGCACTGTAAGGAATCGACAGGCGCTGCGACAACACCACCTGCATGCAGTCGCCAGCCAGGATGTAGTCCTTGATGCGACTCACCGCGGTCTTGAAGCCGATCTCGGTGAAGCCGGAGATGAAGTCGTTCTCGCTGATTCGGCGCGGGACCGGATAGGGATTGCGCGGGGGGCTCTGACGCATCAATGCGACCAGTTCGTCGATGCGCTGCTGGCCATCCGTGAGGTCTGCGCCGGCAGTCGGGTCCAGGTGCAGGATCATATAGATACGCCCCCGCAGGTTGTCGAAGACGACCACCTCCTCGGACAGCATCAGCAGGATGTCCGGCGTGCCAAGCTGATCAGGATTCGGGCAGCGCGCCAGCCGCGGCTCGATATAGCGCACGGTGTCATAGCCGAAATAGCCGACCAGGCCGCCGGCGAAGCGCGGCAGATCCGGGTGCGGGGCAACCCGATAGCGAGCCTGAAAAGCGGCGATCCAGGCCAGCGGATCATCCGCCTCGGCCTGTTCCACCACCGCGCCGTCGTGTTCCACCTCGAGGCGCCGGCCATAGACCCGCAGCACCGTCCGGCAGGGCAAACCGATGATGGAATAGCGTCCCCACTTCTCGCCGCCCTGCACCGATTCCAGCAGGTAGGAGTAGGGTGCGGAGGCCAGCTTGAGATAGCAGGAGAGCGGCGTGTCGAGATCGGCTAGGACCTCGCAGACCAGCGGGATGCGGTTGTAGCCCTGCTCGGCCAGGGCCTGAAAGCGCTCGGGGGTCATCGGTTCTCGGCTGCAGCTTGGTGCCCCAGCCGCACCGGCCGGGCCTGTGATTCGACGGAAATCGCCTCAGCAGCAGGCGGAGGCATTCAGACTGTCCCACGAGGCAGGATGCCCCGCAATCTTCGAGTGCATCAGTCCTTGAAAATGCAGGAACCTGGCAACCGCAGCGTCGGGTTCCATGCTGAGTTTCGACAAGGCGTGGCCGACCAATCGGCTGTTCCTCAGTTCAGCAGGACCTGCAACTCGGTCAGCGCATCGATCACAGCATCCGGGCCTGCCAGCCCAATATCCTCGCCGTGGTTATAGCCGTAGCTGACACAGACGACGGCAAACCCGGCCGCCCGTGCGGCCTTCACATCGCTGACCGAGTCCCCGACCATCAACGCCGCTGCCGGCGCACAGCCGAAGAAGTCGGCCGCATGCAGCAACGGTAGAGGATGCGGCTTGTGCTCGGGCAGGCTGTCGCCGCTGATCACCAGTTCGAAGTGCTCGCGCAGATCGAGCGCGGCAAGCAGGGGCTCGGTGAAGCGGGCCGCCTTGTTGGTCACACAGCCAAGCCGGTAACCGCGCTCGCGCAGCCAGGTCAGGCCCTCGCGCACCCCTGGATAGGGTACCGAGCGCCGCGCGGTATTGTCGGCATAGATATCGCAAAAGAGCGGCAGCGCCTCGGCCAGCTCGGCGGCCGTAGGCTCGCCGTCCATGCGATCGGTCAGCGCCCGCTTGACCAGCCGCTCCACCCCGTTGCCAACCCAGTTGCGAACCGCCGCCTCGCCCCGGGACGCGCGGCCAAGCTGGGTCAGCATGGCATCGACGCAATGGGTCAAGTCCGGCACGCTGTCGACCAGCGTGCCGTCCAGGTCGATCAGGATGAGGCCGGGATGGAGCGGAAACTGCACCGGCGCGATGGTGGCGGCAGCGGGGGTGGACATGGCACAGGCTCGGCGAGACAGGACGTTAGGATTGAAGACCGTAGCTGGCGCTCGGCACCGGCACGGCCGCGGCAAGGGATGCGGGACGCCGGGTTGGCGAACCAACCGCGCGGCGCACCCCGGACCAAGCTGGGATGAGGCTGGAACCGAGCCGACACCACACCCGACAGCGCTCGCCTCAGCGGCGCACCCCGGCCAGGGTCTCGCGCATCTGACCGATGATGCTGTCGTAGCGATGCGGGTCGCTGTCCTTGCCCTTGCCGAAGATGCCGGAACCGGAAACAAAGGTGTCCGCCCCGGCGGCCTTGATCTCGGCGATGTTTTCCACCTTGACCCCGCCATCGATCTCCAGGCGGATATCACCGCCGACGGTATCGATGAGTTCGCGCACCTGGGCGAGTTTGGTCAGGGCCGAAGGGAGGAAGCTCTGGCCACCAAAGCCCGGATTGACCGACATCAGCAGGATCATGTCGATCTTATCCAGCACATACTCCAGACAGTCCAGCGGCGTGGCCGGATTGAACACCAGGCCGGCCTTGCAACCCTCGCCGCGGATCAGTTGCAGGGTGCGGTCGATGTGCTCGCTCGCCTCCGGATGGAAGGTGATGTAAGTTGCCCCGGCGGCGGCGAAGTCCGGGATGATCCGATCCACCGGCTTGACCATCAGGTGCACATCGATATCGGCGGTGACACCATGCTTGCGCAGGGCCTCGCACACCAGCGGACCAATGGTCAGGTTGGGGACGTAATGGTTGTCCATGACATCGAAGTGCACGATGTCGGCCCCGGCCGCGAGCACGTTGTCCACCTCCTCGCCGAGCCGGGCGAAATTGGCCGACAGGATGGACGGGGCGATCAGGTCTGCTTGGGCTGGCATCGGAGGTCTCCAGATACGGCAACGCCGGGCCGCGCCACGGTTTCACCGCTGTGGCCACTGGCGGGATGGGTCTGCTAGGCAAGTTCGGAAAGACTCGACACTCTACCGGATGCCCCACCCGTTTTCACTGATGGACCGCAGGTACCGGTGGACCGCAGGTGCTGGTGGCACGACGCGCCGCCGTCCCGACCGGTCCTGCAACCATGGCGTCCCTGGCATGATTAAGATTAGCCAAGCAGGCGACAGACAGACAGACAGACAGGGGCCAGGGGCCGACGGCGGCGTCGGAATCCACCGTCAGGGCCTGTTCAGTGGATTCCAGCAGCCGGCTAGCCTGACCTAGGGGGGACTCAACGCAGCAGCAGGAACAGGATCAGCGCCGCGAGCAACATCCGGTAGATCACGAACGGGGTCATGCTGATGCGCTCGATGTAGCGCAGGAAATAGTGAATGGCTACATAGGCAAAGAAGAACGACAGCACGGCACCCAGCCACAGCGCGGTCCAGTCCACCGGATCGGGGGTGACAAGCAGGTCTTTGACCTCCAGCAGCCCGGCCATGAGGAGGGTCGGGATCGAGAGCAGGAACGAGAAGCGCGAGGCCGCGCGCCGGGTCAGCCCGAGGAACAGCCCGGCGGTCATGGTGATGCCCGAACGCGAGGTGCCGGGGATCACGGCCACCGCCTGCATCAGGCCGATCAGCAGCGCCGCCCGCCAGTGCACCTGATACTCGTCGCGCCGGCGCGTGCCGATGTGATCGGCTAGCAGCAGCAGCAGGCCGAAGACGATCATGGTCACAGCGATGGTCAGGCTGACCAGCCAAGGGTCACCGCGCAGAAACTCCAGCACCCATTTCAGCGGCAGCCCCAGCACCACCAGCGGCAGGGTGGCCAGCACCAGCATCCAGCCCAGGCGGGCCTGCGGGTCATGCAGGGTGCGCTGGCGCAGCGACCCGAACACGGCCAGGGTCATGGCCCCCAGCTCCTGGCGGAAGTAGATCATCACCGCCACCAGGCTGCCGATGTGCACGGCGATGTCGAAGCTGAGGCTGTGCAGCTCGTAGCCGAACAGCAGCGGGGTGAGTATTAGGTGGCCGGAACTGGAGATGGGCAGGAATTCGGTCAACCCTTGCACGAAGGACAGCAGGGTGATCTGGACGATATCCATCAGGCACGACTCCGACGATGGTTGATAGGCGGCGCGCGATTATAGCCAGCCGCGGCACACCGCTCGGCGTGGCAGCGGGGGCGTCGGTCGCGCCCCCAGAGCGACCCGCGCTCGGGCCTCAACCAACCCCAGGTCACCATGCGTACGATCCGTCTCTACAGCGAGCAACCCCTGGCCCCCGGCGCCCTGATCACCCTGGAGGAGCGCCCGGCCCGGCATGCCCAGCAAGTGCTGCGGCTCGCCGCCGGGGCGGCCCTGACCCTCTTCAACGGCGACGGCCGTGACTATAGCGGACACATCGCGGCGGTCCGGCCAGGGCAGGTGCAGGTGCGCATCGAGGCTATCGGCGCGGATGAACCGGAGTCGCCATTGCAGATTAGTCTGGGGCTTGGCATCTCCCGCGCCGAGCGCATGGACTTCGCGCTGCAGAAGGCAGTGGAGCTAGGGGTGGCCGCGATCACCCCGCTGCTGTGCGGGCGCAACCTGGTGCGCCTGAGCGGCCCGCGCCTGGCCAAGCGTCAGGCACATTGGCAGGGGATCATCATCGCCGCCTGTGAGCAGAGCGGGCGCTGCCGGCTGCCGACGCTGGGGTCGGTGTGCGCACTGCCCGACTGGCTGGCAACCAGACCACCCGGCGGGCTGCTGCTGGACCCGGAGGCGACCAGCGCCCTGGCCACGCTGCCCGCCCCCGGCCCGGCGGTCACCTTACTGGTCGGGCCGGAGGGCGGTTTGAGCCCGGGCGAGCGGGCCGCGGCCCGCGCGCAGGGCTTCACCGGGGTCTGGCTCGGACCCCGCATCCTGCGTACCGAGACCGCGCCCCTGGCCGCCATTGCCGTGCTGCAGGCACGCTGGGGGGACTGGCGCGCACTGCCGCCCGCCGGTTCAACCCAGCACGATCACCGCCAGCCGCTGTCGGTGGCGACCGCAGCGGCCGCGCCCCGATCCAGTCGTCGCGCTGATCGGCGCTGAGTTCGCCGTGCGCGCGCTGCAGCCAGCGGCCCGGCGCAAGGCGTGGCCCCGCCGGTGCCAGCATGCCCCAGCTCGATCCATTTTGCGGCCGGTTCGGTCACGTTTTATCGGGTTTGAACGGGTTTGAACAGGTTTGACAGGGCGAGTGTAGCGCCCATACTGCCGGGCCTGGTGTGGCCGCCCTGGCCGTGATCGACGAGTATCTGCCTGTGACCCCAAGCCTGTTTTCCCCGATCTTATTCGCCGGCTGGCCGCTGCTGGCCGGCGTGCTGCTTACGATCGCGGCCGGCCCTGCCGCGGCTGCGCCGACGCGCCCGAACATCCTGGTGCTCTGGCACGACGGCATCAGCCCGGCGGCCATCAGCGCCTACGGCCACGGCGTGGTGGGAGAGCAGACCCCTCGAATCGATGGCCTCGCCGCCACCGGTACCGCCATGACCGACGCCTATGGCGAGGTCACCGCGGCCGCTGCCCAGGCCGCCTTTTTGACTGGCCGCTATGCGGTGCGCACCGGGCTCGCCGGTGCCGCTGCCGGGGCCAGCCGCGGCGACCCGGGCCTGACCCGAGCGCAGCCAACGCTAGCGCGATTACTGCGTGCCCTAGGCTACGCCACCGGGCGCTTCGGGCTGGACCGGGTCGGCGTCGGGACAGCAGACCTGGGATTCGACAACTTCTACGGCGCCGTGCTGCCGGTCGCGACCAGCCCCGGGGCGCCGGGCGAGTTGCAACTCGGGGCCGATACCGGGGCCGATACCGGGGCCAACGACAGTAGGTTGCCGCCGGTGTTGCATCTCCAGCGCCAGCCCGATGGCAGCCTGCAGCGCGACCCGGTGGGCCGACTCGATGCCCGCCGCCGCGCCGGGCTAGACGCCGAGACCGCGGCCCGTGCGCTGACCTTCATCGAGCAGCAGCAGGCCGCCGGTCGCCCCTGGTTCGTCTGGTGGAGCGCCGTCGGCGCGCAGGTGCCAGCAGAGGACACCGCGGCCGCCTCCCTGCCCGCGACGACGACCCCGCTCGGAATTCACGATGCCCAGGTCGGGCAGTTCTTGGAGCGCCTGGAGCAACTCGGCATTGCCGCCGACACACTGGTGCTCTATGTCGGCGCCACCGGTATCGCGACCGCGGGCGCAACGGCGATGCTCGACCCGTTCGACGCGCCGCCGGCCAGCGGCGAAGGCGGCTACCGGGTGCCGCTGCTGGTGCGCTGGCCCGCACGAGTGCCCGGCGGCGTCTGGCGCAACGACCCAGTGCATCTGCTCGATGCGCTGCCGACCTTGCTCGCCGCCGCTGGCGAGCCCGACCTCCCTGCACTGCTGGCGACGGGCATCGCGCTGCAACCGGAAGGCGCCGTCTACCGGGCGCATCTGGACGGGGTCAACCAATTGCCGCTCCTGCGCGGGGACGCGGCGCGGGGCGCGCGCCAGGCGCTCCTGTACTGGAGCGCCGACGGTCTGCCCATTGCCCTGCGCGTAGATGATTGGAAGCTGACCTTCGCGGTACCAGTGGCCGCCGCCGCTCCGGCCTGGGCACAACCCCTGGCAGCGCTGCGGGCACCGCTGCTGGTCAACCTGCGCCAACAGCCGTCGGGGCCGTCGGCGTTCGACGCCACCCGGGCCGACGAGTGGCGTGCCGCCCACGGCGGGTTATTGGCAGTGGCACGCGCCCATCTACAGGCGCTGCAGTCCAGCCTGCAGACGTTTGCGCCGGAGGCCGGCGAGGCCCTTGCCGGTATCGATTGGATGCTGGAGCGTCTGGGACCCTGATGAGACCCTGAACAGCTGAGACCCTGAACAGCGGTCTCGGCACCGGCGTCGCGGGCGCCCCCCGGGCACTCCCGCGGCCGGCGCGCCGGGGCTGCACCCGGACCCGCCTGCTCGCGGCTGCGCGCGTGCGCGGCCCGCGTGCTACCGTTGTTGCCCCCTGTCCGGACTGCAGACCCGTCATGGCAGCCAATCATTCCGCCCCGGACCGCTATCCCCTCGTGCTGGTGGACGCCTCCGGCTTCCTGTTCCGCGCCTATCACGCCCTACCTAAGCTGAGCAATTCGCGCGGCGAGGCCACCGGCGCACTGGTCGGGGTGCTGCAGATGCTGCGCCGGCTGCTCGACCAGCAGCAACCGGACTATGTCGGCGTGGTGTTCGATGCCAGCGGGCCGACCTTCCGCGACGATCTCTATCCCGCCTACAAGTCCAACCGCCCGCCGATGCCAGCGGACCTGGTCGAGCAATTGGCGCCGCTGAAGGCGATCATCCGCGCCCTGGGGTTACCGCTGCTGGAGGTGCCCGGGGTCGAGGCCGACGATGTGATTGGCACCCTGGCCACCCGCGCCGCCGCGGCCGGCATCCCGACCCTGATCGCCACCGGCGATAAGGACCTGGCCCAGTTGGTGACGGATCGGATCAGCCTGATCAACGGCATGACCGACCACCTGCTCGACCCCGCCGCAGTGCAGGCGAAGTTCGGCGTCCCGCCAGAGCGCATCGTCGACTACCTGAGCCTGGTCGGCGACAGCATCGACAATATCCCCGGCGTACCCAAGTGCGGCCCCAAGACCGCCGCCAAATGGCTGGCCGAATACGGCGACCTGGACGGCGTGATCGCCCATGCCGACCAGATCGGCGGCAAGCTCGGCGCGGGCCTGCGCGCCAGCCTGGGGCAGCTCCCGCTGGCGCGGCAATTGACCAGCATTCGCCGCGATGTGCCGCTAGACCTGGCGCCGGCCGACCTGCGCCCGGCGGCACCCGACCACGCTGTCCTGCGCGATTGGTATCAGCGCATCGAATCGCGCCGGCTGCTGGCCAGCCTGGAAGCGCCGCCGGGCGCGGCAGGCGATGACACCGCTGGCGCCGCCTCGGCTGCTACCACCGATGACTATGAACTGATCCTCACCGAGGCCGCGCTGGAGGCCTGGATCGACCGGCTCGCACAGGCCGATCTGGTCGCCTTCGATACCGAGACCACCGGCCTCGACTACATGCGCGCCGACCTGGTCGGCATCTCGGTCGCCATGGCCGCGGCCGACGGCGCGATCGCCGCCGCCTACATCCCGCTCGGCCACGATTATCCCGGGGCCCCGGTCCAACTCGACCGCGACCTGGTGATCGCGCGGCTACGCCCGCTGCTGGAAGACCCGGCCCGCCCCAAGCTGGGCCAAAACCTCAAGTTCGACCTCAGCATCTGCGCCCGGCATGGCATCGACCTGCGCGGCTGTGCCCACGACAGCATGCTGCAGAGCTATGTGCTCGACAGCACCGCCACCCGCCACGACATGGATTCGCTGGCCGCGAAGTACCTCGACCAGCGCACCATCCGCTTCGAGGACATCGCCGGCAAAGGCGCCAAGCAATTGACCTTCAACCAGATCGCGCTGGAACAGGCGGCCCCCTATGCGGCCGAGGACGCCGCCGTCACCCTGCGCCTACACCAGGTGCTGTGGCCGCGGCTGCAGGCGGTGCCGGCCTTGGAGCGGATCTATCGCGAGATCGAGATGCCGC
Organism: Chromatiaceae bacterium; assembly: GCA_007693535.1. Taxonomy (GTDB): domain Bacteria; phylum Pseudomonadota; class Gammaproteobacteria; order Chromatiales; family Chromatiaceae; genus Lamprobacter. The sequence goes on from REDK01000053.1 coordinate 19,844, forward strand.
TGGTGCCAGTCCTCTCGCGCATGGAGCGCACCGGCGTGCGGGTGGACTGCGCCGCCCTGGCAGCCCAGAGCCAGGATCTGGCACGGCGCTGCCAGGCCCTGGAGGAGGCGGCTTACGGCGTTGCCGGGCGGCGTTTCAACATGGGCTCGCCCAAGCAGATCGGGGCGATCTTCTTCGATGAACTGAAGCTGCCGGTGGTCGCCCGCACCCCCAAGGGCGCCCCCTCCACCTCCGAGGCGGTGCTTGAGCAACTGGCCGTCGACGGCCACGCCCTGCCGGGCCTGATTTTGGAACACCGTGCCCTGTCCAAGCTGCGCTCCACCTACACCGACAAACTGCCGCAGATGGTCAACCCCACCACCGGGCGCGTGCACACCAGCTATCATCAGGCGGTGGCCGCCACCGGGCGGCTCTCCTCCAGCGATCCCAACCTGCAGAACATCCCGATCCGCAGCGAGGATGGCCGGCGCATCCGTCGCGCCTTCGTGCCGGAACCGGGGTGGCGCATGCTGGCGGCCGACTACTCTCAGATCGAGCTGCGCATCATGGCCCATCTGTCCGGCGACGAGCGGCTGCTCGCCGCCTTCGCCGCCGGCCAGGACATCCATCGTGCCACCGCCGCCGAGATCCTCGGCCTGCCCCCCGCGGACGTCACCAGTGAACAGCGCCGCTCGGCCAAGGCGATCAACTTCGGGCTCATCTACGGCATGTCCGCGTTCGGACTGGCGCGCCAGCTCGGCATCGAACGCGCTGCCGCTCAGGACTACGTGGACCGCTACTTCGCCCGCTATCCGGGCGTGCGCGCATTCATGGACCGCATCCGCACCCAGGCCCGTGCCGACCGCTACGTCGAGACCCTGTTCGGGCGCCGTCTATACCTCGCCAACATCAATCACAGCAACCAGCAATTGCGCGCCGCTGCCGAGCGCACTGCCATCAACGCACCGATGCAGGGCAGCGCCGCCGACATCATCAAGCGGGCGATGATCGCGGTGGACGCCTGGATCGAGCACGCGCGACCGCCCCTGCGCATGATCATGCAGGTGCACGACGAACTGGTCTTCGAGGTCGCGGCCGATGCCGTCGCCGACCTCGACACCGAGATCCGCCGCCTGATGCAGGGCGCCGCCGACCTCGCGGTGCCGCTGATCGTCGATTGCGGCAGCGGCGAGGACTGGGACCAGGCCCACTGACTAGGTGCCGCACCACAGACCCGGGCGCCCCCACCGGCATCGCGGCAGCGGGGGTGCCCGGGGTACGACCAGGCATCGCCATTTCGCCTGGCAGGGGAAAATCCTGTATATTGGCGCGTTTCCCTGCGTCCGCGCTGGCCCTCTGGCCCAGTGCTGCTGCCAGTGCTGCTGCCAGTACCGCTGCCAGCGTTGGCAGCGCCCCTGGCCAGCGGTCACACCGCGGACGCCTCTGTATCGGCCAACCCTCACTCAGGAACAGTCCCCGGAAACCTGCCATGGTCAAGATTCGGCTCGCCCGTGGCGGCGCCAAGAAGCGCCCCTTCTATCAGATCGTCGTCAGCGATATCCGCAGTGGCCGCGATGGCCGCTATATCGAGCGCATCGGCTTCTTCAACCCCATCGCCGCCGGCGGCGAACAGCGGCTGCGGGTCGACCGCGCCCGCGCCCAGCACTGGCTGGAGCGCGGTGCACAGCCGACCGAGCGGGTCGCCAACCTGCTGAAGGAAGCCGGCAAGCAGGCCGAGGCCAGCGCGGCCTGACGCACTGAGGCACCGATGCCCGCCCAGTCAGCATCGCCCGCGCCCGACCCGGCCGCTCCGATCAGGGCCGCGCCTGCCGCGTGCGAACAGGCCGCCGAGCGCCAATTGGTGGTCGGGCGCATCATGGGGCTCTACGGGGTGCGCGGCTGGGTGCGGGTCTTCTCCGAGACCGCCCCGCTGGAGAACATCCTGGCCCTCTCGCCCTGGCTGGTGGCCGGTCAGTCGCGCGCGGTCGTGGCAGGGCACCGGCATGGCAAAGGCCTGGTGGCGCTCCTGGCCGGTTGCGACGATCGCGATCAGGCCGCCCGCCTGGTCGGCGAGGACATCGCGGTGCGGCGCGCGCAACTGCCCCCGCCCGGACCCGATGAATTCTACTGGGCCGACCTGGAGGGGCTGGCGGTGACGACGGTCACCGGTGTCATGCTGGGGCGGGTCGAGCGCCTGTTTGCCACCGGCGCCAATGACGTACTGGTGGTGCAGGGCGAACGGGAGCGCTTACTGCCCTTCGTCTGGGATCGCGTGATCCACGCGATAGACCTGGAGCAGGGGCAGATCCTGGTGGACTGGGACCCCGACTTCTGACCCTGGATCCGGTAGCCGGAGCACCACTGCGGCAGGTGCCGACCACCGCCGGTGCGGCGCCGGTGCGGCGCCGCCCGGCCATGGCATTGCGATGCGCTTCGATGTCGTCACGCTGTTTCCCGAGCAGTTCAGTGCCCTCACCGGCGACGGGGTGGCGGCGCGGGCGCTGCGGCGCGGCATTGCGCGGCTGGTACTGTGGAACCCGCGGGACTTCACCGCCGATACCCACCGCACCGTCGATGATCGCCCCTATGGCGGCGGCCCCGGCATGGTGATGAAGGTGGCGCCGCTGGCGGCGGCCATCGAGGCGGCCCGCACCGCCACCGCCGCCGCCGGCATTGCCAGCCGGGTTGCGTATCTCTCGCCGCAGGGGCGGCCGTTGGATCAGGCCGCCATCGCTAGGCGGAGCCGGGCGCCGGGCTGGGTCCTGGTAGCCGGCCGTTACGAGGGCGTGGACGAGCGGCTGATCGAGGGCTGGGTGGACGAGGAATGGTCCATCGGCGACTTCGTGCTCAGCGGCGGCGAACTGCCGGCAATGCTGGTCATGGATGCGATCATCCGGCTGCTGCCGGGGGCGCTGGGACATGCCAGCTCGGCCGCGCAGGACTCCTATGCCGAGGGTCTGCTGGACTTCCCACACTACACCCGCCCGGAGGTCGTCGGCGAGCGTCAGGTGCCGGCGGTGCTGCTGAGCGGTGATCATGCGGCGATTGCCCGCTGGCGGCTGCAGCAGGCCCTGGGGCGCACCTGGCAACGCCGCCCCGACCTGCTCGCCCGGCGCGGTCTGAGCGCCGCCGAGCAGCCATTGCTGGAGGGCTATCTCAGCGCGCACAGGGCGCAGGCACCCGGTTCGGCGCGAGCGCCGCAACCAATGCCGGCACCCGCCTCAACGCCGGGGCCAGGTGCGAACCGGGCAGGCGACCTGGGAGGGGCAGCGCCCAACCTGGCCGGGGCCACCACCCCGCCCGGAGAACTTGCTCCGGGAAAACTTGCTCCGGGAGACCCCCCACCGGAAGAACGCTGAACCGCGCCGCGTCCGGCGGCTCGCGCCACCACTGAATACCGGTCAGCAGCCGCCGACCGGGACTTATCCAGGCCGCGCCGGCGTGGCCGGTGCCTGGGCACAGGAGCAACATCATGAGCAACATCATCCAAGAACTCGAACGCGAGCAGATGACCAGCACCATCCCGGACTTTGCCCCGGGCGATACCCTGGTGGTCCAGGTGCGGGTCAAGGAAGGGGAGCGCGAGCGCCTGCAGGCCTTCGAGGGTATCTGCATTGCCAAGCGCAACCGCGGTCTCAATTCCGCCTTCACGGTGCGCAAGATGTCCCATGGCGAGGGCGTGGAGCGCGTCTTCCAGACTTACAGCCCCACGATCGCCGATATCACGGTCAAGCGCCGTGGCGATGTCCGCCGCGCCAAGCTCTACTATTTGCGCGGGCGCACTGGCAAGGCCGCCCGTATCCGCGAGAAGGTCTGAGCGGCGGCCCAGGTCGCCAGCCGAGGTCGGCAATGTGTTTGGTCGCCGCGACCGGCGGTGCAGCCAGGCCCGCACCGCTGGACGGCGACTGGCTGCAACCGGCAGATCCAACCGACCCCGCTGCCCGCGCTCGCATGCCCGCTCTGGTTTCGGCCTGACCCCAGCCTGGTATCAGGCCGATCCCCGACCGCACCCGGTCCGCTGCCAGGCCGATTTCAGTCGGTGGCCCCGCCCGATCCACCCCGGCAGGCCTGCCCCGCCCCCACCAGCCCGCCCGCTGCCATGGCGTCCACGTTCTACTGGCACGATTACGAGACCTGGGGCATCGACCCCGCTGTCGACCGCCCCTGCCAGTTTGCCGGCCAGCGCACCGATGCCGACCTCAATCCCATTGGGCCGCCGCTGGTGCAGTATTGCCGCCCGGCCGACGACTGCCTGCCGCATCCGGAGGCCTGCCTGGTCACTGGCATCAGTCCCCAGCACGCGCTGCGTGAAGGGCTGCCCGAATCCGACTTCGCCGCGGCCATCCAGCGCGAACTGGCGCTCCCCGGTACCTGCGGGGTTGGCTACAACAGCCTGCACTTCGATGATCAGGTCACCCGCTTCCTGTTCTATCGCAACCTCCTCGATCCCTATGCCCATACCTGGCAGTCGGGCAACTCGCGCTGGGATCTCATCGAGGTGCTGCGCCTGGCCCATGCCCTGCGCCCAGCCGGCCTGGTCTGGCCCGAGCGCGAGCCGGGCGTAACCAGCTTCCGGCTGGAGGATCTGAGCGCCGCCAACGATATCCCGCACGGCCAGGCCCATGATGCCCTGGCCGACGTGACCGCAACCATCGCGCTGGCCCGGCGCCTGCAGCAGGCGCAGCCGCGGCTGTTCGCCTATGCCCTCGGGCTGCGTGACCAGGACCGGGTGCGCGCCCTGCTCCTCGAGCAGCACCAGCCCCTGCTGCACTGCTCCCAACGCTATCCGGCGGTACGCGGCTGCATCGCCCCGGTCGCCGCAGTCGCGGTCCATCCGGGGCAACCCAAGCAGGTGCTCTGCTTCGACCTGCGCCAGGACCCAGCAATGCTGCTGGACCTAGACCTCGCCACCCTGCGCCAGCGGCTGTTCACCCCGGCCGCCGACCTGCCTGCAGATCAGGCCCGCATCCCGCTCAAGGGGGTCCGGCTCAATGCCGCACCGATGCTGGCGCCCATGTCCACCCTGAGCGCGAGCGCTGCCGCGCGCTGGGAGATCGATCCCGCACAGGTGGCACGCCATGCCCGCACCTGGCAGGGCCAGGCCCAGGCGATCGCCGCCAAGGTCCAGGCCATCTACCACGCCGACGACCGCCCGGCCCCGCCGGCCAGCCCGGACCCCGAGCGCCAGCTCTATCAGGGCTTCTTCCCCGACGGCGACCGGCGCCAGATGGCACACCTGCGCGCCCTGAGCCCGGCCGAACTGGCCAACGCCGCGCCCCGCTTTGATGATCCGCGCCTGCCCACGCTGTATTTCCGCTGGCGGGCGCGCAACTGGCCCGAGACCCTGAGCGAGGCCGAGCGCGAGGACTGGGACGCCTGGCGTCTGGAGCGCCTGACCGACCCCGCCGCCGGCGCCTCGCTGACCCTCGACCCCTATGCCGAGCGCATCGCCGCGCTGCGCCAGACGCACGCCGACGCCCCCGCCGCCCAGCACCTACTGGACGCCCTGGAGGCTTGGGCCGAGCAACTCATGGACGCCAGCGGCTGACGGCGACCGCGCTCGGCCGATGATGCCCGCGCCGCCGCGCGCTCAGGGGCACCAGCCGCTGGTCACCCGTCCATGCCCGGCGAAGTCGCGATGGGTGACCACCTGGCGCAAGCCGGCGCGGCGGGCCAGGGCGCGCACCGCGCTGCCTTGATCCCAGCCATGCTCCAACGCCAGCCAGCCACCCGGGCGCAGGCAACGCCGCGCCTGGGCCAGGATGGCGCGGATGGCCGCCAGCCCGTCGGCCCCGGCGACCAGGGCCGCACCGGGCTCGAAGCGCAGATCGCCCTGGCGCAGGTGGGGATCGCCAGCACGCACATAGGGCGGGTTGGCGACCAGCGCATCCAGACTGCCGGGGCCGATAGCGCACAGCCAGTCCCCCTGCAACGGCAGGAGCCGCGCCGCGCCCAGCCGGTGCGCGTTGGCGATGGCGAGGGCCAGGGCTGCCGCGCTGCGCTCCACCGCCAGCAGCGTCCAGGCCGGCCGAGCCAGTGCCAGCGCGATCGCGATGGCGCCGCTACCGGTGCCGAGATCGGCCAGGCGCAGCGGCGTGGCCGGTAGCCTGGCCAGGGCCAGGTCTACCAGCAGCTCGGTCTCCGGGCGCGGGATCAGCACCGCCGGTCCCACCATCAGTTCAAGCCCCCGGAAGGCCTGCCGGCCAGTGAGATAGGCGAGCGGCTCGCCGGCCGCGCGGCGCGCCACCAACGCCGCATATCGCGCCGCCGCTGCCGCGCGCAGCGGCTGATCGGACCAGGCGAGCAGGCCGGCCCGGGTGCGGCCGGTCACTGCCCCCAGCAGGAGTTCCGCTTCCAGCCGGGGTGCTGACTGACCCGCGGCGCGCAGCCGGGCGCTGCCGTCACGCAGGGCGGTGGCGATGTCGATGGGCATGGGTTCGAGTCCAGTGCAGGCACCAGGGCTGGTGCGGTCGAGGTCAAGGGCCGGGCGGATTCTACGGGGGCCTGCGCGCTCCGGGGCAGACCGCGTCCGGCGGTTCGGTTGACCGCCCCCGCCTGGCCCAGGCATGGTACGGTGATCGCCGGGCGGATTGGGCGCGCGGATGCTGGTATCAGCCCGCGCGGCCAGGGGCTGGCTGGGGATCGGTTGCGAGCCAGGGGCGGCCCCAGTGCGCCCCAGTGCGACCCAGATGCAATCCAAATGCAACCCAGGTGTGACCCAGTTGCGAACCAGGCGCGGCCCGCGGGTGAACCGGGTTCTGAACCGGGTTGCGCACCGGGTTACGCACCGGGCTCTGAGGTTGCGAAAGAATCGCCAGCCGTCGCGTAGCGACCAGCAGATCACAGCTAGCCAGTGGACCCCATCGCCCTCCTCGCCTTCCTCAGCATCGGCGCCCTGGCCGGACTCCTGGCCGGTCTGCTCGGCATCGGCGGTGGAGTGGTCATCGTGCCGGCCCTGCTCTGGCTGTTCAGCCATCTTTCCCTGGCCGGCATGGACCCGCAGGCTAGCCTGATCCCACAGCAGGCGGTGGCCACCTCCCTGGCCACGGTGATGGCCACCGGTCTAGCCTCGGCCCTAGCCCATCACCGCCGCGGTGCCGTGGAATTGCGCCTGCTGGTCCAACTGCTGCCCGGCTTGCTGCTGGGGGCCTGGCTCGGGGCCTTGGCCGCGGCACACCTGCCGGCCGCCTGGCTCACCCGGCTGTTCGCGCTGTTTCTGTTTTATAGCGGCGCGCGGATGGTCGCGCAGCCCAGCGTCCAGGCCCACGCCAGCTTGCCCGGTACTCCCGGCCTGGCGGCTGCCGGCACCGGCTTCGGCGCGCTCTCGGCGCTGCTCGGCATCGGTGGCGGCATCCTGGTGGTCCCCTATCTGGCCGGCCGCGGCGTGCGCATGGCCCATGCGGTGGCCACCGCCAGCGCCTGCGGGGTACCGCTGGCCCTGGCCGGCAGCATTGCCTACATGCTTTCGGGCTGGGGTCGGGCAGGATTGCCGCCCCACAGCCTGGGCTTCGTCTATTGGCCAGCCGCGCTCGCCATCATGGCCGCCAGCGTACCGCTGGCGCCGCTCGGGGCGCGCCTGGCCCATTGGCTGCCGACCGCGGTACTCAAACGGCTCTTCGGAGCCCTATTACTGCTGATCGCATTGCGCCTGGCGCTGCTTTGAACCTAAAAAAAACCCTCCTCGGGGCGTGCCCCGCGGAAAGTTTTTTTAACCTAGAAGCGGCAGTTGAACGGCCCCCAGGGTGCGTCCCGCCGTCCGGCAAAGCACAGCGAGGCGGAAGAGTGATCTATTCCAACCTGTTGTCACGCAGCCGGGCACCGCGCGGGGCGTGCCCCCTGGTTGGGATCAGGGGGCCGTCACGACCCGCACCCGAAAGGTGATCTCGAGGCGAGCGCAGAATCCCCGACCAGTCAATCACTTGCGTGATGCACGAAGCGGTCAACTGCCGTTTCTAGGTTTAAGGTTGAGTGGCTCTACTTTCTCGATGCGTCCTGCCGCAAGCAATCGTGGCCGGTGGGGGTGCGACTAGTTGGATCGACGTCGCAAAGATACCCACTACCTATGGCGCGATCGCGGCATCGCTCTCGCGCCAGCAGACGAGCAGCCGAATCCTCTGAGTTTCTCCGGAGGCTCATCCTAGCCGTCGTGCGGGGGAGAAGATGTCAGCGTTGCGCGCATAACAAAAAACGGCGACCAAGAGCATGGCTGCGCAGACCTCGGCGAGTTCGTCGGACTCCACCGAGGCCATCAGCTGCTTGGGAAGGATGATGACGGGAAGAAACGCGAGCGCCTGTACCCGAGTTGCCAGGGGCAGCCCGAGGTGATCGACCCAACCCCGAACCTGCTCGTGGCGGCCTGCCAGCCAAGGCAGCGCAAAGAGATAAATCGCAAGCCCGAGCATCAGCAGCCACCCGAACAGCACCTGATTGAAGCTGATCCCGCCCACCTTGAGGTTGTGGATGGTCAACTCCTGCTGCTTGTTGTACTGCTTGAGCAACTCGGGCGTCTCGATGCCGAAAATCCGCTGTCCCCAGGAGAGTTCCTCTCCGATGCCGAAAACAAATGCCGAACCCAGAAACACCGAGACTAGAACAAAGGAAACCGAACGAATCCGCCTCAGCCGCACCGCGCGCCAGAAGCAGACTCCGGCAAGAAACGCGAAGATCACCACGGTCAGCCACTCAAGGAACCCGTCCTCAGCCAGGTAATAAGGACTCCAACAGGTCCGGCGCGACAAACTCAAGGCCTAAGCCGGCTGCAAACATCAAAACGACGGATAGGTAGATAAGCCGCTCACCTAGCCGCATGCCTTGATCGCCACAGCAATCAATTCCTGTATCTTCGCGGAATATCCGCATTAATAGATTCATCAGGTGTACCTGTTGTAACTTGAGGGTATCGCCAGTATGAACGGTCCTATTGCTTCCGAAAGCGGCCGTTGTTTGAGTACTTCGGAACCCGCGGGCGGCCTCGTTGCTCAGCTTGATCCTGTCGGTGAGTGATGGCCCGCGTCGAACCGGAACTGCGCAAGCTCGGTGGCTTTCCGCTTAACGCTGGGGGGGGTTAGCAAAGGGGTCCGGCGCGTCCAGCCATAGCCGTCGGTACAGATAGACCCGGCCATCGCTGTCGCGCAGCACCAGGCGGCCCTGATGCTCGGCGACCTCGTAGCCGCGCACGCTGTCGCTGGTGGGTTCGTACATGGCGAGACGTTCGCCCCGGCGCTGGATGTATCCCTCGACATGCCCTCCCTGGGCCGCCTGCAGGCGGAACCGGGCGCCTTGGATGATGAGCAGGCCCTGGTCACGGCCCTCCCAGACCCCATCCAGGCCGGTGGCGCCAGGGACCGCGGGCGATCGCGGCCATCCGGGGATGTTGGGGAACCCTTCCCCGGCGGCGCCCGCCGACGGGTTCCAGGGCCATGCCCCGGGCGCGAACTGGCTCATGCCGGGCATCGCATAGGGGTTCGGATAGAAGGGCGCCAGGGCCTCGGCAGCCATGCCCTCGTCCGTAAACAGCCCCATCGCTTCCATCATGCGCGCCATCATATTGGCGATGGCGTCACGGGTGCCGGCAGCCAGCGTGACCGGAGCCGCCAAGGCCAACGCCAGAGACAGCACCAGCACGGGAGCCAGCACGGGCGCCAGAACCGGCATTGGCAGCAGGCGAGTCAACCGGAAGACAGGGAGCGGCGCGGCCATGATCCAAGGGTAACAGCAGCGCCGCCGTGGGTGCTGGCCCTGGCGGCAATGGCTGCGCCGCCCCACTCGCCCCGTCAGCGCTCAGGCGCCGCCGTCCGCTGACGGTAACGCTGCCGCCCGCCGTGCCGCTGCCCGCGGATCGAGAAAGCAGCGGCGAAACTGATCGCAGCGGTCGAGCAATTCGCGGGCACTGGTTGGCATCGGCACCCGGGCGCGCACGATGTGGGTGATCAGCGCGGTGCCGGCCTTGAGGATGCGGTTGCCCTCCTGGGCCTCATGGATCTCGGCCAGCGAGGGCGCTGGCGGCAATTGCGGGCGGATATTGCGCAGCCGGTCGCTGGCGACCACGAAGGCCGGCCAGACCTCGAAGATCATCGGGTCGGTGCGCAGGATCTCGCACTTGCGCTTGGCCGCCTCGGCAAACTCGCGGATCAGGGGGGCGATGTCCGGCACCTGGGTGCTGCCCTCGAAGGTGGCAGCCAGGGTGGTGGTCACGCGGTCGATATCGCGCATGGTCTGCGCGATCTTGATATAGCGGCTCTCGTAGAAGGCGGCGATGGGCTGGCTGAAGGCCTTGAAGGGCTCGCCCCAGAGTTCATCGATGCCCTCATCGCCGCCGCGATGGCGCACCATGTGGCCCAGGTCGAGCGCCTCCAGCAGATAGCTGCCGCACTCGGTCATCAGGGGATCATCGGGATCGATCTCCACCCCATCGGCCTTGAGTTCCACCAGCTTGGTGAAGATTGCCGTGGCACGGTTGAACAGGGCCCCGGCCAGCATTGCCCCCTTGACCCGCTTGCGGTCCGGGTCGGTCTCGCCCTCGTAGGCGGCGCGCGCCTCGGCCGCGCGGATGCCGGGGATGTTGATCCCATGCTCCACGTGGTTGAACAGGCGGCGGGTCAGGGCCTCGATCAGGGCCTTCTTGGCCTCGAGGGTCTCCGGCGGCGGCTCATAATACTTGATCCAGTAGCCGTCGAAATAGATACGCCGCCGGCCTTCGATCTCGGCGATCGTGCCGTTCTTGATGGGCTGGCTCATGAATCTGATCGACGCTCCGACAGGCGAGGGGCGGCGCCCCGGATGGGCTCGGATGGGCTGTCCCCGTGATCCTGACAGACGCATGCTAGCAACCCGCGGTCGGGTCCTGCCAGCATCCTTTGCAAGGGATCGACTATCCGGTCGGCCGCCGGTGGTAACTCGGGCCGGCCCGGCGGCTGACCGGTCCGATAGCACCGATGGCCGGCAGACCGGTTGGGTCGTGGGACTCTGGCAGCTATGATAACGAAGCAGCCGGCTAGGCCTGGTTGTCAGCCAACCGTCATCGCCGCTCTCCACCGCAACCTGTACGAGGTTCAGATGTCATCGCCGCGACGCGCCCTCGCCCCCGCTTTGGCCCTGACCCGGACCCTGGCCCTGGTCTGGCTTGTGCTGCCGCTGGCCGCCGCGCAGGCCGATCTGACGCCGGCCCCCAAAGTCAAGGCCTTTGCTGGCCCGAACGCTAGCGCGGATGCTGGCCCGGACGCTGGCCCGGACGCTGGCCCGGACGCTGGCACCCTCACCGAGACGGCGCCGGCCGCGCCAGCCCGCCAGCTCCCGGTGCCGCCCCAGCGCCCGGTACCGGGCCGCGCCGAGATCAACCGGATGATCGACCGCCTGGCCCAGCAGTATGGCGTCGAGCGCGACCTGGTCCATGCGGTCATCGCTGCCGAATCGGCCTATCGGCCGCATGCCGTCTCCCCGGTGGGCGCAGTCGGCATCATGCAGGTCATGCCCGCCACCGCCGCCGACTACGGCGTGCATTCGATCGACGCCCTGTTCGATACCGAGACCAATATTCGCACCGGCATTCGTCACCTGCGTCGGCTGCTCGGCAAATACCCCGTCGGTCAGGCGGTCATGGCCTACAACGCCGGTGAAGGCGCGCTGGAGCGCAGCGGTGGCTTTGTCACCTATGCCGAGACCCAGCGGTATGCCCATCGGGTCCTGACCAGCTATCTGCGCACCAAGAACATCGCACCCTACTCGGCCGAGGCCCAGACCATGACCGGCATCGCCCTGACCCCGGCCATGGCCCGGGCCGGCGCCACCCGCCCAGCCAGCGCTGCCGTCAGCACCGGAACCCGCGCCCGCCCGCTGCTGCGCCAGGTGGACGTCTCCAAGCTCTCGCTGCGGGTGCGCCCGACGCTCTCCAACCGCGCCCTGGACCCGGCCGCCCATCGCACCGGCCCCGACAGCCAGCCCATGTTCGTGCTCGATCCCACATTGCGACGTTAGCCGTCCGTGCGACCCGCCAATCCAGCGGCCCGGCGCCGAGAGCGCGGCCGACCGTGGTCAGCGGCAGCGGGCGACCCGGCGGGCTCGACCGCGGCCAGGGCCCGCGCCCAGCGAGGCGCATCGTCGTGCACCAGCGCCCGTCCCAGCAGCCCCTCATCGATCTCCTGCAACTCGGCCAGGGTGAAGCTCGGCGGCCGCGACCGCAGGGCCAGGTCCGGCCCATGCGCCAGCCGCGACAGCAGGCGGCGCCGGGCGCAGCCGATGATCTCCCCAAGATCGAACGCCAGCGGTGGCAGCTCAGCCAGCGCGAACCATGCCGCCGCCACGGCATCGTCACCGGCGCAAATTTCCGACCGCCGTGCCGCCGGCAGCAGGCCCAAATAGGCAATGCTGATCACCCGCTCGCGCGGGTCCCACCCCACCGCCCCGAAGGCCTGCACCTGCTCCAGCACCAACCCAGCCGGCCCGGTCTCCTCGCGCAGCTCCCGCGGCCCCCGCGGCGAGATCCTCGTCGAGGTCCACGAACCCGCCCGGCAAGACCCAGCAGCCGGCCCAGGGCGGGGCCTGGCCGTTTGATCAGCAGCAGTTGCAGCTGCCCATCGCACCAGGTCAACAGCACCATATCGGTGGTCACCACAGGATGGGGATCGGCTGAGCAATAGGGCTTGGCGGGGGTCATGGCAGGGCGACGGTGTATCGCGGTTGGGGGCCGAGCGCCTGGCAGTCGTCCGCGGCGCACAGGCCGGAACGACTGCCCTGCGCAGACCCCGGGTCATCCCGGCCTGCTGCCGCCGGGAACCAGGCACGGCACTTGACATCGACCGCGCCGGTGATGGCATCGCCGTCACCGGTGTGACCTTCAGAAATCCATCGATAGCGATACCCACAGCCGCCGTGGCTCGTAGATATTGTTGTAGACATTGCTGAAGGCGATCACCTCCGGATCATTCCGCAGCGGATAGCCACGGTAATCGTTGAAGTCCTTGTCCAGCAGGTTGTAGATCACCGCATTGAGCGCGATGTTGTCGGTAAAGCGCCAGGACGCGCCCAAGTTGACCACAGCGAATTCGCGGAAGTCGCCCAGCACCTCTGTCGCCCCCTGGGCGGCACCGCCGAGATGTGGCTCATGGAAACTGTCGGGGCGGAAGCGGCTGCTGCGATATTCGGTCTCGAGGAAGGTGCTGAGTTGCGGCCGGGCCTGCCAACTCAGGCGCACATTGGCCATGTGCTTGGGCACGCCGAAGAGGGGGTCGCCACGGCGAATGCCGCGGACATTCGAGGTGGTGACCTCGCTGTCGGTGTAGGTGTAATTGCCGCCAATGGTCCAATCCGGTGCCAGGCGATAACTCGCGACCACCTCGGCCCCCTGGATGCGGGCCTCGCCGATATTGGCGAATTCCTGCGTCAGCCCGAGCGCGCCGGTCGGGCGTTCGATCTTGTCCTTGACCTCGGTATAGAACAGGGTGGCTTGGGCGAAATGCCCAGCCGGACTCTCGAAGATGCCGGAGATCTCGTAGTTGGTACTGCGCTCGGGGTCGAGATCGGGATTGCCAAACAGCGCGACCCGCCCCTGATCGCCGAAGCCGATGATGCCGTCATGCAGTTGCTCCAGGAACGGCGCCTTGTAGCCCTGGCCGAAGCCGCCCTTCATGGTGAACTGATCGGTTGCATTCCAGACCAGATAGGCGCGTGGGGTGACCACCCCGCCGAAGGCATCATGGTCGTCATAGCGCAGGCCAGCGGTGAGGGCCAGGTTATCGAGGATGCGCCATTCGTCCTCGACGAACAGGCCCCACTGGCTATTGCGGAACGTCGCTTGGGGGATGCCGTCGGTCAGCGAGGCCTCCCAGTACTGTCCGCCGAGGGTCAGCAGATGACTGCCGATCGGGGTGAGGAAGCGGGCATCGAACACGGTCTGATCGTTCTCCAGCCGTCGCGGTGTCCCGCGCCGGCCCGATTCCGGGGTCGCCGCCGCGTTCGGAATGGTCCGTCCCAGGGTGCGGGTGAGGTTGTGCGACAGCGTCGCCTCCAGCAGACCGACATCGAAACTGCCGCTATAACCCAGATAGTATTGCTCGCGCTCGAACTTGAGTTCCGGGGCATAGCCGGCGCCAGGACGGATACTGCCCATCTGACCACGATTGTTGTTGTAGGTCTGCTCGGTCCAATCGGCACCGAGCGTGATCTCGTTGCGCGCATCCGGGGTCAGCAGCAGCTTGCCCCCGGCGGTATAGATATCGGCGTCGACTGGACTCTGCCCCATGGTCCGCTGGGCGTCGCTGCTGGTATCCTGGCCGAGAAAGGTCACACGTCCCTCGGCGCGATCGATCACGCGGCCATAGACCTGGGCCGACAACAGGTCGGTTGCGAGCGGACCACCGGCATAGGCCTCGAAGCCCGTGCTATTGCCAAACTCCGAATCGAAGGGGAACGTGCTGTCGAGGATCGCGCTCGCCTCCCATTCCGGTCCGGGCCGGCGGGTAATGATATTGACCACACCACCGATGGCATCCGCACCATAGAGGGTGGACATCGGGCCGCGAATCACCTCGATGCGGTCGATCGCCGCCACCGGCGGGAAGAAGACCGTCGCTGAATCGGTAAAGGCATTGGGGGCCACGGTACCGGCCACATTCTGCCGGCGCCCGTCGATCAGGATCAGGGTATACTCCTGTGGGAGACATCTGCGCTGTCGCGATTTTCCACGGCTTGCCGCGTGCCGTCCGGGAGCCGCGCAAGCGGCGGAGCGGCATGAGAGGGTCTCCA
>REDK01000167.1 GCA_007693535.1 Chromatiaceae bacterium
CCCTTCGTGTCCTTCGTGTCCTTCGTGGTGCAATCTCTTCCTGCCGATGCGCACCATGACGCATGGTCTCTGGAATCTTCGGGACCCAGGCACAAAAGATCTCTTTCACCACGAAGAACACGAAGAGCACGAAGAAGACATGCGCTTGATTTCAGCGAGTTTAGATGCGTATTCCCCCTTCGTGTCCTTCGTGTCCTTCGTGGTGCAATCTCTTCCTGCTGATTCGCACCATGCACGCACGGTGTCTGGAGCCTTCGGGACCCCGGAACAGAATTTTTTCACCACGAAGGACACGAAGAGCACGAAGAAGCGATGCTCTCGGTTTCCGATGATTGTTTCCCTTCGTGTCTTTCGTTGTGCAAGAATCGGAATCGATGTCAGACGCTTAAAGTTCACTCATCAGCGTGAACGCCGGCCGGAGTGCCCGCCTTCTCGACCGCCCCCCACGGAGTAACACCGATGCAATGGTCCGACTGGAAAAACCCCAAACGATGGGAACGCCTGCAATTCTGGAAACGACACGAGCCACCGATGCCGGCACCCGATGATCCAGACTGGGAGCGCGCCCTGATCAATCGCATGGCACTGGAGTTCCTGCGCGAACGACGCCGCAGCCATCGCTGGGGCATGTTCTTTCGCCTCAGCATCCTCCTCTACCTGGTCATCCTGGCCATTGCCTTTGCCACCAGCGGCATCGGCGAATCCCTGCGCGGTCAAACCGAGCATACTGCCCTGATCGAAGTACGCGGACCGATTGCGCCGCGCGCTGAGGCCAGCGCCGACCGCCTGATCACCGCCCTGCGCAAGGCCTTCGAGGCAGACAAGGCCAAGGGCATCGTGCTGCGCATCAACAGTCCGGGCGGCAGCCCGGTACAGTCGGGCTATGTCTTCGACGAGATCCGTCGGCTCAAAGAGAAGCATCCGGACAAACCCATCTATGCCGTCGCCGCCGATGTCTGTGCCTCCGGCGCCTATTACATCGCCGTCGCCACCGACGAGATCTATGTGGACCGCGCCACCCTGATCGGCTCCATTGGCGTGCGACTAGACAGCTTCGGCTTCGATCGCGCGATGGAGGACCTGGGCATCCAGCGCCGACTCCTCACCGCTGGCGAACACAAGGGCATCCTCGATCCCTTCTCACCCCTGGTTGAGACCGATAAGGAATTCCTGCAGGCCCGCCTGGACCAGCTCCATACCCAATTCATCGATGCCGTCCGCCAGGGGCGCGGCGAGCGCCTGCGCGGCGGCGACGAACTCTTCAGCGGTCTGTTCTGGACCGGTGCCGAGAGCGTAGAACTGGGCCTCAGCGATCATCTCGGCAGCAGCGCCGAGGTCGCACGCGAAGTGATCGGCGCCGAGAATATCGTCGTTTATACCGAACGCCGCGATCTGCTCGAACGCCTTGGTGAACGCGTCGGCAGCGCCCTGGCCGACTCCCTCGGCACCCTGCTCGGCCTCGGCGGCATGCCGGCACTGCGGTAAGCACCGACAGCGATGCGCGCGGGTAAACCCATGCCCACCCGCGGATGGACTGCGCCTGGGCCAGGGTTCTTCTTGATTAAACCACGCCGCTGGGGCAACCTCGACAAGCGCGGGCCGCCCCGCGCTTCTGTCGTCGAATCGAGCAACAGCCCATGCACAACGAACTGCCCTCCGACCGCGACCTCCCCTCCACCTTCGGCAAGGCCATGCTGCTCGGAGCCTGGGTCGTGGGTATCGCGCTGCTCGCCATGCTGTTCAGCAACTATACCGAGCGCCAGCACAACCCCAACCGCAACCTGGCCCTGCACGTGGCCAGCGACGGCCTGCCGCAGGTAGTGCTGGAGCGTAATCGCCTCGGCCATTACGTGGCCAGCGGGCACATCAACAACCAGCCGGTCGTGTTCATGCTCGATACCGGCGCCACCACGGTCTCGTTGCCGCTGAATCTGGCCCGGCAGATCGGCCTCGACCTGCGCCCTGGCGGGATGAGCAAGACCGCCAACGGGATGGTGCAGACCTGGACTACCAGACTGGATAGCGTCAACCTCGGCGGCTTTGCCGTGCATCACCTGCGGGCCACGGTTCTGCCCAATCTGCCCGGTGACCAGGTGCTGCTGGGGATGGACTTTCTGAAACGCTTCGAACTGATCCAGCGCGGCAATCAACTGACGCTGCGCTTGCCATAGATGGCGCCGATGGCTGAGCCGGGGCCCGTGCCATCAGCAACATCGGCGGCCGGAGCGGGGCAGGTCCTGGTGGTAGGGATCGCCGCCCTCGACATCGTGCTGGAGGTTGCCGCGTACCCCGTCGAGGATGCCGAGATCCGCGCCCTGAACCGCCGCCACTGCCGCGGCGGTAATGCCGCCAATACCCTGACGATCCTGGCCGACCTGGGCCGAAACGTTGCCTTTGCGGGCACCCTCGCCGACGACGCCGGTGGCGCCGTCGTCCGCGCCGACCTGCAGGGCCGGGGCATCGACCTCAGCGGCGCCCGCCGCGTCCCCGGGGCCGGCACCCCAACCTCCTATATCCTGCTCAGCCGTGCGACCGGCAGCCGCACGATCGTCCACTTCCGCGACCTGCCCGAGTTCAGCGCCGATGATTTCGCCGGCATCCCCCTGGACGACTGGGACTGGATTCATTTCGAGGGCCGCAACCCTGACGCCACCGCGGCAATGGTCGCGCGGGTGCAGCACGAGCGGCCGGATCTGCCGATCTCAATCGAGTTCGAGAAACCGCGCCCCGGGATCGAGCGTCTGCTGCGCCGGCCAGCCCCGCTGGCGACCGCGGCCCACCCCCCTGCCCGACCCGGCCGTCGCGTGTTGATCTTCGCCCGCGCCTTCGCCGCAGCCCTGGGTCAGTATGATCCCGCGGCCTTCCTCTGCGCCCAGGCCGCGGCCAGCGACGCCGATCTGCTGATCGCCCCCTGGGGGGCGGCCGGGGCCTGGGCCCTGGTGCCCGGTCAATCCCCTCTGCACGCCCCCCCGCATGTGCCGGCACGGGTCATCGACAGCATCGCCGCCGGCGATGTCTTCAACGCCGCGCTGATCGACGGCCTACTAGACGGACTCGCCCCGCTGGACCTGCTCGCTCGGGCAAACCGTCTCGCCGGCCACGGCTGTGGCCAGGTCGGGATCGATGGGGTGGTGGCCAGTGCCCGTCAGGCCGGCTTGATCATCCGTCGAGGCTAGGCCTGCGCAGCCTGCCCGGCCGGCAACGCTAAATGCTGCGGCGTTGCGCCTTCACCGCTCGGCCGCAGCGCGCCGGGCGCGCTTGCGGGCAATGGCCGCGCGGACCTGGGCAGGCGCGGTGCCCCCGTGATGATCACGGGCAGCGACCGAGCCCTCCGGGGTCAGGATCGTGAACACATCAGGCCCGATCGCTGGCGAAAACCTGCGCAATTCCTCCAGGCTCAACTCCGCCAGGTCGCGCGCCCCGGCGACGCCGAAGGCCACCGCCTTGCCCACCACCTCGTGGGCATCGCGAAAGGGCAGCCCACGGCGCACCAGGTAATCGGCCAAATCGGTCGCCGTGGCATAGCCGGCCATCGCCGCCGCCCGCATCCGCTCACGCCGGCATTGCAGGCCCGGCAGCATGCCGGTGAACGCCAGCAGCGACCCGCGCAGGTTGTCGACGGTATCGAAGAGCGGTTCTTTATCTTCTTGATTATCTTTGTTGTAGGCCAGCGGCTGCCCCTTCATCAAGGTCAATAGGGCCAGCAGATGCCCAAAGATGCGCGCGCTCTTACCTCGCACCAGCTCCGGCACGTCGGGATTCTTCTTTTGCGGCATGATCGAGGAGCCGGTGCAGTAGGCATCGGACAATTCGATCAAACCAAACTGGGCCGAGGACCAGATGATCAGCTCCTCGGACCAGCGCGACAGGTGCATCATCAGGATCGCCGCGGCCGCGGTGAATTCGATCGCGAAGTCGCGATCGGAGACCGCGTCGAGCGAATTCTCGGCGGCGGCATCGAAACCGAGCAGTGCGGCGGTGTAATCACGGTCGATCGGGAAACTGGTGCCAGCCAACGCGGCTGCCCCGAGCGGCATCACATTCATGCGCCGACGGCAATCGGCCAACCGCCCGGCATCGCGCTCCAGCATCTCGTACCAGGCCATCATGTGATGACCAAAGGTAATCGGCTGGGCCACCTGCAGATGGGTGAGGCCGGGCATGACGCTGTCGGCCTCGCGTTCGGCCAGGTCCAACAGGACCCCCTGCAGCCGATCGATCGCGGCGAGGATGGCGTCGGTCTCCTCGCGCAGCCACAGGCGGATATCGGTGGCGACCTGATCATTGCGCGAGCGGCCGGTGTGCAGGCGCTTACCGGCCTCGCCGATGGCAGTGATCAGGGCCGCCTCGATGTTCATGTGAACATCCTCCAGCGGCACCGACCAGTTGAATTCACCGCGCTCGATCTGCGCCGCGATGGCCTCCAGACCGGCGATGATGTCGGCACCCTCAGCCTCGCTCAGGATGCCCTGGCGCACCAGCATGCGGGCATGAGCGATCGAGCCCGCGATATCCTGGCGGTACAGCCGCCGGTCGAAGCCGACCGAGGCGGTAAAGGCCTCGACGAAGGCGTCGGTCGGCTCCGTGAAACGGCCAGCCCAAGGCTTGGCGGCGGTACTGTCGTTCATGGGGCCCCCTCGAAGTGCTAGATTGGCACCGGATGCGCCGCGGCCCGCCAGCCCCGGCGCCACTGGCACCGGGCACGGCCGGCTGGGTCGGCCCGGGTCGCTGCATACTACACACAACCCCCGGGACGCGCATGTCGCCGAACGCAAACCACATTGCCGGCGCCCGCCCCGCGAGCATCGGCCGCCACGACCACCAAGGGGATCACACCCGGCGCATCATCGGCACCGTGCCCGAAGCCACCGCCCGCGGCCTATTGCCAGACTTCTGCAGCCTGCCCCTGGGTCTGGGGGTGATCGTCTATGCCGAACTGCTGGCGATCTTGCTGGCCCTGGCCTCGCCCAACCCGCTCGCCTCGATCTGGGCCCGACTCGGTCCGCTGTCGCTGCTGGTCCTGGGGATCGCCCTGACCAGCGCGACGCTGCTCTGCCTGCTGCGCCGATCGATGCGCCGTTTGCCACCCCTGGCCGCCGCCCTGCTGGCCTGGGGCCTGATCGTCGGGATTGCGGTGGGCACGGCCCTGACCACCACGCACCTCCTGCCCTGGGGCCAGGACGGCGGCCTGTTTCCGGCCGACGGCACGCGCGGCCTGATGCTCCGGGCCGGTTTGATCGCGGCCATCGTCGCGGCGCTGCTATTGCGTTACCTTTACCTCCATCAGCAGTGGCGGCAACAGGTGGAGGCCGTCGCCAACGCGCGCTTTCAGACCCTGCAGGCACGCATCCGGCCGCATTTCCTGTTCAACAGTATGAACACCATCGCCAGCCTGACCCGCACCGACCCGCAACTGGCCGAGGAAGTGGTGGAGGACCTGGCCGACCTATTTCGCGCCTCGCTCAGTAATCGGCTGACAACCACCCTGGCCGAGGAGATCGCGCTCGCCCGTCAATACCTCAACATCGAGGCGCAGCGGCTAGGTCCGGGACGCATGCAAGTCAGCTGGGATGTCGGCGACCTGCCGGGCGAGGCCTTGATGCCGCCACTGATCCTCCAGCCCTTGGTGGAAAATGCGGTCTATCATGGTATTCAGCCCTCGGCGGTCACGGGTCGTATCCGTATCGTTGGTCGCTACCGGCGCGGAGTCGTGCACCTCAGCATCCGCAACAGTCTGCCGGCGACCCCGGCAACCACAGTGGCCGGCAAGGGCAACCAGATGGCCCTGATCAATGTCGCGCAACGCATGGAAGCCATGTTCCCGGGTCAGGCGATTGTAACCAAGTCGTTGATCGAAGGTGATTTTTTGGTAAGACTCGCCTTCCCCCATACCAGGAGTCAGGCATGAGAATCCTGTTGGTCGATGACGAGGCGCCGGCCCGCGATCGCCTGCGTCGGCTGCTCGCGGAATGCGGCGACAGCTATGAGGTGGTCGGCGAGGCCACCAGCGGTGAGGAGGTCGTCACACGCTGTATCGAGCACGATGCCGATCTGGTCCTGCTCGACGTGCACCTGCCCGGCATGGATGGCCTGGCGGTGGCCGAGGCACTGGCCCAGCTCACCCCACCACCGGCGGTGGTCCTGGTGACCGCCTATCCCGAGCACGCGCTGGATGCCTTCGAACACAAGGTGGCAGACTATCTGGTCAAACCGGTGCGGCGCGAACGGCTGTGCGCGGCGCTGATGCGACTGCCGGTCACCACCCGCGCCCAGCTCGCCGAGGTGAGCGACCGGGCCGGCGGCGCGGACCTGTCTGCCGACCTGGAGGCAGACACCGACACCCCGGCCCGCCGCCGGCGTCATCTCAGTGCCCATTATCGCGGCGGGGTGCAGACCGTACCGATCGAAAGCATCCTCTACCTGCTGGCCGAACAGAAATACGTCACCGTGCGCCATCAGGAGGGCAGCATGCTGGTGGACGAATCGCTCAAGGCCCTGGAACAGGAGTTTCCCGACCGGTTCATGCGGATCCATCGCAACGCCCTGGTCGCCAGTGCACTCCTGGTCGGCCTGGAGAAGGGGCCGGAGGGCACCAGTCTCGCGGTGCTGCGCGGCTGCGACGAGCGCCTGCCGGTCAGCCGCCGCCATCTGCCCGAGGTTCGTCGCTTCCTGCGCAATGGGTGAAACCGCTGGGGGTGAAACCGCTGGCACCGAGCCGCTGGCATGCTCACCGCGGCAGCGATCCGCCCGCCAGCAGGGACAGCGGCCGGGGAGGTTTCCCGGCCGGCCCCAGACTTTGGCCCCAGACTTGCGCCCCGACTTGGCCCCGCGCGATGTAGGGTTCAGAATCCGCCCCGATCGCCGCGCGCCCCGCGCAACCCCGGCGCCACGCCGAATCCCCTGCCGAACTGTTCCGGAACCCGTTCATGACCGAGACTATCCGTATCGCCACCCGCAAATCCCCGCTCGCCATGTGGCAGGCCGAGCATGTCGCCGCTGCCCTATCCGCGCTCCATACCGGGCTACAGGTGGAGATCGTCGGCATGACCACCCGCGGCGACAAGCTCCTCGATGCGCCGCTGGCCAAGGTCGGCGGCAAGGGCCTGTTTGTCAAGGAACTGGAACAGGGCATGCTGGAGGGTAGTGCCGACCTCGCCGTCCACTCGATGAAGGACGTCCCGGTGGACTTTCCAGACGGGCTGCATCTGGCCGCCATCCTGGAGCGCGAGGACCCGCTGGACGCCTTCGTCTCCAATCGCTTCGCCGGGCTCGACGAATTGCCGCAGGGTGCCTGCGTCGGCACCTCCAGCCTACGCCGGCAATGCCAGCTCGCGGCGCGCCGGCCGGACCTGCGCATCGAGCCCTTGCGCGGTAATGTCAACACCCGCCTGGCCAAACTCGATGCCGGCGATTACGACGCCATCATCCTCGCGGCCGCCGGCCTGATCCGGCTCGGCTTCAGCGACCGCATCCGCACCCGCATCCTCAGCCAGGAGAGCCTGCCTGCGATCGGCCAGGGTGCCATCGGCATCGAATGCCGTTGCGACGACGCCCGGATTCACGCGCTGATTGCCCCGCTGCACCATACGCCCACCGCCGAGCGGGTCCTGGCCGAGCGCGCCATGAACGCGCGCCTGCACGGGGGCTGTCAGGTCCCCATCGCCGGCCATGCCGAGCATCGCGACGGGCAGTTGTTCCTGCGCGGGCTGGTCGGGATGCCGGATGGCTCGCGGATGTTGCGCAGCGAACGCAGCGGCCCGCCGGCCGCGGCCGAACGCATCGGCACCGACCTGGCCGACGATCTCATTGCCCAAGGCGCCAACGAGATCCTGGCCCTGCTCGACCACGCGTCATGAGTGTTCCCTGTCGCCTCGGCGGGCGCGGCGTGCTAGTCACGCGCCCGGCCGCCCAGGCCGAACCCCTGTGCCAACTGATCAGCGCCGCCGGCGGCGTCCCGGTTGCGTTCCCGACCGTCGAGATCCTGCCCACCGCCGACCCCGACGCAGCCCGCGCCCGCCTCACCGAACCCTGGGACATCGTCATCTTCGTCAGCCGCAACGCGGTCGAGCAGGCGCTCGCCCTGATCGGCAACGACCCCATCGGTGGCCCGGGCGGTACCCGCGTGGCCGCGGTGGGCCGCGCCACCGCCAGGGCCCTGAGCGCCGCCGGCATGTCTGCACCACTGGTGCCTGAACGCGGCTTCGACAGCGAGGGGCTGCTCGCCCTGCCCGCCCTGCACGAGGTGCAGGATCGGCGCATCCTGATCGTACGCGGTGACGGCGGTCGCACCCTGCTGGCTGAGGAACTGCAGCGACGCGGTGCCACCGTGGCCTACGTGGAGGTCTACCGGCGGGGGTTGCCGACCGCCGAGGTGGGTCCATTGTTGCCGATCTGGCGAGAGCAGATCGGCCTGCTCACCGCGACCAGCAACGAGGTGCTCGACAACCTGGTGCAACTCGTGGGACCGGCCGGCCGCAACTGGCTGTTGAGCACCCCGCTGGCGGTGATCGGCGAACGTGGTGCGACCGCGGCAATTAAGCTCGGCTTTCGCACCGTGGCGGTGGCCGAGGAGGCCAGCGACCAGGGCATGCTCGAGGCCCTGTGCCGGCTGCTGCTGGCCCCGCGGCGCGGGCGTTGATGCCGATCCAGCCTGCGCTACGACCGCTGCGACCGGCCCCGGCGCTGCTGCCGCTCGTGCTGCTGGCTGCGGTCCTGGTCCTGATCCTGGCCGGCCAGGGCTACTGGAAGACCCTGCGCGAACAGATGGACAGCCTGCACCAGAGTATTGCCGCCGCGCGCGCGCAACAGGTGGCCCTGGCCGCGCAACTGCGCCAGGCCGAGGCCCGGCTCGCCGCCGAGCGCCGCGCCGCCTCGGCACGCCCTGACCACCCGGCGCCGGCCGAGCGCCTGCGCCGGGCCGCCAGCGAGGTGGAACAGGTCGCCAGCGCCCTACTGGCCGCCCTGCCGGCGGCCACCACCCCACCGCC
>REDK01000065.1 GCA_007693535.1 Chromatiaceae bacterium
GCCCCAGCAGCCACCAGCCCGGCGCCGGCGGCCAGGGCGCCGGGACGGCCGGCAACTGGATGTCGCGCAGGTCCAGGTGCGCCAGCGCCGCCGCGGTCGCGGCCGGGTCGCCCACGCCAGGATTGGCCAGCTGCTGGTTCACCAATTGCTGGTTCGGCCGCGGCGCCGGCGCCCCGTCCAGCGCCGCCGACAGCCGCAGGTTCGGACCCGCCGACCTGCTCATCGCGACCCCCAGGGGATGCGGCCGCTGCCCAGGCCTGCGGCCAGTTGCGCCACCGGATCGGCGTCGGTGGTGCAGCGCAGCAGCGGGATGCCGAGATCCCCGCTCAGGGCCATGACCCGCTGCTGCAGGGCCTGGCAGGCGGCGGCATAACGGGCGCGGCCGCTGCTGCTGATGGTCTCCAGCAGGCCGCGCCCGTGCCCGTCGCTGACCGGATAGCGCCCGGGCGGCGGCGGTGCCAGTTCCAGCGGATCGGCGATCCAGATCGCGGTCAGGTCGTTATGCTGGGCGAGCCGGCGCAGATGGCGGGCACTCTCGGCATCGCTGCCATGGAAGTCCGAGAGCAGGAAGATCAGGCTACCGGGACGGACGACCCGGCGTAGCCGCCCGAGCGCGCGGCCGAGGGTGCCGGCCGGTGCCGCCGGCCGGGCCAGCGCGGCGCTTGGATCACCGGCGGCGACCAGCGCGCGGATCAGCCGCAACTGCCCGCGGCGCCCGCCGGCAGGGGCCAGTTCCAGATGGCCCTCGGCACCGGCCGCCGCCCCCGACAGCAGCGCGCCGATGCGATCCCCGTGGGCGATCGTCGCCCAGCCAATCAGGGCCGCCAGGCGCGCCGCGAGCACCGACTTGAAGACGCCCTGGCTGGCGAAGAACATGCTGGGCGCGAAATCCGCCAACACCA
This sequence comes from Chromatiaceae bacterium, assembly GCA_007693535.1. GTDB lineage: Bacteria > Pseudomonadota > Gammaproteobacteria > Chromatiales > Chromatiaceae > Lamprobacter. The sequence continues at coordinate 903 of REDK01000065.1, forward strand.
TCACCGGGCGCTCGCGCTCCTCGTCGAAGCGCTTGACATGCGGATGGCCGGCGCGCGCGGTGACCCGCCAGTCCATGGTGCGGATGTCGTCGCCGGGCTGATAGTGGCGCGACTCGCGATAGTCCATCCCGCGCCCACGCAGGCGCGTGCGATGCATCCCGCCGAGGGGCGCGCGCGCCGTCTGCCGGGGGGCCGGCAACAGCCGCCCGGCGCGCCCGCGCAGCGCGATCAGGTCGTGCGGATCGACCCGGATATCGGCATGGGCCAATGCGACCGCCGCCGGCGTCCCCGACCACGGCAGCGCACCCGCCCCGGCCTGACCCTGGCGCCGGTTCACAGCATCGGCACCCGCAGCAGCAGTGCGCCGACGAAGCCATCGCAATCGACCCCCTCGGCCTCGGCGGCGTAGCTGAGCAGGACGCGATGGCGCAGCACGTCCCGCACCACCGCATGCACGTCCTCTGGCGTCACATAGCTGCCCCCGCGCAGCCAGGCGCGGGCGCGGGCGCAGCGGTCAAGCGCAATGGTCGCGCGCGGGCTGGCGCCGAAGTCGACCAGCCGCGCGAGGTCGGCGTCGTAGGGGGCCGGATCGCGGGTGGCCAGCACCAGTTGCACCAGGTACTCCTCCAGGTTGTCGGCCATGTGCAGGTCCATCACCTCGTCGCGGGCGGCGAATACCTGGGTTCGGCCGATCAGCGCCGGCCCCGCGCTGGCGTGGCGCAGGCGCCCACGCGCCTCGGCCCGGGCGATGTCGAGGATGCTGCGCTCGGTGGCCGGATCGGGATAATCCACCCGCACATGCATCAGGAAGCGATCCAGCTGGGCCTCCGGTAGGGGATAGGTGCCCTCCTGCTCGATCGGGTTCTGAGTGGCCATCACCAGAAACGGCTCGGGCAGGGGATAGGTCTGTCCGCCGACGGTGATCTGGCGCTCGCCCATCGCCTCCAGCAGGGCCGACTGGACCTTGGCCGGGGCACGGTTGATCTCGTCGGCCAGGATCAGGTTGTGAAACAGCGGCCCGGGCTGGAACTGGAAGCTGCCGTCGCCGGGCCGATAGACCTCGGTGCCGGTGAGGTCGCCGGGCAGCAGATCGGGAGTGAACTGCACGCGCTGGAAGTCGCCCTCGATGCGCGCCCCCAATTCCTTGATGGCGGTGGTCTTGGCCAGGCCCGGCGCCCCTTCCACCAACAGATGCCCATCCGCCAGCAGGGCGATGAGTAGGCGCTCGATCAGGGCCTCCTGACCGACGATGCGCCCGCGCAGGTCGGCGCGCAGGCGCATGAAGGCAGCCTGGGCAGGACTCGTGGTAGCGGTCGGCTCTGGCTGTACGCTGCCGGTAGACATCAGGACGGGCTCCGGGTTGGGCGCTCGGGGTTGGGCGGCGGGGGTGCGGATGCTGGGGATTCGGATGCTGGGGATTCGGATGCTGGGACGGTCGGCAGCGCGCCTGGGGCAAGCAGGATGCGGCGCGCCTGCAGCGTCCCCAGCGCCTCGGTCAGCGCCGCCGCGGCCGTCGGCCGGTCGGACTGCGCCAGCGCGTCGCGGGCGCGCAGCAGGGCCACCCTAGCGCGCTCTGGGGCTAGCGTCAGCAGGTCCAGGCGCACCGCCTGGCGCGCGCCGCCCGCGGCCAGCGTCGGGGTGGCGGCCAGGGACGCCCGCAGCCGCGCCAGGGCGACCTCCTCAGGACCGTCCAGCATCGCCGCAGACAGGGCCTCGAGGCGACCGGCCGGTGCCAGCTCGAGGGCGGTGCCGTCGGCCGCGGCCAGCCGCGCCGTCATCAGCACCTGCCGCGCCTGGGGTGTCGCACGCGCCGGCGTCCTGAGCGCGACCAGCGCCGCGCCCGAACCCGCGCCCGACCCGGTGGCTGGGCCATTGCTGGCGCCGGCGGCGGCCACATGGTCCCAGTCCGGCTCCCAGTCCGGCTCCCGGTCCAGCTTCCGGTCCGGCTCCCGGTCCAGCTTCCGGTCCGGCTCCCGATCCGGCACCGCGCTCAGCTCGGCCAGCAGCGCGATGGCTGCCTCCAGCAGCGCCACCGCCTGCGGCCGCTGCTCCGCCCCGAGGGCGGCCTCGGCGGCCTGCATGTAGCGCATCGCCGCCCGCGCCGCAGCGGCCTGCATCTGCGCCATCTGGCCGGCACTGACGCCGGCCTCCAGGCGCTGGCTCAGGCTGCTCGCAGCGCCCGGCGTCGGCCTCCCGCCGGGTCTGGCCGGCCAGGCCGGGGCGTTGCCGCTCGCTGCCGGCGGCAGCCAGTAGCTGCGACCGAGGGCGATGGCAGCAACCAGGGTCAGCGCCGCCAGCCCTGCCCAACCCAGCCGTCGGTAGAGACCCGGCGGCGCCGGTGCCCGCATCTTGCCCCCCAGCGATGAGCGTCGATCTGCGCTGACGGGCGCGCCCGTCGTTCGCGCTGCAGTCTCCACCAACCGCCCTTACCAACGGGGTACCGGAACATTACAACCGGTTCAGAAGTGGGCCGGTTCAGAAGCAGGCCGGTTCAGATGGGGGCCGATGCAGATAGGGGCGCTCAGATTCGGGACGCTCAGGTCCGGAGACTCGCGGCCCGGCCGCGTTCGTCCGCGCGCACCGGCCCTAGCCCCGGCGATGCCTTACCATGGGCGCCGATCCCAGTCAGCCCGATCAGGAGTCCAGCATGGACCAGCCAGTTGCCGATCCCCAGCCCCCCTGCGCGGCGATCTACGCCATCCGCCGCTGGGGCGAGGGCTATGTCGAGGTCAATCGCGCGGGCCATCTAGCGGTGCGGCCGGACCCGCACGGCCCCACCGCCGTCGATCTGGTCGCACTCACCCGCCACCTGCACGAGGCCGGCCTGTCGCTGCCGGTACTGGTGCGCTTCGACGACATCCTGCGCCATCGCGTGCGCACCCTGCGGCAGGCCTTCGCCAGCGCGATCACCGCCGCGGGCTACCAAGGCCGCTATCGGCCGGTCTATCCGATCAAGGTCAATCAGCAGCAGAGCGTGGTGCGGGCCATCCTCAGCGCCGGCGGCATCGGCCTGGAGGCCGGCAGCAAGCCGGAACTGATGGCGGTGCTGGCGCTGGTGCCGGCCGGGCAGCCGCTGATCTGCAACGGCTACAAGGATCGCGAGTACATCCGCTTGGCCCTGATCGGGCGGCGCCTGGGCCTGGAGGTCTATCTGGTCATCGAGAAACCCTCGGAACTCGAGCTGGTGTTGGAAGAGGCCGCCCGGCTGCAGGTCGAACCGCTGCTAGGGGTGCGCGTGCGCCTGGCCGCCGCGGCCGCTGGCAACTGGCAGAACAGCGGCGGCGAGAAGGCCAAGTTCGGCCTCTCCGCCCCGCAGGTGCTGGACCTGGTCGCACGGCTGCGTGCGGTCGATGGGCTCGGCTGGCTGCGCCTGCTGCACGCCCATCTGGGCTCGCAGATCCCCAACCTGGCCGACATCCGCGCGGGCGTCGCCGAACTGGCCCACTTCTACGCCGAACTGCAGACCCTCGGCGCCGGCCTGGATACCCTCGATCTGGGCGGCGGCCTGGGGGTGGACTACGAGGGCACTCATACCCGCGCCTACTGCTCGATGAACTACGGTGCGGCCGGCTACGCCGCCGCCATGGTCGCGACCGTCGCCGACGTCTGCCGCGCGCGCGGGCGGCCCGAGCCGGACCTGGTCACCGAGTCCGGCCGCGCCCTGACCGCCCACCATGCGCTGCTGATTACCGACGTCGTCGACCGCGAGCAGGCCGGCGGGCGCGACTGCCAGCCGGACGCTGCGGCCAGCACCGACCCCGACCTGGCGACCCTGGAGACCGCCCTGGTACAGCTCACCGATCCCGCCGCCGACAGCGCGCCCTTGCCGCTGTTCGAGCGCGCCGAGGCGGCGGTCCTCGGCGCCCGCGCCCGCTTCGCTGACGGCGCCCTCGACCTGACCGGTCGCGCCCGCGCCGACGACCTCTATGCCGCCATCTGCCGTCACCTGCGCGGGCGGCTGTCGCCGCGCAACCGGCGCCAGCGCGAACTGCTCGACCGGCTCAACGCCGACTTGGCCGACAAGCTGTTCTGCAACTTCTCGCTGTTTCAGTCGCTACCGGACGTCTGGGCACTGGGGCAGATCTTCCCTATCGTCCCGCTGCAACGCCTCCATCAGCCCCCCACCGAGCGCGCCGTGATCCACGACCTCACCTGCGACAGTGACGGCTGCATCGCCCAGTACGTGGACCAGGACGGCCTCGAGGCGAGCCTGCCCATCCACGCCTTCGACCCGCGCCAGGAGACCTACCTGCTCGGCATCTTTCTGATCGGCGCCTATCAGGAGATCCTGGGCGACATCCACAACCTGTTCGGCGACACCGACGCGGTGGTGGTGGAACTCGACCCCACGGCCGCCGACGGCTGGCGGCTCAGCGACATCGAGCGCGGCGACTCCGCCGACGCCCTGCTCGCCAGCGTCCATTTCGAGCCGCGCGCCCTGCTCGCTCAGTACCGGCGCCGGCTGGAACAGGCCAACCTCGACCGCGCCACCCGCGAGGCGCTGTTCCTGGAACTCAAGGCCGGGCTCTACGGTTACACCTATCTCGGCAGCCTATAGCCGCGATCATCCCGCCGGGGCACTCCGATGCCCCCGGCGCGGTCGGAGTGCCGGTAGACCTTCTCAACCGACACGGAGTCGTGCATGCGTCCCGATCAGTCCCCGTTCTCCTCGCTGCCGGCATCCCTGCTGGCCCTGCTCGCCCCGCTGACCCTGCTGGCCCTGCTGACCCTGCTGGCCGCCCTGGGGCTCGGCGGCTGCGAGCAGCAGTCCGCCGCGGTCACCAAGGCCGCACCGGGGCCGATCCCGGCCACCCGCCAACGCCCCGGCGATGCCGCCGCCGGCTACGATGCCCTGGTCAACCGCTCGGTGGTCACCTGCGGCCTACCCTACTCGGCCTATGTCGCCAGTACCGGCAACCCGGCCCCCGAGTTCGCCCTGCCAGGGCGGCGTGGGCGCAACGCCGAGCTGCCCTACGCCCTGACCGCCTTCACCGCCCCCAGCGGGGTGGAGCTGGTGACCAGCAACTGCCTGGGCTGCCATGCCGCCCCGTTGAACGGCGAGTTGGTGATCGGGCTCGGCAACGAATTCCTGGACTTCACCGCTGATCCGGTGCTGGCGGTGGAGGCCGCCGGCGCCTTCGTCGATGATCCCGCCGAGGCCGCGGAATGGCAGCGCTGGGCCGATCGGCTCGGCACCATCGCCCCCTGGGCCATGACCGACACCATCGGCGCCAACCCGGCGGTGGCCCTGACCTTGGCCCTGATGGCCCATCGCGACCCCGCCAGCCTGGCCTGGTCCGAGAGCCCGTTGATCGCCCCGCCGCCCACCCCGGTGTTGCCAGTCAGCGTGCCGCCCTGGTGGAACCTGGGCAAGAAACACGCGATGTTCTACAACGGCGAGGGCCGTGGCGATCATGTGCGCTACATGATGCTGGCCTCCACCACCTGCACCGACAGCGTCGCCGAAGCAGCGGCCATCGACGCCTGGTTCGGCGATGTGCGGGCCTATCTGGCCAGCCTCGAGCCGCCGCCCTACCCCTACCCCATCGATACCGGGCTGGCTGCGACCGGCGCCGCGGTCTATCGCGACGCCTGCGCCACCTGCCATGGCCAGGATGGCGACTATCCGAACGAACTGATCGGCCTGGAGGAGGCCGGCACCGATCCCCTGCTGGCCGAGAAGGGCTATCACGAGGCCGACCGCTTCATCCGCTGGTTCAATCGCTCCTGGTATGGTCGCGGCGCCGCCACCCGCACCGAGCCCGCGCTCGGCTATGTCGCCCCGCCCCTGGACGGCATCTGGGCCACCGCCCCCTATCTGCACAATGGCTCGGTGCCAACCCTGGCCGCGCTGCTCGACCGCCACGCCCGCCCCACCTATTGGCGCCACGCCGACCCGCGGCCGGACTATGACCAAGACGCCCTCGGCTGGCGCTATGAAACGCTGCGCCAGGGCCGTGAGCAGTTCGCCAGCCTGGATGAACAGAAATGGGTGTACGACACCACCCGCCCCGGCTATAGCAATCAGGGCCACGACTTCGGCGATGACCTCGATCCCGCGCAGCGACGTGCGCTACTGGAATATCTGAAGACGCTGTAGACCTGGCTGGTGCTACGGTCCGAGTTGGGGAACCGGGACGCGCACCGACCCTTTCAGCCGCTGATCGTCTCGACCTCAAGGCCGACCCGCTCAATCGCAGTCATCGGCGCGGAGCTGGCTGCACGCCTGGAGACCGATCGGCAGTCGCTGACGGGGCAGCGCGTCGGGCATGGGCACGGCTGTCTGGGTTGGGCGTGCGCGAATGGGAGTTGTAAGCGATTGCTGTCGATTATGGACTCGGATTGGGCTGCGTCTGATGCACCGCCTCGATCTCGGCGAGCACCTCTGCCGACAGGACCAGCTCGCTGCTGGCCAGATTCTGCTCCAACTGCGCCAGGCTGGTGGCACCAATGATGTTGGCAGTGACGAAGTGGCGACTGGTGACAAAGGCCAGCGCCATTTGCGCCGGGTCCAGGGCATGGCGGCGAGCAATCTCCACATAGGCCGCGGTGGCCTGCTCGGCCTGCGGATTGGAGTAGCGGTCGAAGCGCTGATACCGGGTCAAGCGAGCACCGGCCGGGCGCGCGCCATCGAGATATTTGCCGGAGAGGACGCCGAACCCGAGCGGAGAATACGCCAGCAACCCGCACTGCTCGCGCAGGGCGATCTCGGCGAGGCCGATCTCGAAGGTGCGATTGAGCAGGCTGTAGGGATTCTGGATGGACTGCACCCGCGGCAGACCATCGCGTGCGGCCAGGGCCAGCGCGTGCATGGTGCCCCAGGGGGTCTCGTTGGAGAGGCCGATGTGGCGCACCTTGCCGGCCTGCACCAGATCCGCCAGGACCCCCAGGGTCTCGGCCAGCGGCACGCTGTGGTCCTGCGCGGGCGGGGTGTAGCCGAGACGACCGAAGAAATTGGTCTCCCGGTCCGGCCAGTGTAGTTGATAAAGATCCACGTAGTCGGTCTGCAGGCGCCGCAGGCTCGCCTCCAGCGCGGCCTCGATGTTGGGCCGGTCGAGCCGATTCGCGCCGCCGCGCAGATAGGGCAGCCAATCCCCGGGTCCGGCCACCTTGGTGGCCAGGATCACCCGCTCGCGCTGGCCACGGGCAGCCAGCCAGTTGCCGATCATGGTCTCGGTCTGGCCATAGGTCTCGGCGCGCGGCGGCACCGGATACATCTCGGCGGTATCGATGAAGTTGACCCCGGCGGCGACCGCCCGATCGAGTTGAGCGAAGGCCTCGGCCTCGCTGTTCTGCTCGCCGAAGGTCATGGTGCCCAGGCACAGGGCGCTGACCTCGAGATTGCTGTTGCCAAGGCGACGGTATTGCATAAACGCTCCGGTGAGGGTTGACAGGGACGTTCGGGCACGCCCGAGCGGCGTCGGGCAAGCGCGGGGAATCCCTCAGACCGAGACGGCCCGCGCCAGCGGTCGGTCCTGCAGCCCGCAGAACAGCTGCCGGTAGAACAGCTGTCGGTCACGGTGGCTCTCGGCGCGTTCCAGATCGGTGACGAACGGCCAGAAGCGCTCCGTCGCGGGAGATCGGGATCGCCAGCCAGCCCCTGCAGCACGCCGCCAACCCGCTATGATGCCCACTGCGCCAACCAATCGGCGTAGAAGCCGGGATCGCTGACGGTCGCCCCGCGCCGCCCGACGATGGCCTGGGCAAAGGCCTGCGCCCGCGCCAGTGTCAGCGCCAATGGCCAGTCCCGCAGCAGGCCGAGGATCAGCACCGAGGCGAAGCCATCGCCGGCCCCGACCGCATCCACCACCTCCACCGCGCCACCCGGGGCAACGCGCTCGACCTGACCGTCGGCGGCCATCGCCAGCGCCCCCTGGGCGCCGAGAGTCACGAACAACAGGTCCAGTTGATGCCGCTCGCACAGCGCCCGCGCACGCGCCTCGACGTTGTCGCCGGCCGGGGCCAGCAGGGCCAGTTCATCGGCATTGAGCTTGACCCAGCGGGCGCGCTCCAGCAAGGCGATGACCAGGGTGGTGTCCCACCAGGGGGCGCGCAGATTGACATCGATGAACACCGCCGGGTCACCCTCGGCACAGAGGGCCGCGAGGGCCGCCGCTGAGGTCGGCTGCCGCAGGGCCAGGGTGCCGTGATAGAGCAGCGCCCCGGGCGGGGCCTCGGGCAACGCGCCGGCATCGATATGATCGTAGGCACGATCGCTGACGATCTCATAACTGGGCTCGCCGCCGGTCAGGCTCACCTGGACCAAACCGGTGGCATGGTCGGGGTCGCGCTGCAGGCCGCTCAGGTCCATGCCGTGGTCGGTCATGGCCGCGACGATGCGCTCGCCGAGGGCGTCGCTGCCGACCCGGCTGACGAAGCAGGGTGCGGTGCTGAAGCCCTGCAGATGCCAGGCGACATTGAACGGCGCCCCGCCGAGCACCTGGCTGCCATCCGGGAAGCAGTCGAACAAGGCCTCGCCGAAGATCAAAGGGGACCGGGTGCGATCGAAGGCCATGGGCGGCTCCGTCTAACGGGAATCAAGGATAAGGCGGGATGCTATGGGGTAGTGGCGGCGGTCGCAAGCAGCCTGGTCAAGAGGGAGTCAGCGGTTCAGGAGCGCGGCCGGCCCGGACCGGCCGCTCACCGGTCGCGGCCATGGATGGGTCCTGGCGCCGGTTCGGTTGAGGTTCGGTCAGGCGGGGATCAGTCGGCCGGCTTGCGGAAGTGGAAGATGCCCCAGGCGAGGTAGTTGAGGGTACCGGCATCGATCCAATGCCCGAGCCCGGTGATCATCCGTTCGATGTAGTCGGCGGAGACCTGGTCGGCCAGCATCGGCCGCTGCCGTTGCAGCTCGTCGCGCACGCGCTGGTAATGGTTCACCAGTTGCCCGGTCAGATCGCTGAAATCCACCTCGTGCAGGCCCAGATTGGTCAGGGCCTCGCGATAGAAGGCCGGTGATCCTAGCGATGCGAGATGGATGCGGTCGAGGACCGGCTGCAGGACCCCGTCTGGGCAATCGTCGGCCTGCATCGGATCGGTGAAGACCAGTTCGCCGCCGGGACGCAAGACCCGGGCTGCCTCCGCCAGTACCTGCGCGCGGCGGCCGCTGTGCAGGATCGCATCCTGGGACCATACCAGATCAAACTGCCGATCCGGGGCCGGCACCTCCTCGAAGCTGCCGGTGATCACCTCGATCAACTGGTCCAGCCCGGCTGCGCGGTTCATGGCGCGATCACGGGCGTTCTCGGTCTCGCTCAGATTCAGCGCCGTGACCCGGCAACCGAAGGTCTGCGCCAGATAGCGGGCGGCCCCGCCGTAGCCGGCACCGAGGTCGAGCACCCGGCTCTGCGGCCCCAGTGGCGCGACCATCCCCGCCATGCGCTCGACGGTGCGACGGCTGGCCGCGGCGATCGGCTCATCGGCCGCCTCATAGAGGCCGATGTGGATGTCCTCGCCACCCCAGACATGGAAGTAGAAATTGTCCGCATCGCTGCTATCGTAATAGGCGCGCGCGGTTTCGACCGCGGTTGACAGGCCGCTGGCGGGCTGGGTCTCGTTCATTCCGACTGCCCCCCCTGTACATAGCGCTTCTCGGCGACGTGGATAAAGAAATCCGGCTCTTCGTCGCGATAGGTCTCCTGAAAATCGCCATAGGTGGTGACCCGCTGGAAGCCGACCTCGTGCAGCAAGCGGCGGACATACAGCTTGCGTAGTGGAAACATATTGAGATGGAATACGCGCTCGCCGGGAAACTCGTAGCGAAAGCGGGCCAGGCTGTCGTCGACGTGCTCCGGCGTCGCCCGGACATCGTCCCCGCAATAATAGAAGTTATGGCTGGGCTCGATGCGATGATCGAGCAAGGCATCATAATTGCGCTGATCCAGGATCAGGATGCCATCGTGGCGCAGGGTGGCATAGAACTCGGCCAGCGCCTTGCGCCGATCGTTCTCCTCGTGGAGATGGGTGAAGGAGTTACCGAGACAGATCACCGCGTCGTAGTAGTCATGGATGTCGCGGTTCAGCCAGCGCCAATCGGCCTGCGCCGTGCGCAGCAGGAAATCGCGGCGGCGGGCGTTCTCGAAGGCCTTGGCCAACATGGTCGGACTGCCGTCGGCACTGGTGACCTCGAACCCGGACTGCAACAGGCGCAGCGAGTGGAAACCGGTGCCAGTAGCCACATCCAGCACCTTGCGCGCCCCGTGCTCGCGCAGTACGCGGATGAAGAAATCGCCCTCGGCGCGCGCGCGCCCATCCCAGTCGATCAACTGATCCCAGAGATCGACGAAGGAATGGACATATTCGCGGCGATAGGCATCGGTATCGCGCACCGCGAGGGGATCACGGCCGTAGTCCTGCTCTGAATGACTCGGTTTCATCTTGACTCCACATAGTCGGTTGATGCGCCGGCCACGGTCGTGGCGACGCGGTTTGAAAACCCCGCCATGATGGATGCCCCAGGGCGCTTACCGGGCGCGGTAACCCACGCCGCGCGAACCGACCCATAATCGATCCAAGACCGACGCGACCGGGCAGCGCCGCAGCCGCGGCAGATGGTCGAGACGCACCGCCGCGAGCGTCTGGGACAAGACGAGGTGGCACCAGGGGTGGCGCCGTGATGACAGTTGCAATAACTGCGGAGATGGCCGCTAGGGCCGAGGAACGAGCCCCATCAGTATAGCCGCATTTCTCGCCGCATTCACAGACCCGGCCCGGGGTGCGTGCCAACAGGACGGCAGCGCACCGGCGCCGGGAGCGTGACGGGAGGCTACCGGGTAGGGCGTCGGCAGCAGGCCGGGAACCGTGGCCAGCCGTCACGCTGGCGCAAAATGGCAGCGATTGCGGCGGTGCCCGCGCTCAGGCGAAGGCAAGCACCAGGGCCAGCGTCAGCAGCAATAGCAGCAGGGCGGCCAGGCGATAGTCGCGCCAGATCGGCACCGGCGGATCGGGCCGCGCCATGGCTCGATCCCAGACCGCATTCACCGGTGCCGTGGCCGGCCACCGCCAGGCGGTGAGCATGAAGATCAGCAGCGCCGCGCCGAACAGCAGCCCGGCCACCAGGGTGAAATGCAGCTCCAGCCAGCCAACCAGCCCGAGGCCGAACAGCAGCACCGAGAGGGCATGGCCACCGATCAGCGTGGACAGCGCGCTGACCGGGCCGCCGCGCCGCCATAGGGCACCGAGCAAGAACACCGCCGCCACCGGCGGCACCAGATAGGACAAGGCCGTTTGCAGATAGTGAAACAGCCCGGCGAAATGACCGATCAGCGGCGCGGTGAAGGCGGCCAGCAGCATGAACAGGCCAATCGCAGCGCGACCGACCCAGGCCGTCGCCCGGGCACCGAGCCCGGGCCGCAGCGGGCGGATGAAGTCCAGGGTCAGCAGGGCGGCAGCCGCGTTCAGGGTCGAATCGATGCTCGACATCAGCGCGGCGAGCAGGGCCGCCAGGATCAGCCCCGACAACCCCGCCGGTAACAGGGTCGCAATCAGGGTGGGAAAGACCTGATCCGGGTTATCCAACGGCGGCAGAATCATCGCCGCGATCACCCCGGGCAGTACCATGATGAACAGCACCGGCAGCTTCAGCAGTCCGGCCAGCAGCGCCCCGGCGCGGGCATGGGCGAGGCTGCGCGCACCCAACACTCGCTGCACGATGAATTGATTGGCACACCAGAAATAGAACCCCAGCACCGGCACCCCCACCAGCACCCCGAGCCAGGGCAGGTCCGGGTCATCCAGCGGCAGGAACAGCGACAGTTGCTGCGGTGGCGTGGCCGCCACCAGGGCCGCCCAATCGAAATCGATCGCGGCGAAGCTCAACCAGGTGACCAGCACCGCCCCGACGAGCAGCAGCAGGGCCTGGATCACGTCGGTATAGACCACCGCCGCCAGGCCGCCGGCGGCGGTATAGGCCCCGGCGATCAGGGCCAGCAGCAGGGCCGCGCTCAGCAGATCCAGCCCGGGCACCAGACTGGTGAGCACCACGGCCCCGGCGAACAGGGTGCCGGCGGTATCGATCAGGATATTACCGACCAGGGTCAGGGCCGAGACGTAGCGCCGGGCATAGCGGTCGAAGCGCCGCTCCAGGTATTCCGGCACCGTCCCGACCGGATCGCGCAGATACAGCGGCACAAACACTACCGCCATCAGCACCAGCACCGGGGCCGCCATCCATTCGTAGTTGGCCACCGCCACCCCCCACACATAGGCGGCACCGGCCAGCCCGATCAGGGTGGTGGAGGAGATGTTAGACGCAAACAGCGATAGCCCCACCGGCAGCCAGTGCAGGCGCCGGCCGGCCAGAAACAGGTCATCGGCATCATGGGTACGCCGGGCGGTGATGACCCCGATGACGACGATCAGCAGCCCATAGCCGGCGATGACGACGAGATCGATCGCGGCGAGCGGGGTGGTTTCCATCGCGAGCAGCGGCCTGACGGGTGCAGCAGTGGTGCTGGCACCCTAACCCAGGCCGGTCCCCGCTGACCAGCCCGCGCGCCGGCACCAGTCGCACCGGCCACCGGGGAACGCATGCAGCCCGCCGAGGCTGGCGAGCCCGTCTCCGTTCACTTCCTTGTCGCTGCCGTTGTCGCTGTCGCGATCGTGGTCGTCAGCGACCGGCAACAGACTCAGGCTCGTCCCCGCATCAACACATGCCGGCCACCGCGATCGCCTGATCGATGCGCGCATGGTCGTTGGGCAGGCGCAGCCCGGTGACCCGGCGCAGTCCGTCCAGGATGCCGCAGAAGGGACCGCCGGCATCCGCCGTCGGCGCGGTCTCGAAGCAGGCATCGTAGGCCAGGGCCAACTCGCCGACGAAGGCCTGACAGAGCGCCTCGGCCGCGCCGCCGTGATGGCCGCCGTTGGGGCCGCCACGATGGCCATTGGCAGGACCAGGCAGATCGTGCACGGCAGCGGCGCAGGCGGCAGCCACCAGCGCCGGCACCGCCGTCGGGGCGACCTGCCGCAGGCGTTCGAGCAGGGCCGCGATCTGATAGTCCAGCGCTGCCAAGAACACCCGCCGTTCCAGCGCATCGCCGATGCCGCGGCGAATCAGTTCGGCCTCCAGCAACTGTCGTTGGGGGCGGGTCAGCCCGACCCCGGTGTCGGCTGGCAGTGGCGCCGCGGCGGCGGCCGCCGGCTCACCCCGTTGGCCGCCGCCGATGGGCGGCCACGGGGCCAGCGGCCACGGGGCCAGGGTCGGCCCGGGATGCCAGCGGTGCGAACCGAATAGTTGGTGCATGACGCAATCCCCCATGTTTTCCCCCGAAAGGCTGGCCCTGCATAATTGGAGCATAGCCGAAAAGAGGACAAATGGAACAGCGTGTTGCACGCGAAAGCTTAGACACCACCTGAATCCGTGCATGCGGCCGGGAGACACCCCGGGAGCGGCGGGCGGCGGCCACCCGGCGGCAGCGGCCGCGCGGGGCGTGCCCTCGTGGCTGTGATTGGGGGGCCGTCGCGACCCGCACCCGCCAGGGGATTGCGAGGCGAGCGCAGAATCCCCGACCAACCAACCACTGGCGTCATGCACGAGGCGTTCAACCTAGAAGCGGCAGTTGAACGGCCCGCACCCGAAAGGTGATGCCGAGGTGAGCGAAGAATTACATACCAGTCAATCACTTACGTGATGCACGAAGCGTTCAACTGCCGTTTCTAGGTTCAACTGCCGTGTCTCGGTTCAATCATCAGCGGTCGGGCCGGGTCGCGCTGCCCGGGCGCGGCGCTGCAGGTCGGCGAACCTGGCCTCGGCAGCCGCGATGCGCGCCGCATAGCGGGCAGCCAGGGCCGCGATTTCAGCCTCGAGGTCCTGACCATTGCGCACCTCTCCAGCCTCTCCGGGCTCGCGCTGCCAGGGATGTGCAGCCACCTCGGACGCTGCATGTCGGTCGGCGCGCAAGCGGGCCAGCGCCTCGTCGCGCTCCTTGCGCAGATCGCTCAGGTGGCCCTCGCTGCGCGCCACCTCCCGCATCATTGCCATCCACTCGGCAAAGGCGTCGTCGGCCAGGGCCGGCAGCGCGGCCGCCAACAGCCCTCCCAGGACCCATGCCCGTGCCCATGCCCGTGTCCGGAGTCGGCACCATCCCCCGGCCAGCCAGCGCGCCGCCGCGCACGGCCAGCCCCAGGGTCCGCTCTGCACTGATCGCCTCTGCATCGGTCTCTCTGCTCGTGGTCGCGCTGCTCGTCATCGCGGTGCGATGGGGCGGGCTCAGTCGTTCCCGCCGGCGTCGGTATCGGCCAGCGCTGGCAGGATCACCCGCCAGGCCGCCAGCTTCTCGGCCAGGGTGCGCGCGGCATGGGCCGGGCTGGTGGACGGCAACCGCAGCCGCGGTAACCGCTGTTGGGCCGGGGCCAGCAGTGGCAGCACCCGGCGCTGGAACTCGCGCTCGGCAGTGGCGCCGTTGAAGGCGATCCGTGCGATCCCGGGCCAGGCCGCGAACAGGGCGACGAAGTCGTTGACCTGGATGCTATCCGGACGGATCGCCTGATCCAGACTGCCCTGGCGCTCGCAGGCGGCGATCACATCCCACAGGGCGATGCCATGCGCGACCAGGGCGCGGGTGCGCCTGGCATAGTCGGCCGCCGCGGGCAGCCCCAGCAGGTGGCACATGATGGGCCAAAAGGCGTTGCGGGGATGGCCGTAATACTGCTGCTGGCGCAGCGAGGCGAGCCCCGGCATGGAGCCCAGGATGAGCAGGCGCGGCTGCCCGCCGATGATCGGGGCGAGACCCTGGCGGCACTCGCCGACCGGCGCCTCGCGCCCCGGTTCACGCTCCGGTTCGCGTCCCGTTTCACGTCCCGGCCCACGCTGGGCACCTGTCTCTAGCCGCGCCCTCATCCCAGCAGGATCAAGGCCACCCCGGCCAGCATCAGCAGGCCGGCCGGCAGCCGCGTGCGCAGCCCGTGCTCGCCGAACAGCAACACCCCGTAGAGGATGCCAAAGACCAGGCTGGTGCGCTTGACCGCGATCATGTAGGCCACCTCCACGAGCTGAATGGCAAGGAAATGGGTCAGCACCATCACCGCATTCAGGGCCGCCACCAGCAGCACCGCCAGTGGCCGCCGCCACAGGCGGCGCAGCGACGCCGATCTCCGCCCGGCCAGCGGCAGCGCGAACAGCACCGCCACCAGGGCGCCGATGACGGCGAAATAGAAGGCCCCGAACTGGCGCGGCCCCAGATAGGCCATCGCCGCCTTGCCGGTCACCGCGGTGCCGGCATAGAGCACCGCCACCGCCAGCATCATCCGCGCACCCGGCTCCCACCGAATGGCGGTCAACGGCCGCAGCCAACTGCGCCAGTCCGACCGCCGCGCGGCGCCGCTGTTCAACAGCCAGGCACCGGCCACCACCAGCAGGATGCCGCCGATCCCGGCGGCGCCGATGCGCTCGCCGAGCAGCAGCCAGGCCACCAGCACCACGAAGGCCGGGGTAAAGGCCAGATAGGGCAGCGTCAGCGACAACGGATGATCGCGGATGGCGGCCATATACAGCAGCATCGCGGCGATCTCCAACGGCACCGACAGGCCCATCCAGCCCCAGAAGGCGGCCGGCAACGTGCGCGGGTCCGGCAACCCCACCAACAGCGGCAACAGCAGCAGCCCGCTCAGCGTAAATCGCACCAGGGTGAGTTCGGCGGCCGAATAGTTCCGCAGCCAGGCCTTGGTGGCGGCATCCGCCGAGGCCAGGCTGAAGGCACACAGCAGCGTCAGCGCGAACCATTCCATCCGGGCGGTGCGTCAGGCGCGTCCATCAGAGACCGACGCGGCGCGGCGACCGGCCGGCCAGCCGCCCTCACTCACGCCCACTGCCGAGCACCGCCGCCGCCGCGGCCTGCAACACCGCCAGGCCGGCCCCAGGCCGGTGCGCCTGCTCGCTCAGGTGCCGGCGCCAGGCCTTGGCCCCGGGACGGCCGTGAAACAGCCCCAACAGATGGCGGCTCATGGCCACCAGCGGCACCCCATCCGCGAGTTCCCGCGCCACGTAGGCGAACAGGCCATCCAGCACCTCCGCCGGGGTCGGCGGCGGGGTCGTGGCGCCAAAGATCAGCTGATCGGCGCTGGCCAGCAGCCAGGGGTCGTGATAAGCGGCCCGACCGATCATGACCCCGTCCAGCGGCGGCGCGCCCAGAGGCGGCGGCGCGGCCGGGGCGAATGCCAGCGGCAGGGTGGCGCGACCCGTTGCCTCAGGCGCCAGTCCCAGTTCACGCCGCGCCTGGGTCAGGTCCAAGATGCCGCCATTGAGCACGATCGGCAGCCGCGGGAAATCCTGCTTCAGGCGCCGCACCAGGTCGTAGCGCAACGGCGGCACCTCGCGATTCTCGCGCGGGCTCAGGCCCTGTAGCCAGGCCTTGCGGGCATGCACGATCAGGGCCGAGCAACCGGCCGCCGCCAGCTTGTCGGTGAAGGCCGCCAGCGCCTCGTAGCTGTCCTGGGTATCGATCCCAATGCGGGTCTTCACCGTCACCGGCACCGCCACCGCGGCACGCATCGCCGCCACCGCCGCCGCCACCAGCTCCGGTTCGGCCATCAGGCAGGCACCGAAGCGCCCGGACTGGACCCGGTTCGACGGACAGCCCACATTGAGGTTGATCTCGTCATAGCCCCAGTCCTCCCCCAGGCGGGCGCACCAGGCCAGTGCGTCCGGATCGGCCCCGCCCAGTTGCAGGGCCAGCGGATGCTCGACCGGATCGAAGCGCAGATGGCGCGCCTGGTCACCGTGCCGCAGCGCGCCGGTGGTCACCATCTCGGTATAGAGCAGGGTCTGGCGCGTCAGCAGCCGCGCCAGCGCGCGGAAATGACGGTCGGTCCAATCCAGCATGGGCGCGACGGCAAGGCGGCGATCCAGGCCAGGCATGGGTCAAACTCCGGCAACAGAAAGACGGACGAGCGCGGGCGTAGCGCCCCACTCGCGGGCGTGCAGCTTGCCTGCAACCAGCGGCTTGCGCCAGTCGCGGCTGCGGTAGCAGTCGGTGTAGCAGACCGCGTCGAGGTCAGCCGGGCCTTGGCACTCGCCCGTCAAGGTGACGACCACCCCGGCGCATGCGCCGCCCGACGGCCGCAAACGAAGGCCCCGCGGGGCCGGGCCGAGATTGGCCGGCCCGGCCGCTCAGCCGCGTCTCCCCGGCAGGCTGGTACGGGCAGGCCAGTGCGGGCAGACCGGTGCAGACCCAGCGCGGTTGCGAGACGCCGGGCGATTGGGGCTACACTTGCGACCCACCGCGCCGAGGGACCGCTGCCCAGCGCCCGCGCGGACCCGACGACAGCGCAACGGAGACGGCACGGCCCCCGCGCCGGGGACCGAACAGACGCATGGCCATCGCCCCGCCCAGCCCATTCGGTCGCGGTTGCCCGCCTCGGCGAGCGCAGGCCTTACCTGCGGTTGTCGGCGCCATGAACCGCTTCGCGCGCGGGTGCTACCGCTGGCTCCTCGGACTCGGCCTGCTGGTAGGCCTGGTCGGCGGGGCCAGTGCAGCCAATCAGGTCGCCGTGGTGCTGGATACCTCGCTGTCGATGCAGGTGCGTCTGCGCGACGGCACCGGCCCGAATGATCCTGGGCGGCTCGCGGTGCTCGCGACCATGCTGCTGTACGACCTGGTCGATCCTAATCCGCGCCGCCCCGGCAGCCCGGACCACTTCGTGGTGTTCCCGTTTCAGTCTGACTGGCCAGCGCCGCGAGACCTCGGTGACGCGTTGCCCACCGGAACCGGCGTACCGATCGTCGCGACCGACCAGAGTGCGGCTGCCCGCGAGGCGTTCTGGGCGGCCCTGCATGCCCTACCCTACGATGGTCGCTATACCTATTTTTATCCGGGCCTGCGCGCCGCATTCGCTGCCCTACTCGGGCGGCCGGCCGCGGCCGACGACCGACGCGTACTGGTGCTGGTCACCGACGGCGTGCCGGAGCCGGAGGCCATGGACCGGGAAGCGGCCGCGCTCACAGACCTGCGCCGCGAACTCCTCGCCGCCGGGGTCCAGCTATACGTGCTTGCCTTCGGCCCGACTGCCCACCGCGACCGCGCGTTCTTCGATACCCTCTACGCCGACTCAGACGGCGCCGCACTCGGTGCCCTGTTCATCGATCCGAGCGGACACGACCTGGTGCTGAACATGACCCGGCTGTTCGCGGGAGCCTTCGGCTATCTGGTCGAACACGTCGGCGGCGGGGCGCGGCAGCGTACCCTCGACCTCGCCGGCGACGTGACCCCGCCGAAGGTCGCGCTGCTCGCGTTGCGGCGCGATGGCGCGCCGCCGGCGCAGACCCTGGTGCCGGCGGTGAACTCCGCGCGCGGCCTGTTGACCGCCCGCGAGCTGGGCGCCGCCTATTCGGTGCAGGCCATCGAGGGGCTGCGGCCGGATCATCACTACACCTTCACCACCGACGGTGATGATGTCGAGGTAGCGATCCTGCGGCAGATCGCTACTGAACTCAGCCTGCTGCCGGGCCACTTCGAAGGCCCCGACGGGGCGATCCCGATGGACGCCGGTCGCCCGCTGCGACGGGTGGTGGCGGAGACGCCGTTCGTCTTGCGGGTACAAGCGCGCTCGCCGACCGGCACTCCGGGCAATCAGCCCGACTTCAACATCGCCGTCAAGCTGCACGGCCCGCTCGCGGCTGGCTGCAGCTATGATTGGAGCGACGACTTCGGCGCCCCGATCGCCGGCTCCCGGCGCCGCTTCGGCCCTGGCGTCACCTACGACGTGCGGCTGCGCTTTCGCGAAAACGATAAAGACCAGACCCAGCCCTACCGTGGCCACGTCGAAGTGAGCGCGCGGCATCGGGCCGGCCCCGGCCTGCCCGAGCAGGCGGTCGCCGCATTACGCTGCGCCACTGCCCATGCCTTGGAGGTTTGGCCCCGGCTTGCCTTTCGCACCTTGCCGCCCGACGCAACCCTCGACCCGGCGAGCCTTGCCCGACAACAACGCGGTTGCGCACGGTTTCGACTCGAACTCGACGACCCCGCCCGGCTCGGCGTGCTCGATACCGACACGCCGCGGCTGCGCGCCTGGCTCGACCCGTCCGCGGCGGCATTGGCTGCCGGCCCCTTCGCCGGTGCCGCATTCAGCCTCGACGGCAAGCCGCTCGGCTGGCCGGGCGCCGATACCCCCTGGCACGCCGGCCAGGCACTCACGCCGCCGCAGCTGCTGGGCGAGCACGAGTTCTGCGTGACCCTCGGCACCCCACAGATCGTCGAGCCAAGCGCAGACCTCGACCTGCCGCTGCAACTGATGCTCGATCACAGCCCCTATGACGATTTCCGCGTCATCGAGCCCTTTGTCGCCAAACTGCGCGTGCTCCCAGTGCGCCCGCCGAGCCTCGATCACTTCCCATGGGATGCGCTGTGGGCACTGCTGCTCGCGTTGCTCGCGTTGCTCGCGGCGCTGCGCTGGTGGCTGCCGCGCTATCCGCTGCCGCGCGCGTTCGCGGTCAGCCTGTGGGCGCCGCCCGCCACCGCCGACGGCCCTGCGGCGCCGCTCTGGCAACCGTTGCCGGAGCCGGCCTGGTGGCAACGACTGGTCGGCCTGAACCCGCCCCGACCGCTCCGCGATGGCGCCGATCACCTGGTCGGCTGGATCAAACCACTCGACCAAGAACTCTACACGCTGCGGCCTGCGCCCGGGTTGGTAGTCAGCCAATCGACGGCCGATGGCAAGCTGACCCGGGTCGCGCCTAACCGCGGCGGTCGCACCGCGCTGTCGGTCTGGTCAGATTATCGGCTCGCCGGCGACCATGGCCGGTGCTGGTGGCTGCGGGTCGGCTATGCTGCACCGGCACTGGTGCACCGGCACTGGCGGACGCGCAGACCCGGCGATGACGGCGAGCGACTTCCACTCCCTCTGGAAACAAGCGCTGCAGGCCTTCTTACCGGCCTTC
The DNA here is from genome assembly GCA_007693535.1 of Chromatiaceae bacterium. Classification (GTDB taxonomy): domain Bacteria; phylum Pseudomonadota; class Gammaproteobacteria; order Chromatiales; family Chromatiaceae; genus Lamprobacter. Next base: position 20,773 of record REDK01000065.1, read on the forward strand.
ATGCATCCTGACCGCCGACAGGCTCGGCCAGATATTTGCTCCAGACTCAATGACATCGGACCCGGCCAGCGGTTGGCCGCGGCCCCGTCGATATGCAGGAGACACCGATGGCGCGTGCATACATGGCCCAGCAGGGCAGCATCATCCCGACCCTATTCGTCGGGCTCGGTGGGATCGGCTCACGCATCGTCGATCGCATCGCCGCGCGCGCCCGGGACTTGCCGAACTGGGACAGTCAGCTCGCTGGGCTCAATGACTTCATCTCGATCGACACCAATGAAGTCGATCAGAACCAACTCACCCAGATCCCGCCCGGCAATCGAATCAATATCGCTGCCTTCGACAAGGCCCGCGTGGTCGAGCATCTGCGCCACGCCCGCGACCTGCAGACCGGCGATTGGCTCGACGAGAGCTATCAGCCGCGGCCCGGCTTCAAGCCGGGCGCCGGGCAGATTCGCCTCGAGTCGCGCCTGGGGTTCTTTTATCACTCCCCCGAGATCCGCCGCCGCCTCGACGAACGGATCGGTGCCATGTTGCGTCCCAACAATACCTGGCGCCAGCAGCGCCCGCCCAAGATCCATGTCTATCTGTTCTGCTCGCTCGCGGGTGGCACCGGCTCCGGCAGCTTTCTCTCTGCGGCCTACCTGCTCGACGCGGTGATCCGGGAGCGCCAATGGCAACCGCGCCTGATTGCCAACCTGCTGCTCTCAACCCTGCTCACCGATCAGGTCGGTCCGGAACTGCATGCCGACATCCACGCCAACACCTATGCCGCGCTCAAGGAGCTGGAATACCTGACCAAGCTCGACTACGACCAGGTCAAGCAGAGCGGACGCACCTTCGATACCTTCGTCTATGTGCGCGATGAGCACGGCGATACCGTGCCACAGGTTACGCAGCGGCCATTCTTCATGACCTTCATCATGGACCGCCCCCCGCACCTCGGGCTGCGCAACGCCGAACTCGCGATTGCCGATGCCGCCTGGCTGCAGGTATTCACGCCGATCATCGACAACCTTTCGGGCGAACTCGACAACTACGAGAAGAATCTCGAAGGACTGACCCATTTCGCCGGTAATCTTGCCCACGTCGGCGAGGGCTTCAGCAAGAACTTCGGTGCCTATGGGGCGGCGGCGCTGGTACTGCCGGGGACCGACCTGCTCGACTATTGCGCCAGGCGCTTTGCCGCCGAGGCAATCCGCGGGCAGATCACCTTCGGCACCGACCGGCACGACCCCGACGACGAACGCGCGCAGGCGCTCGCCAAGCTCACCGTGGACTACGCCGATCCACGGTTCTTGAAGCTCTCGGAGCAGGGCCGCGAGGAGGCGATCAACGACGCCTTCGTGCGCTCGGTGCGCGAATTGAAGCGCCAGGACGCCAACGAGGACCTGACCGATGGCTACTGGTACCGACTAGTCGAACAGGTCGATGCCGGTCGCGTCACCGGCACCGACGAGAAGGGCGCAGAGCAGCGCGCCGAGACCCTGCTCACCACCGTCGAGCGCGCGCTGGCCGCCGCCCGCGCGCAGTTGATCACCCGGGTCAGCATCAAGGACCGCTCGATGTACTTCCCGAAGGAGAGCGTCAACGTCTACATCGACGCGATCGCCCGGCTCGAAGAGGAGGTGCGGATCGGCCACCAATTGGTCGCTGCCGAGGCCCCGGGTCTGATCAACGCCGCCGAGGCCGGGGAATTGGTGCTCGGGCTCAAACTCGACCCAATCGCCGAGCGTTACCTGGTGGTGCGGCTGCTTGAGGTCTGCGGCACCGACTGGCTACCGAGCGCCGAGGCGCAGTTCCGCAAGGCCGAGCGGGCCGACCTGCTCAGTAATCCGGCAGTGCGCAAGCGGTTGCGCGAGGAGATCTACGAGTCGTTGCAACGCGCCGCCAACACCCGCCGACTGTTCAATCGCGACCGCGACTTCGACCAGGTGCGCCAGGAGGCCGAGAACGAATACAACAAGACCCGCGGCGCCGCCGTGCGGCTGCTCGATGCCAAGGTACGCCTCGATCAGTTCCGTGCCCTGCACCGGTGGCTGCAGCGGCGCTCGCGCCAGTTCGTGCGCCTGGCGACACGGATGGACGCGCTGGTGCGTGAACTCGCTGCCGAGGCCGAGCGGTTGCGCAATGGCGAGCAGGCGCGGGTGCCACCATTCGCATTGCGGGTGGAGGTTCTGGAGACCCTCACCGAGCCGCGGCGGCGGCTCTGGGACGAGGTCTTCGACCACCTGTTCGTGGCTGGCGGGCGGGCGCTGGCCACTTTCGACCGCCAGGTGCTCAGCGCTGCCATCACCCGCGAACTGGCGCCAGTGGTCGGCGCCGACGGGCGGGTGCGCGAGAAGGGCCTGGAAGAGACCGTCGGCGACCTCAAGCGCGCACTGATCGCGCTTGGCCAAGAGCGGCTCGGCCCGCGCCTGCTCGGCCGACGCCTGTCTACTGATCCCCAGGGGGATGGCCTCGACCTGGCCGCCGGCCTCGACCTGGAGGCGCGCCTGGTACTGGCCGGCACCGGCAGCGGCGAGACGCCCCCGGCGGCCGCCATCGCCGACTATAAGAGGATGAAGTTCCGCGCCCTGAGCCAACTGGCCGGCGTACTCGCCCGGGTCAGCAGCGCCGACGCCAAGGCGCTGGCCGACGGCGTGGTGCTGAACCGCACCCGGCAATTGATCCTGGGCCTCGACGCCACCGCGGCCGGGGAAGGTGCGGCAACCTTCGTGCGCGAACTCACCGAGATCCTCGGCGAGGCCGGGCGCCAGGTGAAGAGCGCAGTCTGGCACGACCCGCGCCTAGTGATCGTCCATGACGTGGAATTGCCGATCCCGCTCTACTACTTCCCGGCCATCACCGGTGAGATCGAGGAGGCCTATCTGCGCGTTGCCGCCAACGAGCAGCGCGGCTACCACCTGCACACCGACCGACGCTGGGAACGCTCGCTGCCGAACCTGAACCCGCGCCGCTCGGAACTCGGGGTGAGCTGGGCGTTGGAGGTGCTCGCCGCGGGGCTGCTGACGCGCGTCATCCGCCAGCGCGACGACGCCAGCCTGACCTGGGTCTGGGCCGCGCCGGAGGCCGCAGCGCCGCCGTTCATGCCACTACACCGGCTGCTGGCGGTCGTGCTGTTCAAGCTCGGCGAACTACACGGGCGTGAACAGTTGCGCGCCCGCCTCGAGGAGCAGATCGAGACCGCCGCCACGGCGCTCGGCGACGAACGGCTAACGGAGCGCCGCGACCGGCTGCGCGCCTGGCTCGACGAGCAACTGGTGCGGGTGGATCTCGGCACCCTGCAGGGCACCGCCACTAAAGCCGACTACCTCGATCTGCCAGTGATCCGCGCGCTGCGTACCCTGATTGATGACCTGCACCGGCTGCCGGGACTCGGCGCCGCCGCACCGGGGCGTGCCGCGGCCGCACCAACCCAACCTGGCACAGGTCCGACACCGTTGACCTTCGACTGAGCCGCACCCGCCTCGTCTTTGGAGCGGGTCACTCAGCACGGATCACTCATCACCTGAACAAAGGCATCGACGCGTTCGCTCGTTGTTGAACCGTTCCGAAGGAGTAGAGCATGCCGGAGGCAGCACCGCCGGTACTCAAGCCCGCCATCCTGATCGGCCACGGCCGCTTCGGCCGCGCTGTGCTGCGTCGCCTGCTGCGTAAGACCGCCACGCGCGGCAGCCTGGCCTGGGCGACGCCGGCCGCCACCGGCACCGACTCCCACCGCCTGCGTGACCTGGCCTTGCTGTGGCTGCCAGAGGCACAGGAGCGCACACCAACCACGGACGGCGACCCGATCGAGCCGGATGCGACCGACGGCAACGCCGACTTTCTGCTCGACCTCTACCGGCAGATCCGCACAGTGCCGCCGCACCCCGGCGCGACCGAGCCGGCGCTCGCCGCGGCCGCCGCCGAGGCGGCGGCCTTCCTGCGCCGCCCCGAGGTGGTCGCCCTGCGCCCCGGCGATCAGCCCGGGCTGGACCTGATCGTGCTCGCCCATCTGGAGGCCGCCCCGGCGGTGGCGACCCTCGACAGCCTGACCCGCGCGGTGCTGCGGCGGCTCGAACAGGACAACCCGGGCTGGCGCGTCGCGCAGACCGCCAATCGCCGGCTGCACTGTATCGCGGTGCTCGACTTCGACAACTACCGCGGTAGCGGGCCGGAGGCTGCGGCCCTGCGCCGGGCGCTCGGCCGCTCGCTGGAGGCCTGGCGGGCGGCGCTGACCGGCAAACAGCCGGCGGTCGGCCGCTGTTATCTGCTCGACGGGCGTGCCGGCGATAGCCATCGCCCATCGAGCAGCCGCGTTGGCGAGGTCACCCTGTGGCTCGAACTGCTGCTGTTCGCCGGGCTGCGCGGCGATGACAGGCTGAAATCCCTGTACGAGCACCCGGGCGGGGATCAAGGCATCGCCGCCGCGTTCGGGGTGCGATTGCTCGAGCGCAGCACCGGCTGGCTGAGCCAGTTGGCCGCGGCGCGCTTCGGCGCCGGCTGGCTGCCGTATCTGCGCGGCGGCGGCGAAACCGGCTGTCTGCACCCGCCACAACGGTTGGCCGCGGCCCTCGCGCCGTTGCTGGCCGAGGTCCAGGCCGGTGCGGCGAGCCACGCGCCGCTCGACGCGCGCTGGCGCCAGGCGACCGACGCCCTGGCCGCCGAACTCGCGGCGCTGCCGGCGCCAGCAGCCGCCGACTGGGTGACGCGGGTCAGCGCCGGCTTCGAGCGCGGCGCCCGGCAATTGGCGCGTGAACTGCAGCGCGACGGGCTCGCGTGCATCCGCCGGCTGCGCGAGGCACATCTCGCCGACCACGGCAAGCCACTGATCGCGGCGATCGGCGCTGACCTGCACGATCAGTACCATCCAGTCCCGCTGCAGGCCGTCACCGACACCCTCGACGAGACCATTACCGCGCTGCAGGGTCAGGCGGCCCCGGCCGCCACCGGGCCCGCGGCGCCGCCGCGGCCGACCGCGGTGGCGCACGCGCATGCCGCCTTTCGCGCCGCCGAGGCCCAGTGGATTCGGGGCAACGGACGCGGCCTGGCCGGCTTCTGGCCGTTGTTCGCGCTCATCGGTGCGCTGCTCGCCACGCCGATCGCGCAGGACCTGGTGCGCCAACTGCCGCTCATCGCTGCGGCCGACTCGCCCTGGCAGGCGCGGCTGCTCGCCGCCAGCACCGTACTGGACCGACCGCTGACCCTCGCGCCAGCCTTGTTCGTCCTGCTCTGGAGCAGTCTCGCGCTGGGCCCGCAGCGTGCGGTGCGGCGCGGCATCGCGCGGGCGCGGGCGTTCTTTCTCGACCCGACCCGGGGCCAGCTCGCCGCCGCGCTGCGCGTCGACTGCGACCAGCTCGCCGGGCTGCGCGAGCAGACGCGCGACAACGTGCGCGCAGCGCTCGCCGTCGACACCCTCGCCGTGCTCACCCGACTGCGCGCCCGGCTTGCCGCGCGCGCCGCGGAGCTGGACTGGCTGAGCGCACAGTTGCGCGAGTTCCAACGCATGCAGGGACTGGTGGACCCGACCGACCTGATCGTGCACCCACCGGCCGATGCCTGTCACCGCCTGGTCCTGGCCCCGGATGACCTGCAGCGCATGATGCAGATCCGCCCCGCCGTGGCGGCCCACTTCGAGGCCCATCAGCCCGACCTACCCGCGCCTTTCGCTGGCTGGGACGCGCCCTATTGCGCGGGTCTGCTGGACCTGTTCGGCTTCGTCGGGGCGCTGAGCGGGCGCTACCGGCAGGCCTTCGACGACGCCGCGAGCGGCGCGCCCGGCAGCGCCGGGACTGGCCCGGAGTGGCAGCTACGCCGGGCTGCGCTCGCCGATCTGCTCGCGCGGTCGGCGCCGGCGCCCGGCTTTCGCATCAGCGCCGATCAGCGAACCTCGACCGCCGTACGCTTCGCGGTCTTGCCGTCCGCCTGGCAGCGCGACGATGGGGTCCGCGAACTCCTCTCGCGGCACGGCTTCGACAGCGAGGCCTGGCGCCTGGGCAGCGACCCGGCGCGGCTCTACCTGCTGACCGTGGAATGGCACCTCGACGCCACCGCGCTGGAAGGGGCGACATGATCGCCTGGCTGCCGCTCGCGCTGCTCCTTGCCCTGTTAGGCGTGGGCCTGCTAGCCGACCGCCTGGCCGCGCGCACGCTGCCGGACCGCGGTGCCTACTGGACGCGGGTCCTGCTGCTCGCGAGCCTGCCACTCGCACTCGCATTGCTCGCGAGCTGGCTGATCGAGGCCGTCGCAGCCCGTCGCTGGCAACAGGGCTGGCACCTGCTGTGGGATCAGCTGCATCCGGGCAGCACCTTCGGGCACCTGCTTGCAGCCACGGTGCCGCTCGGGCTCTGGCTGCTCGCGCTGGTCATCGCCGCCATCACCGGCAACCGTGCGGCGTCCGCCGGGCGCTGGCTCGCCGGATCGATCGGGCTGACGCCAACGCGCCACTGGTTGCTCGCGGCGGGGGTCGCACCGCTCGCCATCCTGCTCGCGGCCGGCGCCGGACGGATCGGCGCGCCACCGCCGGCACCCGCCTACCCGCTCGCGCTGTGGGCGCTGGGCGCACTGACCGCCATTGCCCTCGGGATGATCGCGCTGAGCCACGCACCCGCACCCGCACCGGACACCACGCCGCCGCGCCGGCGCCGACCGCCAACCGACTCGCTGCCCAATTGGCCGACCATGCTGCGCGCCCGCGGCATCGCCTGCGAGTCACTCGTGCGGTGGGCGGGCGCGCCCGCCACCCCGGCCGACCCGACGTTGCTGCCGGCGGCGCTCGCCGCCCGGGCGCTGCCGGCCTCGTTGGTCTCGGCAGTCCTCGCGAGCCCGGGACACTGCTTGCTCGAGGCACCCGACGACGCCGGCCAACTGGAGGCGATCGCCGCCTGTGCCGAACGCGCCGCGGCGCGCGGTGATGCGGTGGTGCTGCTGATCTGTCCCGATGAACCAGCGGCCCTGCGCGAGCGGCTGCTCGCGTTTCTGCCCGACCCCGAGGCCGCCACGCTGCTCGCACCCACCACCGGTGCCGACAGCCCGGCCTGGGTCTGGCTGACCGACGCGATGACGCTCTCGGACCGGCTGCTGCCGCGGTTTGTCGAACAGCCACGGCTGTTGCAGCGCGTTGGAACCCTGGTCTGGTGGGACCTGCACCGTTACTCCGGCGTGCTCGCCGCCAATTTCTGGGCCATCACCCACCGCTTCGACCGCCTGCTCAACCACCGCGGCGGGCCGCCACCGCGGCAACTGGCCTGTGTGCGCGGGGCCGCGGTGGCGGAGACCCAGCTCAGCGCCTTCGTCAACCTGTGCCTGCCCGGACGCTTCGAGGATGCCCAGACCGCGATCCCGGCCACCCCCAGCCAGCCACTCGATCTCTACCTGCTGGGTGCGGCCGGCGGGCCGGCGCAGGATCAGCGCGAGCCGTCGCTGGCGGCCGCAGCGGCCTCGGTGGCGGCCGGCTGGCCGACCCACGTCGCCACGCCGGGATCGGTCGACGCCCTTGGCATCGCGCGCTTTCGTGCCAGTCTCGGACCCGCCGCCGACCGCCTGGTGGAGCCGGTAGCGGCAGCCGCGCGCATCCTGGAGATCGATACCGAAACGGTACTCGATCTGCCCGACCTGATCGCTCAGACTGGGCGGCTGGCCGACACCGCGCCGGTGCAGATCGGCCTGCTGCCGGCCTTCGGCAACCCCTATGTCGCGAGCCTGCTACAGCGGCTCGCGCGCGAGCCCGACCTGCTCGCCCGGCGCGCACGGCGCATGGTCGCAGCCGAGCCGCAACCGGGCGTGATCAAGCGCCACCTGCTGCTCGCGCTCAACGAGCTGGCCGATACCCCGGCACGGCTGGACACCAGCTTCCGGCGCGAGCAGACCGGGCGGGTACAGGCGACGCTGCGCGCGCTGGCCGACAAGCATGAGTTACAGCGGCGCGAGGTGCGCTATCTGGCCGGCCCGCCAGGCCAGGCGCGCCTCGCCGTGGAGGTAGAGTACAGCTCGGTGCTGCCGCGCGATCGGGCGCCGCCGTTGACCAGTCTCGGCGACCGCCTGGTAGACCTCTACGATCCGGGTGCCGAGCCGGTACTAACCCGCATCGACCCGGAACGCCTGACCATCGAGGCCTATCCATGGCGGGTGTTCCTGCACCAGGGACGACGCTATCGGGTGAGCCAATGGCAGGACGCGGCCGCGATCGCCGGCCCCGCCGGCAGCCTACGCGTGCAGTGCCGGCCCGAGGATCGCGCAGTGCGCACCTGGCGGGTATTCGCCCCGCGTCTAAGCGCGACCCGCGGGATCGACGGTCGGCGCGACCTGCGCCTGCTCGGCCGCGGCGGCCTCGCCCGGGCCCTGGTCGAGACCACCTACCGCGAATGGGTCAGCGGCTATCTGGAATACGCTATCGACCCGGCCAGCGGGCACTGGGTCGAGGTCCAGCGGGCCGACTTCGCCGAGGTCGAAAGCCTGCCGTTGCCGACCACCGGGTTCCTGCTGCAACTGCCGGCCGCGCCCGCCACCGGCCACGGCCTGCATTCGCTCGCACAGGCCCTACGGCACGTCTTCCCGGTGCATGTCGGCGTAGCCGAGGACGCGGTCGCCATCGTGCCCTTCGCTGGTCACGCCGACGACCTCGGTACCGGTCTGATGATCGTCGACCTCTACCCGGGTGGGATCGGCCTGGTGCAATCGCTCGATCAGGATCTCAATCTGCTGCTGCGCCTGCTCGCCGACACCCGCGACTGGCTCGCCAATTGCCCGTGTCGACGCGACGAGGGCTGTGCACGCTGCCTGCAATCGCCGCTGGCGCGCAGCGCCATGGTCGATCCGCTCTCGCAGGCGCCGTCGCGCCGCGACGCGCTCGCACTCCTCGCCCTGATAGGCTGAGCCTAGACCGAGACAGGTAGGCTGAGATGGACCAAGAACACGGCAAACCAGCGCTGCGTGCGCTACTCGCCGAGACCGAGCGACTATCCGCGCGGGTGGCACCAGCCGCGGACGCCTGGCACCGCCGGGTCGAGGCCCTGGCGGCCGCGCTCGCCCCCCGGCTACGGCCGTTCGCCTGGCCAGCGCGGACCGCCCAACTGGCGCGGTGGCGCGCCGAATACCAAGGCTGTGCGGGACTCGCCGATGACCTCATCGCGCTGCTCGCCGAGATCGAGCGGCAGCGCGCGGGCGAGCAGGCACTGCTCGCGACCACCAACGCCGCCACCGATGGCGACCTGGCCGGCTGGTTCGCGGCGCGCGCCGTGGCACGCACCGAGCGACTCGGAACGTTGCCGGTCCCGATCGCCGATCGCGACGGGCTCGAGGCGGCACGGCAGATCCTAGCCGATCTCGGGAAAGCATCCGTCGCCGAGCGCAACCTGCTCGACCTCTATATCGAGGCCGCCCAACGCGCGGGGGCCCCCGGCGCAGCCGCCGGCCCGACGCGCGACCTGGCCGCGGCCCTGCCGGGCCTGCGCGCCGAACTCCTGGCCAGCCCGCGCATCCCGCCCGGCCAGCGACGGCTACCCGACCTGTTGGCGCCGGCCCGCGCACTCGATGCGCTGCCGAAGCCCGGTGCGTTACAGCAAGTGTTTCCGCGACTCGAAGGCCTGCGCGACTGGCTCGGTGTGCTGCGCGACGGCGCCGACGCCGACCTCGCCGGGGTCGCGGACGCCGGGCGGGATTACCAGCGGCTGCGCGCAGGCTATCAGGAGCTGGCCCGACAATGGCGCACCCGGCCAGAAGCCGAGGTCAACGACCTGCTCGCCAGGCTCAGCGCGCTCGAGACCCGCATGCTGGCACTCGGCCAAGCAGAGCAGGTGCGGCTGATGGGACGCCTGACCCGGGCACTCGCGCTGTTCGAGCACGTCACCGAACCCTCGCTCAGCGCGGCGCTCGATGAGCGTATCCGCGCGCTGCGGGCCCAGCACCCGACCGATCCCGCAGGCTTCCGGGGTTGGCGCGAGGCGGTCCGCATGACCGAGGTCGAGGTCGAGCGGGCCTTGGAGCAGGACGCCCCGGCGATTGTCGCCGAGTGCGAACGGCTGGCCGACGCGATCACGCGGGACCTCGCGGTGCTCGCCGCGCGCGCCCTGCCGGTCACCGCGGCGGCACGGCGGGAGGCCCTGCGCCGCGAATTGGCGGGCCTGCGTGAGCGGCTGGCGGAGCAGCGGGCAACCACCCTGATCGACACCCGCGCCGGGCTCGTCGCCATGCAAACGTCGGTGCAGGGGCTGCTGGCCGACACCGAGGCACGCGCGCACCGCCACGCGCACCGGCTGGCCGCCCTCGAGCACCGCGCCAGGCGCCTCGCAACGCTGGCTGCGGCGCTCGCGCTGCCACCCCCGCCAGCGCTCGACCCGCTGGCACCGGCGCCGACGCTGAACGCCGAGCGCCGGGCCCTGATCGAGCGCCGGGCGGCCATCATCGCGGCCGAGGAGCAACTGCGGACCAGCGCCGTGCCAGGCCTGGCCACCCGGCTCGGGGCGCTGCGCGCCGGGCACGCGCTGCTCGCGACTGCCGAAACCCGGCCGCCGCTGCCGACCGCACCGGACCAGCGCACGCCGCTGCGGGTGCTCCAAGTCCTGAGCGGGGAGCTGCCGCGCTGGGAGCAAGCGCTGGAGCAGGCGCTGGCCACCCGGGCCGATGACCTGGACCGGCAACGGGCCGAGCTGCGGGAGCAGCTCGCGGCCATCGCCGGCGCGCCGGGCGCTGGTCCCGACCTGTTGCTGGCCGATCGCGACGCGGCCGCGCGGTTGGCGGCTCGGCTGGTGCTCCCCCGACCGCCAGCGGCCTCGCCGCGCTCGCTGATCGGCCCCTGGCAAACCGAGGTCACGCAGGCCGCTGCCCTGGTTGAGCGCCTTGACCGGCCACGGCTGACCCAGGCCCGGCACCACACGGACCTGCGGGCGCGCCTCGAACGACTGCGCGCTGACTGCTTCGAACTCGACGCCCCGGCCCCCGCCGCGCGCCCGTTGCTCGATCGGGTCTGGGCGCTGCTCGCCGAGCTGCCCGGGGTGGAGGTTGGGCATGGCCTGATGGAGGCGCAGTTGCAGGAGGCCGAGCGCCTGCTCGCGGCACTCGAACAGCACGGTGCTCGCCTTGCGGCGGCGAGTATCGAACAGGCCAGCGCGGCGCTGGCGCGCCAGCCCGACCCCGTCGCGCGGACGCTGCTCGAGGCACTGCGCGCCACCGCGGGTCGCCCGGATGCCGCGCTGCGCCGGCGGGCCTACGCTCATGCTGGCATCGATCCGATCGACCTCCCGCTGGAGGCCCCGCGATGAGTGATCCCGACCGGCGTGAGCCCGATTGGCGCACCTGGCCGGCCCTGGCCGACCTCGGCCACCGTAACCGTTGGCGCTTCAACTGCGCCCAAGGGATCTGGGGCCGCGCCGCGACCGGCGCGGCCGCACCCAGCTGGCTGGCGGCCAGCGCAGGCTTCGACCCCGCCGCACAGGCGCGCGCCGCCGCCCTGCTGCCCAACGCCGGAGACGCCCCAGCGCCGCTCTGGTATTGGCATAGCGATCGGCAGGGCTGGCAGGCAGGGTGCGTTGGGCCAGTCCCACCCGGGGACACGCCGGACCCGCGGTGCCGGGTCCTCGACTGGCCGCACCCGGTCGCGGCGCCGACCGCGGTGCCAACTGCGCTGGTAGCGCTCGCGCTGCTGCCGCGGGTGGCCGAACCCAGCGCAGTGCCGGCCGGGCCGCTACCCGTCGAGAACATCTGGTTGGATACCGACGGCGTCGCGGCGCTGATCGCTACCGGCATCGGCGCACTGGCCCGGCAGCTCGACTTCGAGCGCCTGACCGCGATCTACGCCGCCGTGCTCGACGGTGCGCCGCTGATAGCACTGCCGGCCGACCTGCCGGCCAGCGCGCTGGCGGTGCTGCTGCTGCCGCTGGAACCGGCGCTGGCCGAACGGATCAGCCTGTACTCGCGCGCGCCCACCTCCGGCCCTGATCCCACGGCACAGACCAGCGACTCGCCCGGCGCCGCCTCCCGCATCCACCTGGTCGGTCTGCCCGCCAAGGCGCCCCCGGGACCGGCCACGCCAGCCAGCCGCGCGCACGCCACGCGACTGGCCGCGGCGCTGTTGGCAAATGACCCACAGCGGCTCGTCGGCGGCCCGACCGCGCCGGCACCGCGGGCGGCGGGTCCGCCAGCAGCGGAGCCTGCGACGCGGACGCTACGACTGTGGGGCGCAGCCTCCTCGGGCAAGACGGTGTATCTCGCGCAATTGTTCAGTTGCCATCGGCGCGGCGGCGACTGGTCGGTGCGGGTGCCACCCGACGGCAACGCCGAGTGGTTCGCCAAACGGCTGGACGGCTTTCGCCGGCAGGGGCACTTCCCGCCACCGACCCCGCCCGGAACCAGCGACCATCTGGCCTATTGGCTCGTCAATGAACGTACCGGCGAGCGGGCCGCCATCGCGGTCGAGGACCGCCCCGGTGCCGAGTCCGAGGTCGTCGACGCCGAGACCGCACGGCGCCTCGCCGCCGCGGACGGGCTCCTGCTGCTGCTCGACCCGCTGCGCGATGCCGGGCAGCAGGCCGATGAGGTGCGGCGCGGCCTGCTCGCGATGCAACAGGCACGCGGCAGCGCCGAGCGCGACCCGCGCCCGCTCGCGGTCTGCGTGTCGAAGTGCGACGCGCTGATCGAGACCATCGCCGATTACCAGCGCGCCCGCGACGAGTCGGCGGCCTTCCTGCAACCGCACCTCGCCCCGGGGGTCAGCGAGGCACTGGATCATTACTGGTCGCCCGGGCGCTACCGGCTGTTCCCGCTGTCGGCAGTCGGCGTGCGGGAGCAGCATGGCGCGCTGCTGCCGGTGGTCTTCTACGACGAGCACCTGGACCTGCGCACCAACCATGCCGGGGTGCCGCTGAACCTCCTGGAGCCGCTCCTGTGGCTGCTCGCGGAGGCTGGGCCGTGAACGCGGTGGATCTGCCGCCCTGGCCGGCCCTTGCCGACACCCCAGCCCCACTGCCGGTCCTGGCACTGCGCCGCGGGCGTTGGGGCAAGGTGGCCGGCGGAACCTCCGACTATCGCTGGCTCGCCTGCTCGCCGGGGTTCGGTGCTGGCCGCACCGATCTCGCCGGGGCGCTGCGCCTCGGCGCCGAAGACCATCCGACCCGCGGCCTGCTCTGGCGCCGCCTGCCGGATCGGCTGCTCGCGGTGGCGGTCGCGCCGAGCCACGCCCGCGACAGCGCCGGGCGCCCAAGCCTGCTGCAGAAGCAGGTCCTCGAATGGCCGCTCGCATCGCCGCCATCCGGGGCCGCGCCAGCCGCCGGCCCCCCCTGGCGGCTGCCGCTACCAGCCGCGCTGGCGGCGCTCTGGCTGTTGCCGGCGATCGCCATCGACGACGACGGCGCCGGGCCTGCGGATGGCAACGACCCACGCTGGCGCGATCCGGCGTTCGCACTGCCAGCGGCGCCGACAGCGCTGCAACCGGATCTGACAATCACTCACGCCCGCATTGTCGACGGCGCCGCAGCACTGACCGCGCAGGTCCCGGCGCCGGTGCTCGCGGCCTGGTACGCGACGCTGCTCGCCGGTGGCTGCCCGGCGGTGCTGCCGGCGCCGGCCGCGCTGCCGC
>REDK01000026.1 GCA_007693535.1 Chromatiaceae bacterium
TCTTGTCGTCGATATCGGTGATATTACGGACATAGGTCACCGCATAGCCGAGTCGGCGCAGGTAGCGGTAGACCACATCGAAGACCACCAGAACCCGCGCATGGCCTAGGTGGCAGAGGTCATAGACGGTCATGCCGCAGACATACATCCGCACCTTGCCGGGCTCGATGGGCGTGAACGGGTCTTTGCGGCGGGTGAGGGTGTTGTAGATGGCAAGCATGGCGGCATCCGGTTCATGGCAGCGGCAGTTACAGCGCCGACATGGTAGCAAACCGGACCGATTGCCAAGGTCGGCACGCTGCGCGCGGCGTCGCCAGCGGGCAACCGCCAGCGGCCGGGGGCCAGACAACACCGGCCGCCCCGGCCGCGGGCGCCCCGCGATCAGGGCGACCGAGCGCCCGCGCGGGCGCCGTGTGCGGCGGCACCAGCAGCGCCGGTCCGTCCCGGTATCGGCCGGCAGCCTGCTGGCGCCGGAGCGCCCGTCGGGCATGCCGTGACCGTCGCTGCCGGGGGCGCCGACGGCCGTCACAACGGCGACGGAGACCGCTCGGAGTTTTGCCGCGCGCCCCAAACCTATAGGATAGTGCCCCAGCAACACCGGCTAGCACGCCCGGTCCGGCCCGCATCCCCAACCGCAGTCACACTGGAGATCAGATGATCAAGCTCTCGACCAATCATGGCGACATCGTCATCGAGCTGGACCACGACAAGGCCCCCATCACCAGCGCCAACTTCGAGCAATACGTTCGGGACGGCCATTACGACGGCACCCTGTTCCATCGCGTCATCGACGGCTTCATGATCCAGGGCGGTGGCATGGACACCGGGTTTCAACAAAAGCCCACCCGCGCCCCGATCACCAATGAGGCCAACAACGGGCTCAAGAACAGCGTCGGCAGCATCGCCATGGCGCGCACCAACGATCCGCATTCGGCCTCGGCCCAGTTCTTCATTAACGTGGCCGACAACGGCTTCCTGGACTATCCCGGCCAGGACGGCTGGGGGTATTGCGTCTTCGGGCGCGTCACCGAGGGCATGGAGGTGGTCAATATCATCAAAGGGGTGCGTACCGGCAGTCGCCAGGGCCACCAGGATGTCCCGGTCGAGGACGTGGTGCTTCTGAAGGCCGAGGTCCTCGGCTAGCCTGCCCGCACCCAGGTCCAGACACGACCCCGCCGGCGCACGTCCGATCCGCCGGCGGCGCGCGCCACGACCCGCCGATGCCCCTGACTACCCCGTCGCCGCCGGTCTCCACCCTCCCCGCCCGCGCGGCCACCGACCGCCGCGGGCAACACCTATTCATCGCTGACCTGCATCTGACGCCGGCGCGCCCCGCGCTCACCGCCCTGTTTCTGGCCTTCCTCGCCGAACGTGCCCGGGGCAGCGACGCCTTGTATATCCTGGGCGACCTGTTCGACGCCTGGATCGGCGATGACGACGACGCCCTGCCCGAGGTCCGCGCCGGCCTGCGCACCCTGACCGGCGCCGGCACCCCCTGCACCCTGCTGCACGGCAACCGCGACTTCCTGCTCGGATGGCGCTTCGCCCGCGCCACTGGCAGTCGGTTGCGGCGCGACCCCTGCCGGCTGCGGCTCGGTGGCGAACCAGTGTTGCTGATGCACGGCGACCTCCTCTGCATCGACGACCGGCCCTACCAACGTTTTCGCCGCCGCGTACGCAATCCGCTGGTACAGCGCCTGTTCCTCTGGCAGCCGCTGGCGCGACGACGGCGCATCGCGGCCGATTACCGCGCCCGCAGCGCCGCCGCGATGGCCACCAAGAGCGCCGGCATCATGGACGCCAACCCGACCGAGGTCCTGCGGCGCATGCGCCAGGCCGGGGTCCGCCGCCTGATCCACGGCCACACCCATCGCCCGGCCGATCATCCCCTGGAGATCAACGGCACGCCGGCTATCCGCCACGTACTGGCCGACTGGCACGACCAGCGCGGCGAGGTGCTGGTCTATAACGACGGCCACTGGTGGCGCGAGGCGGTCCTGCCTCCGGGCTAAAGGGAACACGCGGGGGCTCCACCAACGACCGAGGGGCCGAGCGGTTCATCCCCGCGCCTGCAGGGAACACGCGCTCCAGCTCGGCGATCTGGCGGTTGCGCTCGGTTCATCCCCGCGCCTGCGGGGAACACCGCCGCAACCGCGGTAACATCAAGGCTATGGTAAGCGAAGGGATGCCAGGTAGGGCGATCCGATACGCTCGGCTTGGCCTTGCCCCAATAGAGCTGATAGGGAATGCGTTGGTCCATGGCAGGCTCCGGGCCGTTTTTCTGAGGTCGCAGACGAGTGCCTACAGCATGTCTGACCCGGTGGCTCAACACCTGAGCCTATGCCTACGGTGGCCGATGAGTGGCGGTCAGAAAGGGTTGAACGGCCGACCGATGCCGTCCTCCGCGCCGCGCCATGGACCAGTCGCGTCAGCGCGCGGTCGGGTCACGTCGCGGCAACCCGACCGGGACCGTGCCTGCTACTGGCGCGCGCTCATGGCGTATCTGGCGACTCCTCTGGCGACTCTTCTGGTGCCTCCTCTCGCCACTCCTCTGGCACATTTGGCCGAGCGTCCTCCCCACCACCATTGGCCGCCAGCACCCAATCGAGCACGCGCCGCTCCTGATAGTCGTAGAAGGGGTTGTAGCGCAGCCGCATCAGCCACTGGGCGGGGATCTTGATCACCCCGCGCTCACCGCGCAGGGCCAGCCCGCCGAAGCAGACCCGCCCGTCTGGTTCAGGCGGGCAGCGCCCGTAGAGAGGGTCGTCCGGCGGGAACGGCGGATCGACATGCGACAGCGAGATCGCATCGGCCGGCCAGGTGGCGGCCAGGGGCTCGGTGTCGGTGACCTTGGCGGTGCCCGGCGCTTTGGTCAGGGCGACCATGGCGCGCCGATCGGCGTTCGCATTGGTGACCAGGGTCAGCGTGAAGGGCAACCCGGGATCGGCCAGCAGGCGGTCGGTGAAGGGGGCGGGATCGCGCACCAGGATCGGCGTGGTCAGCGCAAAGCGGTTGATGTCATAGAGCACCAGGGCATGCCGGTCGGGCGCCAGGCGATTGAACAGGGTATCGACGACGGCATCGGGCGAGACCGCGGTATCGACCGTGCTGAGCAGCACCAGGGTGGGCGGGAAGTCCGCCAGCGGGGCCTCCGCGCTGAGGGTGCGCAGCCGGGTCGCCACCGCGCGGGTGACCCGGTGCACCTGCAGCGCGGCATTGGCGGAGAAGGAGTTGTAATTAAAGGGGTCGAACTCGGGCATGATCGCCGTCCAGGCGGCCTGGCTGAAGCCCGGGAACAGCGAGAGCAGGTTCAGCCAACGGGTGACCCCGGCCGCCGGCGAGATGCCGATCGCCGGCGAGACCAGCACCAGGCTGGTGATGGCCGGCAACGTGTCATCGTCGCGGCGGTCCAGGGCGGCCTCGACCGCCAGCGCTGCCCCGGTGGAATAGCCCATCACATGAATGGGCAGCGGCCCCTCGCCGTTGCTGACGGTGGCAGCCAGGTGGCGCAGGCCGATGCGGGTCGCCGCGCGCAGGTCCTCCCAGGTCAGGCGCAGCAGACCCGAGGGGGCGGTGCCATGACCAGGCAGACGCAGGCCCAGCACGGTAAAGCCGCGCGCATGCAGGGCCTCGCCGAGGGCACGCAGGCTATAAGGGCTATCGGACATGCCGTGTAACAGCAGCACCGATCCCAGCGGGGCCTCCGCGCTGAGTTCAAAGCTGCGGTTCCAGTTGGTCTCACGACCGCGCGGGTCGGCGGCGCTGCCGGGACTGTAGCGCAACAAGGCGCGTTCTAGCCGCAGCGGATCGGCGCTGACCTCGCCGAGCGGCTCGGGGAGATGATCCGGCTCGCGATTCGGAAACAGCGTCGCCGCCCAGGTGCCGGCGCCGGTGGGGGCGGCGTTGCGGTCGTAGATCTTGGCATCCAGTTCGGCGAATAGGCGCTCCTCCAACGCCCAATAATCCTCCATGGTGCGAATACGCTCGGCCTGGTTGGCGGTGAACTCCTCGGTCAGTTCGACCCGGTGCCAGGGCTCCAGGGCCGGCCCGCTGCGTAGCCAGGCCCCGTAGAGCAGGATCACACCGATAACGAACCCCAGGAGGCCGATCGCCAGATAGCGGAGCAAGGCAAACAGCAGGTTAGCGAAGGGTTTGAACAACGATGACCTCCAGCAGCGAACCGGCCAGCAGCGAACAGGTGGACAGCCATCCCATGGCCGCCTTGCGACACCGCGACAGCCACCACCGCGGTGGTGGTCGTCGCGCTCTTCACGCAGTCTCGCACGATCCAGCGCATGCGCAACACCCGGGCGCCAGCGACCGCACCCAACCCGCCGGCCTGCCCAGGCGCCGGCCCTTCCGCCGCTGGCGGCTGGCACGCTGGTTGTCCTTGCTGCTGGCGACCGCGACTCTGGCCGCCGCACCCGCTGACGCCGATCCGAGCGGAGAGGCGGCGCTCTGGGGGCAACTGGCAGCGGGCCGCGCGGTGGCGCTGCTGCGTCATGCGCTCGCCCCCGGCACCGGTGATCCACCGGGCATGGTGCTGGACGAGTGCCGCACCCAGCGCAACCTGTCTGCCGCCGGCCGCGATCAGGCACGGGCGATCGGCGCCCGCCTGCGTGCCCATGGCATCGACCGTGCCGAGGTACGTTCCAGCCAATGGTGCCGCTGTCTGGACACCGCCCGCCTGCTCGGGGTGGGCGAGGTACAGCCGTTCCCAGCGCTGAACTCTTTCTTTGCCGATCGCCGCGCGGCCACGGCCAGCACCGAGGCAACCCGCGCCCTGGTCCTGACGCATCTGGCGCCAACCGTCGCGGCTGCGAGCGGTGAGCAGGATCGGTCGCCGCGACCACTGATCCTGGTCACCCATCAGGTGAACATCACCGCGCTGACCGGGGTGTTCCCCGCCTCCGGAGAGATGCTGTTGGTCGGGCTGGGGGCAGACGGGCTGGAGGTCCGGGGGCGGCTACCACCACCGTAACCAGCAAAAGGGCTCGCAAAGGTCGAAGTTCTCGCAAAAAAAGCCTGAAATGCTGAGCATTTGCGCGCCTGAACAGCTATAACTGAAGGTATCCTCACCGGTCTCAGAGCTGCCCCGATGCCGACCCAGCGACCTGCCCCGCCCCGCGCCGTCGCCACGCGCCCCAGCAGCGGGTCCATCGGTGAGCGCGGCGCCGGCAACAGTCGCGAAGAGAGCAGCGGGCACCGCCCCCGCGGGCCGCGTCCGCGGCGCCGTCCACGGGGGCACTCCAGCAGCGCCGATGGGGCGCAGGTGCTGGGGCGAGAGATTCTGATCCAGCACACGGTGCTGACCGGATTTCGGCATCATGCCGCCCCGCGCCTGTGGGCAGCGCTGGGACCGGACGCGCGCCTGAGCCTGGTGCGCGAACCCGACAACCCCGAAGATCCGCGCGCAGTCGCCCTCTATTGGCGCGGCCAGAAGATCGGCTATCTGCCACGCGGCGAGAATCTGGTGGTGGCAGAGTTGCTGGACCGCAAGCGCAACCTCAGCGCCCGCATCGAGCACCTGCGCCCGGATGCCGAGCGCAATCAGCGCATTGCCATTCGAGTCCTGCTGCACTGAGGTCGGCTTGCTGCGTCGGTTGATGCATCCGGATTGATGCATCACGCCGAGCGGCAGCGTCTGTGCGCCGCGTTCGGGAGCGCGGCATCCCGGTTCGCCGCAGTCCGCTGCCCCGCTCAGGGCCCCGGTGGATGCCGCAATGGCCCGAAGCGGGCATCGAGATCGGCGAACGGGCGCGCGAGCCAACTGTTGAAGTGGACCATGCCGGTGGCGGCGATCCCCTCGCAGCCATCGCCACCGACGAGCAAGGCGATCGGCCCCAAGGCCGGGTCGGCGCGGAAGACCAGCGCATTGAGTGGCACCACCCAGTCGTCGATGATCACCATCCAGGGCCATTGCAGCCCGTAGGGCGTGTTGGCCGCGTAGCGCAGGCAGGTCGCCTCAGTATCGATGGTCAGGTTGATCAGCGCACGGGTCGCAGTCCACCAGGCGCCGGCCCGGGCCAGCACCAGGATCAGGATCGCGGCACTCACCGCAGCGATCAGCCCGGTCAGCGCGCGCGCCGGGAGGGCACCGCGGACTGCCATTGCGGGCGGCACACCCGGCGCCGCCCAGGTCGGCCCCGGCTCCAGCCAGCAGGCCAGGCTGGCCAGGACCAGCAGCCCCAGCCCAAGCACGACACTCAGTGCCGCCTTGAGCTTGACCCCGGTACCAACCAGGAACTCGGCACCGATCAGCAGCGCCAACAGCGGTAGGAACCAGCCCAGCCCCAGCAGCACCGGCGCCAGCCAGCGGCGGACCGCGGGCGAGCGGGCACGCCATAGACCAAGCATCAGCAGCAAACCGAGCAGCGCGACGAGGGCCAGCAGCGCGAGTTGGGCGCTGCTGTCCGGCAGCAGATAGTGGGTCGCGGATTCGGGCTGCAGCCGGCCGCGCTCATAGGAAGTGCTGCCGACCAGGGTCCAGCCGAGCCGTACCAGGCCGGCCAGGCCGAACCAGGCCGCCAGCCAGCGCAGCGCGCGATGGGCGCTGCCGCGGTACGCCACCGCCAGCGCGCTCAACGCCAAGACCCAGGCGACCAGGAACCCGAGCGGATGCAGCAGCACCAGCAGCGGTGCGAGCACCAGCCCATAGGCCCAGGTGCCATCGCGATCCGGGTGACACCAAAGTGCCAGCGCCAGCGGCCAGGCCAGGGCCAGGCTCGCGAGCAGTTCCGAGACCGCGGAGAAGTTGATCTGCAGTGCCAGCAGCGAGAGCAGCGCAAACAGCAGCAGCCAGGGCGCACGCGCACGCACGAGCCACCAGCACGCGCACAGCGACAGCCAGGGGATCAGCACATAGCCGAACGCGAAGGCATGTCGCAGCAGGAGCAGATCGTCGGTAAGCCGCCAGGCCAGCAGCGCCGGCACCTGCAACAGCGCCGCGCCGACGCGCCCCTGCGAGATCAGCGGCGCCCCATCCATGGCCACCATGACGAAGTAATGCCCGCCGTCGCCGAACAGCGGCAGCCCGACCAGCGCGGCGATCCCATAGCCGAGGCCGATCAAGAGCAATGCAGGAACGGCCGCGCGGCGCAACCGTCGGGCAACAGGGGAAGCCGGCGCGTGCATTGCGGTCGGCGGTTGCGTGCAGTCATTCATGGTTGGAGGTCATGGCGGCAAGCCTGTGGCAGCGCGACGCGGCGCGAAAGCATCGGCGCCATCGCCAAGGCATGCTAACCGCTGCCACGCCTGCCGTGCAGCACCAACCGGGGCACGGGATCGAGCACGCGCGCAGCGCCGGCCATGCGCGTTATGCTGTCGCCCTTGATTCGGCCGCGAGGAGGCCAGCAATGACCGCCCAACCCATTGCCCGACTGACCTTCGACGACTGGCTTGCCGGCGAGCGCGCGGCCCGCGAGCAACGCAGCGAATACTGTGCCGGTGAGGTCTTTGCGATGACCGGCGCCTCGGAGGCACACAACCTGATCGTCGCCAACCTGCTGCGAGACCTCGGCAATCAGTTGCGCGACAAACCCTGCCGCGTCTATCCGAGCGACATGAAGGTACACATCGCCGCCGCCGATGTCGGTGCCTATCCCGATGTGATGGTGATCTGCGGCGAACGACAGTTCTACGACGAGCGGCAGGATGTGGTCAGCAACCCGACCCTGATCGTCGAGGTGCTGTCGAGTTCGACCGAGGCCTACGACCGCGGCGACAAGTTTCGTCATTACCGGGCGCTGCCGAGTCTGCAGGCCTACCTCCTACTCGCGCAGGATCGGCTGCAGGCCGAGTTGTTCGTGCGCCAGTCGGACGGCTCTTGGAACCTGACCAGTTTCGATCAGCCCAGCGACAAGATCGCGCTCCCCGCGATCGCGGCCGGGCTGATTCTCGGGGCAATCTACGACAAGGTCGAATTGCTGCGGTAGCCGCGCTGCCGGCATCACGGCCATCCCGCCCCGGCGTCCTGTCCAGCCTGGCTCAGGACGGGTCCGGTGGCTCCTCTGGCACCAGCTCGACCTCGGCGCCGGCACCGAGGCGGATGCGGCCGGTGAGGGGCTGGCCGGCGGCGTCGCGCAGGTCGTCGAGCGGACCCAGGCTGTTGCCTTGGATCAGCTGGCGCAGCTCGGCGATGCTCAGGCGATGGCCGGCGATCTCCTTCCAGACCACGAAATCGCATCCTTCCCGATAGCGGTTGCAACCATACCCGCGCCGCCCCTCGATGATCTGGCCCTGACCGCAGCGGGGGCAGCGTAGTGGGACGACCTCGAGTGGTGCCGTTGACGCTGCTGCCGCGGCGACCGTCGGCGCCGACGCCGAGGTTGGGGTCGTGGCCAGGGCTGTAGCTGGGGCTGGGACCGCCAAGGCAGTAGCGGCGGCGACTCGTGCCCCGCGGCGCGCCGGGTCCGGCCCACTGTGCGCAGCGTCAGTGGCTGCGCCAATGGCATCCGTGCGCGCGAAGTCCAGTGCCACCCGGCCGGCCGCATCCAGCCGCAGCCGCGCCGCGAACACACGCCCGGAACGGGCGCGGAGGTCGTCGATGACCCCGGTGACACCCTGTTCGATCAGCGCCTGCACCTCGGTGCCGCTCAGTTCATGGCCGGCCACGCGCTTCCAGATGGTAAAGCCGCAACCAGCCTGAAAACGGGAGCAGCCGAAGGCGCGGCTGTTCTCGGTGATCTCCCCGCTGGCGCAGATCGGGCAGCGGGCGCCCACTGGTCCCGCGGTCGGGCCATCAGCAGCCGCGGCTGGCGCGCCCGCAACGCCGGCCGGGGCGGCAGCCGCGCGGAGGTGCCTACCCCGCCCGCGGCCCGTGCCAGTCCCAGCGGCCCGGTGATCGGCCGCGCCGCAGGTCTCAACGCCCGTCCCATCGACGGCCTC
>REDK01000102.1 GCA_007693535.1 Chromatiaceae bacterium
CGCCGCCTCGGCGGCGCGCCAGGCGGCGGCAACCGGCTGCCAGCGCGCGGCCTCGATCGCCACCGGCCAGACGCGGATGGTCCCATCGGCCCCGACCGAGTACAGCACCTCCCCGCCCGGGCTAAACTCCAGTGCATAGACGTCCTTTTCATGCCCCTCCAGGCGCTTCAGTTCCTGGCCAGTGGCGGCATCCCAGAAGATGATGCTGCGATCGGCACTCGCAGAGGCGATCACTGCAGCATCCGGGCTGTAGACCGCCGCCCAGGACGGATAGCGATGTCCGGTCATCTCCCGCACCAGGGTCCCGCCGGCCAACTCCCACAGACCGACCGAACCATCGACGTTGCTCAATACCACCAGGGTGCCGTCGGCGCTGAAACGGATGCTGTTGATACCGTTGGTGATAACCTCGATCCGGCCGGTCTCAGCGCCACTGGCCGGATCCCACAGGGCCATGCTGGAATCGCGACTCCCAGTGACCAGGCGGTTGCCATCGGGGCTGAAGGCAACCGCCTGGACGTACACCGAATGGCCGACGATGTGGTGTTGGCAGGTGCCGTCGGCGGCGTCCCAGATACACAGGCTGCCGTCCTCGCTGCCGGAGGCAAGCAGGCGGCCGTCCGGGCTGAAGGCGATGCTGTAGACCAGGCCGGTATGCACGCGCCCCTGCCAGCGCCGGGTCCAGGCCTCCGGGTCTGCGGCGAGGTCCCACACCTGCACGCTGGCATCATTGCCAGCCCAGGCCAACCGGCTACCATCAGGACTGAACGCGACCGAGTACAGCCGACCGACGCCGCCGTCCAGTCGCCGGATGCACTGCCCGCTGGCGGTATCCCAGAGCGCCACCTGCTGATCCCAACTACCAGTGGCCAGGCGCTGACCATCCGGGCTCAGTGCCAGCGTATAGATGGTATCCGTCGCCGCCATCCGGCGGACCACGTCAGCGGTCAGTTGTTGCACAACCCACACCTCATCAGACAAAACGAAGACGGCGGCCGCAGCGGCCAGCGACCAAGTATAACCGGTCGCGGCGCATGGCTCGCCGGCAGCGCATCCGTGGCCGCCGCAACGCGGTCGCACCAGCGCCATCGCCTGTGCGACTATGCGCGCCACGCGGCCCGCCATGGCCCCAACGACCGCCTGCGCTGAACCGGCCCGCCTCCGTGACGACCCACGAGCAACACCTGATCCCCGGCGTACCGCCGCCCACGGACCTCTCCGAATGGCAATTGGCATTGCGCGTGCTTGCCATGCCGGCGGACACCAATCCCTATGGCGACATCTTCGGGGGCTGGCTCCTGTCTCAGGCTGACGTGGCCGGTGCCACCGTCGCGATTGCCCGCGCTGCTGGAAGGGTCGCGACGGTGGCAGTCAAGGAGTTTCAGTTCCTGACCCCCGTGCGAGTGGGTGACCTAGTAGACCTGTACGCACGTCTGCTGCAGGTGGGTACCCGCTCTATGACCGTCGAGGTGGGGGCCTGGGCACGACGTGAGAGTCTGCCCGCGGACGGGCATCAGGTGGCAACCGGCCGGTTTGTTTATGTCGCCGTCGGCGCCGACGGACAGAGCCGGCCGCTGACAGCAAGCGACCGGGCCCTCGCCTGAGGCGCCGGGTCCGGGCAGCAGCGCACAGCAACGGGGCAGAGGTCAATGTTCGAGGCAACCAAGGTCGGCCGCACGGTCAGCAAAGAGGATTTCAAAGAGCAGCGCGACGAGCTGCGCACCCAGCTACTGGAGGTGCAGCGCGCCCTGCGCGACACCAATATCACCGTGCTGGTGATTGTTTCCGGGGTCGAGGCCGCCGGTAAGGGCGAGGTGGTCAACCGCCTCAATGAATGGCTCGACACTCGCGGGGTGCAGACCTTCGCCTTCTGGGAGTTCAGCGATGAGGAACAGGAACGTCCCCGCTACTGGCGCTTCTGGCGCACCCTGCCGCCGCGCGGAGAGATCGCGATCCTTTTCGGCGGCTGGTATCTAGCCCCGATCGAGCATCGTTTCCGCGGGCTTTGCGACGATGCCGCCTTGGATGCGGAACTGGCCCGCATCGTCGATTTCGAGCGCATGCTGACCCAGGATGGCACCCTCATCGTCAAGTTCTGGTTCCACCTGTCGGAGGCCGATCAGAAGCGGCGCTTGAAGGAACTCTCTCGGGATGACCGCAGCCGCTGGAAGATGCTGCCGGAGAAGTCCAAGTTCTCCGAACAATATCAGGCCTTCGAGTTCGTCGCCGAGCGGGTGATCCGCCAGAGCGACCGCGGCATCGCCCCCTGGTATCTGGTCGAGGCCGAGGACAAACGTTATCGCGACCTCACCGTCGGCAAGACCCTGTTGCAGGCAATCCGGGCGCGCTTGGCCCAGGCTGTTCCGAGCGAGCCGGCGCCGACCGCCGACCCGCTGGAGCTGCCCACTACCCCCAGCGCCCAGATCACCTTGCTCGATCAGCTCGACATGACGCAGGCGCTGACCAAGGACGACTACAAGAAACAGCTCGCCGCTCTGCAGGCCGAAGTCAATGAACTGGCCTGGCGCGCCTATAAGTTCAAGCGCTCGCCGGTGCTGGTGTTCGAGGGCGTCGACGCCGGCGGCAAGGGTGGTGCCATCCGCCGCATCACCAGCGCCGTGGATGCACGCCTGTATCGCGCCATCCCCATCGCCGCCCCCACCGACGAGGAAAAGGCTCATCATTATCTTTGGCGCTTCTGGCGCCACCTTCCGCGCGCCGGCCACATGATCATCTATGACCGCTCCTGGTACGGGCGGGTCCTAGTGGAGCGGGTGGAAGGCTTTGCCAGCGACGACGAATGGCGCCGCGCCTATGCCGAGATCAACGACTTCGAGGAACAGTTGGTGGAGAACGGCGCCATCCTGCTCAAGTTCTGGCTGCACGTCAGTGAGGACGAGCAGTTGCGGCGATTCCAGGATCGCGAACAGACCCCCTACAAGCAATATAAGATCACCGACGAGGACTGGCGCAACCGGGAAAAATGGCCCGAATACAAGGCCGCAGTGAACGAGATGGTCGCCCGCACCAGCACCCGCCATGCCCCCTGGACCCTGGTGGAGGGCGACATCAAACAGTTTGCCCGGATCAAGGTCCTGCGCACCCTATGCGAGCGCCTGCGCACGGCGCTGGCCGAGGACAAGGGCGGCGAGGCGATCGGCAGCGGTATCGCCCGCTGTGGCGATGGCCGGCCCGGCAAATGAGCCCGGGCGTACCCCGGCACTGACCGAGCGACCGATGGCCGAGCGGCATAGCATCCTGATTACTGGCTGCTCCAGCGGCATCGGCCATGCCTGCGCCCACGGCCTGCAGCGCCGTGGCTGGCAGGTGGTTGCCGCGGCCCGACAAGGCGCCGATGTGACCCGGCTGGAGCGCGAGGGCCTGACCGCGGTCCGCCTGGATCTCGACGAACCCGACAGCATCGCCGCCGCCCTCGCCGCCACCCTGGAACACACCGGCGGGCGGCTCGATGCGCTGTTCAACAATGGCGCCTATGGCCAGCCAGGCGCCGTGGAAGACCTCAGCCGCGCTGCCCTGCGCGCGCAGTTCGAGACCAATCTGTTCGGCTGGCACGATCTCACTTGCCGGGTGATCCCGCTGATGCGTGCCCAGGGCCACGGGCGCATCGTGCAGAACAGTTCGGTGCTCGGGCTGGTCACCCTGCCCTATCGCGGCGCCTATGTGGCCAGCAAGTTCGCGCTGGAGGGACTGACCGACACCCTGCGTGTGGAGCTGGCCGGCAGTGGCATTCAGGTGTCACTGATCGAGCCGGGGCCGATCACCAGCCGCTTTCGCGATAATGCCCACGCGATGTACCGCCGCCACATCAATGCCGCTGCCAGCGTTCATCGCGAGACCTATCAGCGCATGGAACAGCGCCTGGCACAGCCAGGGCCGGTGCAGCCGTTCACACTGCCACCAGCGGCAGTGCTGCGCCGGCTGATCCATGCCTTGGAGAGCCCGCGCCCGCGGCCTCGTTATCCGGTCACCCTGCCCACCCATGTGCTGGCCGCGCTGCGCCGACTGCTGAGCACCCGCGCCCTCGACCGGGTGCTGCAACGGGCCTCCCGCGGCGGCGCCGGCTGAGGCGCGACAGCCGCGCCGAGCGGCACCCGGGGCTCAACCCTCGCGACCGGCACCCGCCGCCGCAACATCCCCGCCCGCTGACTCCGCCAGGGCCTTCGCCAGCGCGCCGAGCAGGGCGGCGTTCTCTTCCGGGGTGCCAACGGTGACGCGCAGGCAGTCAGCCAGTTGCGGATGGGCCCCGTGAAGGTTCTTGATCAGCACCCCCCGCGCACGCAGACCATCGAAGAGCGCATCGGCACGGCCTGGGGCGGTGCGCATCAGGATGAAATTGGCCTCGCTCGGCCAGGGCTCGACCCCGGGCAAATCCCGCAGCGCAGCCAACAGCCGTGACCGCCCATGGCGAATGCTGGTGGTCTGCGCATCGAGTAGCGCCTGCTGCCGAAGGGCGAAGATGGCGCTGGCCTGGGTCAGCACATTGATGTTGTAGGGCAGGCGAACCTTGTCGATTTGCTCGATCCAGGGCCGCGGACCGGCCAGATAGCCCAGACGCAACCCGGCCAGGCCCATCTTGGAGACCGTACGCAATACCAGTAGGTTGGACCATTCGCCCAGCCGGGGCAGAAAACTGGCGTCGGTGAACGGGGCATAGGCCTCATCGATGATGACGAGCCCGGGGGCAGCAGCGATGATCTGCTCGATGGCGGCGGCGTCGAACAGATTACCGGTGGGATTGTTGGGATAGGCGATAAAGATCAGCGCCGGACGCTGGGCTTCGATGGCGGCCAGGGTCAGGTCCAGGTCCAGCGCGAAGTCCGGCGCCCGGAGCGGCACGCCAACATAGTCTAGCCCGGCAAACAGCCCGATCAGCCGGTACATCACGAAGCCCGGTTCTAGCGATAGCAGTCGGCGCCCAGGCACCGCGACCGCCAGCGCCAACATCTGGATCAGCTCATCGGAACCATTGCCGAGCAGCAGCCCCATCTCCGCCGGGATGCCCATGACCTCCCGCAGCGTCGCCTGCAGGGCGCGACCCTGCGGGTCGGGATAGCGGTTGAGGGCGACCTCCCGCAGCGTTTCCAGCCAGTCCGCCTGCAGCGGCGCTGGCCAGCCATAGGGATTCTCCATTGCATCGAGTTTGATCAGGCCGCTGGCGTCAGGGACATGATAGGCGCGCAGGGCGCGCAACTCGGGACGGATCAGGTCGGTCACCTGGGCGGCGGGCGGATGCGATAGCGGAGCGGACATGGGTTATAGGGTCCGGGGTGGAGACTCTGGCCAATTGCCAGCGGCGAGAGCCGGCAAGTCGGTGCGGCTGCAGCCACACCGGCTCCCATCACGGCAGGAGCGAGACGATCGCGGTGCGGCGGTTACCGCACCGGCTTGCATCGCGGCAAACAGGGGCTAGAGCCCCGCTGGTGCCGAGCGCATCGGGCGCCCGGCACCGCTCTGGTGCCGGCATGGCACGACGGCGGATCAACAGCCTGGCCGCCAGCGCAGATCCAGCGTGTACGGATGTTCGCCGGCCGGCTCCTCCGAGGGCGGATCGATAGCGCCCGGGGTATGGCCCATGAGCCGGAACCGGGCGATGCGGCGGGTCTCGGCGGCGTAGGCATTGACCGGGAAGCTGTCCTCGCTGCGCCCGCCGGGATGGGCGACATAATAGGTGCAGCCGCCCAGACTGGCCCGATTCCAGAGATCGACGATATCGAACACCAGTGGATTATGCGATGGGATCGTGGGATGCAGCCCGGAGGGCGGACTCCAGGCCTTGAACCGGATCCCGGCGACATATTCGCCCTTGCGGCCGGTGGGATGCAGGGGCAGGCGCCGACCATTGCAGGTGACCGCGTAGCGGGCATCGGTCATTCCCTTGACCTTGATCTGCATGCGCTCGACCGATGAGTCCACATAGCGCGCGGTGCCGACCGCGGTGACCTCCTCACCGAGGACATGCCAGGGCTCGATGGCCGCGCGCAGTTCCATCGCGATGCCATTGCCGGTGATCAGATCGCCGTAATGGGGGAAGCGGAACTCGAAGAAGGGGTCGAACCAGGCTGGATCGAAGGGATAGCCGGCGCGCTCCAAGTCGCAGAGCACATCGCTAAAGTCCTGGCGCACGAAATGCGGCAACAGGAAACGATCGTGCAATTCCGTGCCCCAGCGGATCGGTACCCGGGTATAGGGCTGCTTCCAGAAGCGCGCGACCAGCGTGCGCAGCAGCAGTATCTGCGCCAGACTCATGCGCGCATGAGGCGGCATCTCAAAGGCGCGAAACTCCACCAATCCTTGCCGGCCGGCGGCGCTGTCCGGCGAGTAGAGCTTGTCGATGCAGAACTCGGTGCGATGGGTATTGCCAGTGACATCCACCAGCAGATTGCGCAAGACCCGATCGACGATCCAGGGCTGGCTGACCTGTCCCTTGGGCATCTGCTGGAAGGCGATCGCTAGCTCGTAGAGGCTGTCGTCGCGGGCCTCGTCCACCCGCGGCGCTTGGCTGGTGGGGCCGATGAAAGTGCCGGAGAAGAGATAGGACAGGCTCGGATGATGCTGCCAATAGGTAATCAGGCTTTGGATCAGGTCGGGCCGACGCAGCAGCGGGCTATCGACCGGGGTCGGCCCGCCCAGGGTGACATGATTCCCGCCGCCGGTGCCGGTATGGCGGCCGTCGAGCATGAACTTCTCGGTGCCAAGCCGCGCCAGGCGCGCCTCTTCGTAGAGGATATTGGTATCGCGCACCAGTTCGTCCCAGGAATAGGCCGGGTGCACGTTGACCTCGATCACGCCCGGGTCCGGGGTCACCGCCAGCTTTTGCAGACGATGGTCGCGCGGTGGTTCATAGCCTTCGATGATGATCCGCAGGTCAGTCTCGGTGGCGGTGGCCTCAAGACTGGCGACCAGATCCAGCCAGTGCTCCAGGTGCGTCAGCGGCGGCATGAAGCAATAGAGCCGGCCTTCGCGGGCCTCGATACACAGGGCGGTGCGCACCAGGTGAGCAGGATAATCATCGGGCAGGCTGACCTGCTCGGTCAGCGGCTGCCGGAGGTCCGGCTGTTCCGGCGCGCGCCCATAGCGCCGTGCCATCGCGTCCGGGTCAGCCCCCTGCTCCACCAGCGCCTGGCGCGGCAGGTCGCTCTCGGTGATGCGCGAGTAGCGGCGGGCGATCTCGTCATAAGGCGAGCGCAGCGGCAGCATCGGTTCGAACGGGTCGCGCTGGGGATGGGTGTCCAGCTCTGCATCCGGGACATAGGGCAGCGCATCGAGCGGCAGCCGGAAGCCCATGGGTGAATCACCGGGGATCAGGAACAGATTGCCGTCGCGCAGGGTCCATTTGCCGCTCACCCAGCCACCACCATGACCAAGTTCGCCACGCTCGGGCAATGGCGATCCGGCCCAGCGCAGTGGCAGGGCATAACCGACCACCCGGTCCAGCCCCTGGCTGAAGATGCGCGCCACGCGCGCCCGCTCCAGCGGATCCTTCAGCTTGTTGTCGAAGGGGTCCACGTTGATCGGTAGCCGTGACTCCTTCCACAAGTAATAGAACACATCCTCAAAGGCCGGCTGAGCATGCTCGGGACGCACCCCAAGCCTGCGCGCCAGGGTCTCGATAAAGCGCTGCGCCTCGGCCGGACCGGCGCCGTATTGCTCGCGCTCGTCGCCGAAGCGATTTTCGTCCTGCCAGACCGGCGCGCCATCCTTGCGCCAGTAACAGCCCAGTGCCCAGCGCGGCAATTGTTCCCCCGGATACCATTTACCTTGGCCGATATGCAGCATGCCGCCGGGGGCAAAGCGGCGCTTGAGCCGCAGCAGCAGGTCCTCGGCCAACAGCTTTTTGGTGGGCCCGAGGGCGGCCGTGTTCCATTCTGCCCCGTCCATATCATCAACAGAGACGAAGGTGGGCTCGCCGCCCATGGTCAGGCGCACGTCGTTGGCGGCGAGTTCCGCATCCACCGCATGCCCTAGGGATTCGATCGCGCGCCATTGCTCCTCGGTATAGGGCTTGGTGACCCGTGGGTCCTCGTGGATGCGCTTGACCCGGTTATGGAAATAGAAATTGACGTCGCACGGATCGGTGGCCCCGGTGATGGGGGCCGCCGAGACCGGATCGGGGGTGCAAGCGAGCGGTATATGGCCCTCACCGGCGAACAGGCCGGAGGTGGGATCGAGACCGATCCAACCGGCCCCGGGCACATAGACCTCGGCCCAGGCGTGCAGATCGGTAAAAT
Source organism: Chromatiaceae bacterium (assembly GCA_007693535.1). Taxonomy (GTDB): domain Bacteria; phylum Pseudomonadota; class Gammaproteobacteria; order Chromatiales; family Chromatiaceae; genus Lamprobacter. Next base: position 8,250 of record REDK01000102.1, read on the forward strand.
CCCGCTCCGGCCCGCTGGGGCCGTCCAGCGATTTCATATCGGCCGTTAGCTGCACCAGATAGCCGGACACGAAGCGGGCCGCCAGGCCCAGATGACGCAGGATCTGCACCAGTAGCCAGCCGGTATCGCGGCAGGAGCCACGGGCGAGCTTCAGGGTCTCCTCGCAGGACTGGATGCCCGGCTCCATGCGGATCACGTAGCCGATGTCCTGCTGCAGCCTCTTGTTGAGGTCGACCAGGAAGTAGACGATCTCCCGCGGGCTGCGGTCGACACCCGCCAGCCATTCCCCGAGCAGCGGGCCGTCCTCCTTCAGTTCCAGATAGGGGGCGAGTTCCTTGACCAGTTGCGGCTCATAGGTGAAGGGATAATTGTAGGCGTATTCATCGACAAAGAAATCAAAGGGGTTGATCGTGATCATCTCGGCGATCACGTCCACCTCGACGGTCAGCGCCTTGGTCTTCTCCGGGAAGACCAACCGTGCCAGGAAGTTGCCGAAGGGGTCCTGCTGCCAGTTGATGAAATGGGTCGCCGGCTCGATGCGCAGGGAATAGGAGCGGATCGGCGTGCGGCAGTGCGCCGCCGGGCGCAGCCGCACCGTGTGCGGGGCCAGGCCGACCGGGCGGTCGAAGCGGTATTCGGTCTTATGATTGATGGCGACGAGGATGGACATGGACGGCCGGACTCCGGGACGACGGGGACGGTTACTTTAACACCTGCGCAGCAGCAAAAAGCGGACCCGTGGAGATGCCGGTCAGATCGGCCGGCAACCGCTCCGAAACGGTGCAGATGGTCACGGACTGGCGCCCAGCGGTGGTGCCCCGTGTCATCATGCGCCACCCTGACCAGGCACCAACCCGCCTGGCGTCCGCCCCGGCCGCCGTTTGCCTTGCTCCGATGTGCAGTGCCCCGCGATCAAACGCCGCCCCGATCCCGATCCTCGCCTCCTTCTCCGGTGCCGGCGGCGTCGAGCGCATGCTGGTCAATCTGATCGAGGGCCTGCTCGCCCAGGGCCGCGCGGTCGAACTGCTGCTGATCCGCGCCGAGGGGCCGCACCTGGCCGCGGTGCCGGCCGCGGTCCACCGCGTTCCGCTGGGGGCGCGCCATGCCCTGGCAGCGGTGCCAGCCCTGGCCCGTTGGCTGCGCCGCGAACAGCCGGCCGCCCTGCTGGTGGCCAAGGACCGCGCGGGGCGCGCGGCGGTGCTGGCGCGCGCCCTGGCCGGCACCCGCACCCGCCTGCTGCTGCGCCTGGGGACCAATCTGTCCGCGGCCATGGCCGGGCGCCCCGCCGCGGTGCGGGTGCTGCGCTATGCACCGATCCGCCTGCTCTATCCTCACCTCGACCAGGTCATCGCCGTCTCGGCTGGCGTCGCCGCCGACACCGCGCGCATCGCCGGCCTGCCGCCGACACGGATCAGCGTGATCCGCAACCCGGTGCTGACGCCGGGCCTGACAACCCAAGCGGCCCTGCCCTGCCCCCATCCCTGGCTGGCGGCCGGGTGCGGCCAGGATGCGCCACCAGTCATCGTCGCCGCCGGGCGGTTGGAGCGCCAGAAGGACTTCCCGACTCTCCTGCGCGCCTTCGCCGGTCTTCGCCGCCAGCGACCAGCACGGCTACTGATCCTGGGCGAGGGTGGCGGGCGCGCCGGATTGGAGCAGCTGGCGGGTGCGCTCGGCTTGAGGCTCGGTCCCGCCGGCGACTTCGACCTGCCCGGCTTCCAGTCCAACCCTTACAGCTTCTTCGCCCGCGCCCACCTATTCGTGTTGTCCTCGGCCTGGGAGGGCTCGCCCAATGCCCTCACCGAGGCCCTGGCGCTGGGGATCCCGGTCGTGGCGACCGATTGTCCCAGTGGCCCGCGGGAGCTGCTGGCCCACGGCCGCTATGGGCCGCTGGTCCCGGTGGGGGATGCGGATGCCCTCGCCGCGGCCATGGCCGCGACCCTGGCGGACCCGCTGCCGGCAACCCTGCTGCGCGCGGCGGTGCATGAGTATCAGCGCGATCTCAGTGCCGCCCGCTATCTGGCCCTGATCGATGGGCTGCCAGGGGATCGGTAAGGCATGTAGCGACAAGTGACGGCACCGACCAGTCGCTGGCTTGCCAGAGAATCCGCGCGGGCTGGCGCGCCGGTCATGGCTGCTGTCGGACCTGATCGGTCAGCGAGCCTGCCCGCAGCCGGCCAGCGCGCAACCGGAGGGTGCGATGGGCCAGCCGGGCCAGGAAGCCGTGATCGTGAGAGACGATCAGCATGGCCTGATGCAGACTGGCCAGATGGGCGATGAGCCGCGCCCGGGTTATCTCGACAAGCCCGTTGGTCGGTTCGTCCAGCAGCAGCACCGTCGGCGCCATCGCCAGCACCGTGGCGAGGGCAACCAGGCGCTTCTCGCCAGCGGAGAGGCGGTGGGTGACCCGCTCGGCAAAGTCGGCGAGGCCGAGCGCGGTCAGGGTCGCTAGGGCGCTGGCGAGCGCCTGGGCCGGCGCCTGGCCCAGGCTGAGCGGGCCGAAGGCGACATCGTCGAGCACCGTCGGGCAGAACAGTTGGTCGTCACTGTCCTGAAACAGCAGCCCGATGCGCCCACGGATGGCCTGAAATTCCGCCTCGCTACGGCACACCTCACCCAGGCAGCAAATGCTGCCGGCCTGGGGCCGCTCCAGACCCATGATCAGTCGCAGCAGGTGCTCTTGCCAGCCCCGTTGGGACCGATCAGCGCGACCCGCTCGCCGGCCGCCAGGCGCAGGTCGAGGTCCACCAGGACCGGTTGCGGGCCATAGCCGAAGGTGAGCCCGCCGAGTTCGACCAGCACCGATGGATCGCCGCCAGCGACGCTCGCACCCACTGTCGCCGGGGCCATCAGTTCCCGCCCACCGGCAGGTGCTCCAGCAGCCACAGCCCCCCCAGCACCAGGCCCAGCAGGGGCAGAGCCAGGCTGTCACGCTGGCGCCAGCCGCCGGCATCCAGCAGCGGCAAGTAACCACGATAGCCGCGGCAGCGCAGCGCCTCCTGCAGCCGCCGTGCGCGCGCCAGGCTGCGCACCAGCAGCATCCCCATCAGCCAGCCCAGGCTGTTCCAGGTATGGCGATTGCTGGCGGCGACGAAGCCGCGCGCCCGCATCGCCAGCCGCAGCCGCTGATACTCGGCGCCGATCAACTGCGACTGGCGCAGGGTCAGCAGCAGCAGGGTCACCAGCTTGCGCGGCAGCCCCAGTTGCCCGAGCGCGCGCCCAAAGCGGGCCGGTTCCATGCTTGCCACCAGCGCCAACAGCATCAGCAGGACTGCGCTCGCCCGCAACCAGATCAGCAGGGCCAGGATCAGCCCCTCCTGGCTGAGCCGCAGCGGTCCGACCTGCCACAGGACTCGACCTGGCACCGAAAACGGCAGGGTCAGTAACAGCACGGACAACAGCAGCGCCAGCGGCAGCAACCGGGTGAGCAGCCGCCACGACAAACCAGCCGCCGGGAGCGCCACCAGCGCCAGCAGCCAGGCCCCCAGCAGGGCCGGCAACTGGCCGAGGGTGACTACCAGAGAGGCGAACAGCAGCGCCGCGACGATGCGCAGGCGCGCATCCAAGGTCGCCAGCCAGCCAGTGTACGCACCGCCCTGCAGGGCCTGCGGCAGCGCCAGCGAGGCAGCATGCCTCATCGCGACCGCACCTGCGCGGAAGGCCGGGCGTCGCCGGTCGCGACCTCGTCCTTAGCGGAGATGTCAGATCCCGGCGGCGACGGCGCTGGGGGCAAATCGCCGCGCGCCCGGCGCCGCTGCTGCCACCATAGACCGAGCCCGGCGAGGCCGGCGATATAGCCCAGTCCGCCGAGCACATCCCGCAGCCCGGCCTGCGCCTGCGCCAGTTCCTCGCGCAGCGGACGCACCTGACGTGCCACCGCACGTTCGATCAACGTGGCTAGCTCTGCGCTGCTGGCATCCGAGGCCGCCGCTACCACGGTCGTGGTTGGCACGAGGTCCGCAGCCGAGGCCGGGGCAGCAGGTGTTGCCGGCGCCCTGCCAGGCGCCGCTGAAACCTCCGCGCCAGTAGCCCGCGCCGCGGCGAAACTGGTCGCCGACTCGGTCGCCGCCACCCGCCATTCGGCGCGATGCCCATCCATCGGCCCCATCGGCAATGATCAGGTGATCGACCGGCGCCTGCGCTCGATAGCTGAACTCGCCACTGGCATCCGAAGTCAGGCTGGCCAGCAGGGTACCCGCCGCATCGCGGACCTCGATGGTCACACCACGCGCCGTACGACCACCGCTGAAATAGGCCGAGCCGAGAATGGTTGCCCCCTCGGCACTTGCAAACACCAGCAGCCGGTGGGCAGCCGCCGGCGCCGCCAGCAGTACCAGGGCGAGCGCCAGCGGCAGGCGCCAGGTCCGCTCAGCCATGCTGGACCTGCCCGGCCAAGAGCAACGATGGTTCTACCCGATACAGGAAGGCAAGGATGACGGCACTGATCAGGGCCTCGACTGCTGCCAGCGGCACGAAGGCGACGGCGATCACCCGCGCTGCCGGCACCAGCGCGGATCCGCTCAGGGCCAGGCTGGCAGCGAGCAACAGGCCGGTCAGCAGCACCGCGAGCACACCGGCTGCTGCCCCCGCCAGGAGTGCCCGCTGCCGGGTTGGCCGCACCAGCAGCGGGCGCAGAAGCAGGGCGCAAAATAGTGCCGGCACGGCCAGATTGAGGGTGTTCACGCCGAGCGCGGTGAGTCCGCCATGACCAAAGAAGACCGCTTGCAGCAACAACGCGACGAACAGGGCCGGTACCACGATCCAGCCCAGCAGCAGCCCCATCAATCCATTGAGTAGTAGATGCACCGTGCTCGGGCCGATCGGCACGCTGATCAGCGAGGCGACGAAGAAGGTGGCGGCAAACACTGCCGCCTGCGGGAACTGGGCCTCGTCGAGCCGCCGCAAAGCCAGCGTCAGCAGGCCTGCCGAGACGAGGGCACCGGTCACCAGCACCGGTACCGCCAGGACGCCATCGGCGATATGGGCCATGGCTCAGTGCCCCCGGTCCGTGGGTGTGAGCGAGCACGGCCGGGCGCAGGAACGACGACAACAAGGGTGGGCGATCACAGACATCGGCAACTCAGAGGCACGGCTGATGACAGTACGCCAGCGGGTATGACGGCTTCTCCCGTGATCATACCCAGGACGTCGGCCAGTGCAAGGCCGCCGCGCTAGAATGGGGCAACCGAGGCCCAGCCGATCTCAAGCCCCATGCAACGCATCTCCATCACCCTGGACGACCCCCTGGTCGAGGACTTCGAGGCCTTCCTCAAGACCCACGGCTACACCAACCGCTCCGAGGCCATGCGTGATCTGATCCGCGCCCGCCTGGAGCGGGAGGAACTCGATCGCAGCCCGGATGGCCCCTGCATCGCCAACCTGACCTATATCTACAATCATCACGAGCGGGAACTGGCCACGCGCCTGACCCGCTCGCAGCATCATCAGCATGATCTGGCGGTGGCCACCCTGCACGTCCATCTGGACCACGACTTCTGCATGGAGACCGTGGTCCTGCGCGGCCCGGCGGCGCGGGTGCGCGCCTTTGCCGATGCCGTGATCGCCCAGCCCGGCGTGCGTCATGGCCGCCTATCCGTTATGCCGGTGCGCATCATCGCCGCCGACCATCCCCATGGCGACGCCAGCACCGGCGAGCCTCACACCCACGTTCAGCCCATCGTCTGATCCGCCGCGCCAGCGCGCCGCCGCAGCGGTGCGGTTGCCCCGGAGGTTCAGGGTGATGCCCCGGGAGCGCGCGGAACACGCCGGCCGCGGCGCGGTTGCCTCACTTGTTCTCCCCCAAGCCGCTGGCAACCGGCGGCGCGACATCATCGACGCAACCGGTGTCCAGTTCCATATCGTCGAGGTCGTGCAACTGCTCGAAATGACGGGTCATGCCGTGCGCCTCGAGGGTGCGCGACATGGCCTCCATGCGTCGGTCCATGATGTGGATGTGGTCCAACATGTGATTGATGGCATTGGCAACCGGGTCCGGGGCATCGCGGGTAGCCCCGTAGGCATCGAAGCCGATGCGGTAGGCGGTATCGGCACGGCGGCGGGCGGTGAGATCGCTGGCCCGCTCGATCAGGCGCCCCGGCACCCCCACCACCGTTCCCCCCGGTGGCACATCCTTTAGCACCACCGCATTGGAGCCGATGCGCGCGCCATTGCCGATCATGATCGGACCAAGCACCTTGGCCCCGGCCCCGACCACCACATCGCAGCCCAGGGTCGGATGGCGTTTGCCCTTCTGCCAGGTTGTCCCACCCAAGGTCACGCCGTGATAGAGGGTGCAATCGTCGCCGACCACCGCGGTCTCGCCAATCACCACCCCCATGCCGTGATCGATGAAGAAGCGCCGGCCCAGGCGGGCACCGGGATGAATTTCGATGCCGGTGAACAGGCGCGCCAGGTTCGACAGCAGCCGCGCCGGCCACTTCAGTCCGCGCTGCCACAGCCAGTGGGAGGCCCGGTGCACCAGCACGGCGTGCAGACCGGGATAGGTGGTCAGGATCTCGAAGGCGTTACGCGCCGCCGGATCGCGCTCGAAGACACAGGCGATGTCCTCGCGCAGCCGTTTGAACATCGGGGCCGCCTCCGTTCTGGTTGGCATAATGGCTGCCGGTCGGCAGTGGCGCCGGCGTCACCGGCTGGGGCTGGCAGCGCGGCCGCACCCGGAGCATAAAAAAGCCGGCCCATGCGGGCCGGCGCGGCAGCCGACGGGCCGGGCGTGCGCCCGGCAACCGGCCTCAGTAGCCGCCCTTACGCATGACCTCGGGTAAACCAGCGATCTTGGTGCCCTGCTTGGTCGGGGCAAGGGGGAACAGCTTGTAGACATCCTTGCTGGTGGGCTTACTGCCCCAGCGCTTGCCGATGTCCTTCAGCAGCGCCCGCTCCATCGGCTGATGCTGATTGTTGTTGAGGTACTCATTGCGCAGGTAATTGATGATGTCCCAGTGCTGCTCGGTCAGCTCGATACCCTCGGCCGCGGCCAGGACGCGAGCCACGTCTTCGTTCCAGTCCAGCGGGTTGACCAGGTAGCCACTGGCAGTGGTCTCGATGCTGGTGCCATTGACCTCGATGGCCATACAGGTGCTCCTCTTGTTGTTCACAGCCCTGGCGCGGAGGCAGGGCACGGTCAGCTCGTGGGGATTGTCGCAAGGCAGCGATGCCGTGCGATTCAAAGCCTGTGAATATTATTGAATTCTGTGGCTTGCGTCACCTCTACCGTGCGCCCGGCAGGCCACGGGAGTGGGGCTCGGGGCCGGCAGCGGAGACGTCCGCACGGCGCGCAGACCGCGGGCCATACAGGTCGCAGGTGGAGGGCGGCGCACTGCCGGTCCCAGCGAAACCAGGGTGAGGCCCGGGCGAGGCCAGGGGGAGCGGGGCTGCCGCGATGCACCGGGGAAACCACTGCGGGCCAGCCGCCACCGACGCCAAACCGGCTCTGGGGGCCAGCAGCGCATGCCGCAATGCACGCCTCGGCTCAGTTATGTGACTTAGCGACCGCCTCGATCCCCTTGTGCGGGATGAAGATGCCGCAGCCCATCGCCCGGTGGGGGCCAAGCCCCTGGCGTTGCAGCCGCAGCGATTCCTCCGCGGTGAGATTGGCCAGCAGCAGGCTGCGGGTCGGGATCGGGCCAGCGGGCGTGTTCAGGGCCGTGGTCTTACCGCACAGGGCCTTGCGAATGCGGATACCCATGCTGGCAAGTTCGGCCGCTGCCCAGGTGAGAAACGCATCCTCGGTCTCCACCGCCGCGGGCCTGGCGGCAGCGGCGACGACATAGCGGGCAAACAGGGTCGTCTCCCGACTGAGCGGGCGTTCCTTGCCACGACCGATATGCAGCGGGCAACCGGCAACCTCCAGATCCTGCTCTTCCAGCGCAGATTTCAGCGTAGCCAGGCGCGCCCGCGGGACCCGGATCGCTAGCCGGGTCCGCCGCGACAGCAACAGGTGCTGACCACTAGCGGCCGCCGGTCGCTCCCAGCCGTTCTGCGAGCCGGCCACATGCACAGTATGCACTGCGCATTCCGGCGTACCCTCCAACCAAGGGGCCAGCCGCAACAGGGCCTGCGACAGACCCCAGGCATGATCGACCGGCAACGACCGGCACTGCAGCGAGAACAGGACATCGACCACGTCATCCGGGATCGCGACGGCGGTCTCTTCGGGGGATTCTTGCCAGAACATCAGCCAACTCGACGGTCACGGATTGGGGGGGTCTCGGGGTGGCGGGAGCAGGCAGCGGCCACGGGGCCAGCGACCGGACTGATCACCGCATCGGTTCAAGGCAGCCGGTCCTGCAGGGCGGCGCGATCGAACCACCAATTGTCCTGCACCAGTACATCGACCACGTTGCGCAGGCGCACCAGGAAGCGGTCGGGTTCACGCAGTTCGAGGCGATCGAGCCAGGCGTCGAAGGCCTGCTGGTCAGCCACTCCGCTGTGACGGCGGGCGACATCCCCGAGCAGGCGCGCGGTGAAGAAGGTCAGATTCTCGCGCTGGGTCCCCTCGGCGCGCAGGTCGGCTAGGAAGAGCGCCGTCGTCGCCGCCACCGCTGCACCGTCGGCATTATCCGGGGTCTCGTCGATCACATGCGAGAGCAATTCGATCGATAGCTCCACGTCGATCGGATAAGTGACCGCCAGCCAGATCCCCTGACCCAAGGCACTGAGCGACTCCGGCTGCTCGGCCCGGAACAGGACATCGCAGCAGTCGGCGGCCGACTCGAAGTCTTCGACCGCGATGAAGGCACCGAAGGCCTCGCGCCCAAGCCCCCAGGCCTCGCTCCCGCGCCCCAGCCCGGCCAAGGTCCGAGCCATCTGCAGGCGGATGGAGGCAAGCTTGACCTGATCGGCACCAATACGCCGCAGGGTGGCGTACTGGTCCTCCAGGATCAGCAGATGGGATTCCAGCGCGGCGACCTCGCTGTTGCGCCCGACGATCGAGTCGGCAGCGGTATCGTTGAGACGGCTGGGACTGACTGAATAATGCTTCATAGCGGGTATCCGGAACGTCGGTGTGACGGTAAGTCGGCGACTCAGTGACGCGGCGACTCAAGGGGGACAGTACAGCGGCGCGCCGCGCTCTGTTCGCGCGGACGTGCGACCGGCGGCGGTCCCCACGCAGCGGGCTGACCGCCCGGGACAACCACGACAGCAGCAGCCAAGCCGGCGAGCAATACCGGGGACGACCTAACGAATCAGGCCACTGAATGCCGCCTCAAGCCGGTCCTCCCAGTTGTCCGGGGTATCCGGAAACGGCGGCTTCACGTCCATGCGAAAGAATCGCTCGCCCTGGCGTGCCACGTCTTGCACCGCGGCTGCCAGTTCGTCGAAGGATTCGATCTCTTTATGGGCTACCAGGATGTCGCTCAACTTCAGCATTTGCTTTGACCTACTCTAGGACCGGCTGCTACGGCAATGAGGAAATGTCGCAGCATTCCTAAGTTCTTAAGATCAGGGCGCTGACGGCAACACACCCTTGAGGTGGTCCCAGCAGCCGCCCCGCCTCTCCTCTTGCCATTGTCGCCTAGGTGCAGCCGCTACCCTACAAAAACAACTGATTGCCCGAGGTTCAGGAACCAGACGTCGAGCCTGGTTGTCCCCCTCCCCCGCGGTCGCGTCACGGTCGGCGCCTGCTGATCGACGCGCGCGGCTGACCCCATCGATGCCCCGCAAGCGCGATCGCAACCCCGTCCGTACCCACCACCACACCGACAAAAACATCAGCGATCTCTAATATTAGGATACATTGACAGTACTGCATCGGGGCCCTACACTAGCCGATCGCCGGCCCTGACTGCTTACTCCAGGGCCTTGAACAACAAAGCAAAACAAAATACATCAGGCGCTTTGTCAACTATCCCATTGGGGATATTCGCGCGCCCCTCCCCCCCCGAAGGTGTAGTACCGGCGCGCAGTTCTGATGCGTATAGTCTCTGGCGACAGCGGATGCAGCCGACTGAGTACACCGCGGGAACTGCCGGGACAACCCCCGGGACCCGAGCGTTCGGGCGGCGCGATGACAAGGGGACTAGCCCCCGGCTGGACCGGTACCGGTCAACAGTTCGGCTCACTCGGTCTAAGGCCACCCCCTAGAGTGATCCAGAGCGAGATCCAGAGCGGTCTGGGCAGGCGGCCTGATCGGGCCGGCTGGCAGCAATCGCACGCCTCGGCATCGCAGGCAGCACAGCCGCACCGCCAGGTTAGGGTTCCACCTTTTAGATAGATTGATCTCGACGGGAGAGACAGCGACATGGCAATCGATAAGCATCAGACCCCGATGATCGACCAGCTCGAGGACGGGCCCTGGCCGAGCTTCATCTCCGGCATCAAGCGCCTGCGCGACGAACATCCGAGCGAGCGCATCAATGCCATGACCAACGACCTGCTCGGTCAGCTCGAGCACTCCTACGAGACCCGCAAAGGCTACTGGAAGGGTGGTACCGTCTCGGTCTACGGCTACGGCGGCGGCATCATTCCGCGCTTCTCCGAGGTCGGCAAGGCCTTCCCCAAGTCGAGGGAATTCCACACCCTGCGCGTGCAACCGCCGGCCGGTAACCACTACACGACGCAAATGCTGCGGCAACTCGCCGATAGCTGGGAGAAGCACGGCTCCGGGTTGGTCACCTTCCATGGCCAGACCGGTAACATCATGTTTATTGGGGCCGATACCCAGGCCACCCAACATTTCTTCGACGAGATCAACGAATACGGCTTCGACCTCGGTGGTGCCGGTCCCTGCGTGCGCACGGCCATGTCCTGCGTTGGCGCTGCTCGCTGCGAGATGTCCTGCACCAACGAGTTGAAGGCCCACCGGATGCTGGTCAACAACTTCGTCGACGATGTGCACCGCCCGGCGCTGCCCTACAAGTTCAAGTTCAAGGTCTCCGGCTGCGCCAACGACTGTCAGAACGCCATCGAGCGTTCCGACTTCGCAGTCCTCGGCACCTGGCGCGACGACATGAAAGTGGACCAGGACGAGGTGAAGGCCTACGTCAAGAAGAAGGGTCGCCAGTACGTCATCGACAACGTCATCACTCGCTGTCCCACCCAGGCCCTGTCGCTGAACGACGACGACACCCTCGCCGTCAATAACCGCGACTGCGTGCGCTGCATGCACTGCCTCAATGTCATGCCCAAGGCCCTGCATCCGGGTGACGACAAGGGCGTGACCATCCTCATCGGTGGTAAGCGCACGCTGAAGATCGGCGATCTGATGGGCACCGTCATCGTGCCATTCAAGAAGCTGGATACCGAGGAAGACTACGAGGAGATGGTGGAGCTAGCCGAGACCATCATCGACTTCTGGGCCGAGAACGGCCTGGAGCACGAACGCTGCGGCGAGATGATCGAGCGCATTGGCCTGGCCAACTTCCTCGAAGGCATCGGCATCGAACCCGACCCGAACATGCTGAACCATCCGCGCCAGTCCTCCTATGTCCGCATGGATGACTGGGACGAGGCGGCCGAACAATGGTTCGAGCGGCAGGCCGAAAAGGCCGCGGGCTGATCCCGGCTTCAACGGCGGTCACCGGTGCCGGCCCGGTTCCGGCACCCGCCACACCAGCATAGCAATCGTCTAAAGACCTGGAGGACAAGCGATGGCCAAAGACATGCGCGAGCCCATCGAAACCGGCTGCCCCGATCCCTGGCAGTATATGCACCCGGTGATGCGGAAGAACTTCGGCCAGTGGAAGTACCACGAGCATCCGCGCCCCGGCGTGCTGCGTCACGTCGCCTACAGTGGCGACGAGGTCTGGACCGTTAAGGCGGGTACCCAGCGCATTCTCGACGTCTTCACCCTGCGCAAACTATGTGACATCGGTGAGGAGTATGCCGATGGCTACGTCCATTTCACGCTGCGCTCTAATATCGAATATATGGTGACCGAGGAGTCCCGGGTCGCGCCGCTGATCAAGGTTCTGGAGGATGCCGGCTTCGTTGTCGGCGGCACCCAGAACTCGGTGACCATGATCTCCCACACCCAGGGCTGGCTGCACTGCGACATCCCCGGTACCGATGCCTCCGGCGTCGTCAAGGCGATGATGGACGAACTCATCGACGAGTTCCGCAACGCCAACATGCCTAATCGCGTCCACATCACCACCTCCTGCTGCCAGATCAACTGCGGCGGGCAGGGCGATATCGCGATCAATGTACAGCACACCAAGCCGCCCAAGATCAATCACGACCTCGTCGCAAACGTATGCGAGCGCCCGTCGGTCGTGGCCCGCTGCCCGGTTGCGGCCATCCGCCCGGCCCTGGTCAACGGCAAGCCGTCGCTGGAAGTCGACGAGCGCAAGTGCATCTGCTGCGGGGCCTGCTATCCGCCCTGCCCGCCCATGCAGATCAATGATGCCGAGCACACCAAGCTCGCGATCTGGGTCGGCGGCAATCATTCTAATGCCCGCGGTAAGCCCACCTTCCAAAAGCTGGTCGCCGCCGGCATCCCCAATAATCCGCCGCGCTGGCCCGAGGCTACCGCCATCGTCAAGCGGATCTTGAAGGCCTATAAGGAAGGCGCGCGCGACTGGGAGCGGATCAACGAGTGGATCGAGCGCATCGGCTGGCCGCGCTTCTTCGAAGAAGTCGAGCTGCCGTTTACCAAGTATCACATCGATACCTGGCGCGGCTCGCGGGCAAGCTTCAATAGCTCTTCCTACATCCGCTTCTGAGCCGCCGCCGGCCCCGCATCAGCAGCACCAGCATAGACGGCTGCTGCCGCGGGGCCGCCGAACACCACTGCGCGAGGTCGTCATGAAGTTTGCCATCCAGGTCAATGAAGGCCCCTACCAGCATCAGGCAGCCGATTCCGCCTATCAGTTCACCCGAGCGGCTCTGGAGAAGGGTCACGAGATATTCCGTGTATTTTTCTACCACGACGGGGTCAACAATTCGACCCGGCTGACCACGCCGCCCCAGGACGACCGCCATATCGTCAATCGCTGGGCCGACTTGGCGGAGCAGTACAGTCTGGATATGGTCGTCTGCGTCGCTGCGGCGCAGCGGCGAGGCATCGTCGATGATGGCGAGGCCAGCCGGAACGGCAAGGATGCGACCAATATTCATCCCCGGTTTCGTATTTCCGGGCTCGGGCAACTGGTCGAGGCGGCCATTCAGGCCGACCGGCTGGTGGTGTTTGGCGACTGATCGCCACTGCAGGAGGGCAGCAGATGTCTGAACCGATCAAGAAGTTCCTATACCTGAACCGTCGCGCCCCGTATGGCACCATCTATGCTTGGGAATCGCTGGAGGTGGTGCTAATCGGCGCCGCCTTTGATCAGGATGTTAGCTTGGCCTTTGTCGAAGACGGGGTCTACCAACTGACCAAGGGACAAGACACCGCCGGCATCGGCATGAAGAACTTCTCCCCGACCTACGCCGCCCTCGGCGACTATGAGGTGAAGAAGATCTTCGTCGAGCAGGAATCCATGACTGCGCGCGGACTCAGCCTCGACGACCTGCAGCATCTGACCTGGGAAGACGAAGACGAAGACTACGCCGAGAAGGACTCGATCCAGGTGGTGAGCCGCGCTGAACTGGCCGCCCTCATGGAAGACGCCGACGTTGTCTTTAGTTTCTAGCGTCAGGTCTGGCCGGAGCACCGCAATGAGCACACTGCACACTGTCAACAAGTCGCCGTTCGAGAAGGACTCGCTCGGCACCTGCCTGGACTTCGCCGGCAGCGGCGCCAGCGTCCTGCTGATCGAGGACGCCGTCTACGGAGGGCTCGCAGGCACCCGCATCGCGCCGCGGGTGAAAGCTGCGCTGGATTCGGTCAAGATCTACGTCCTCGGGCCCGACCTCGCCGCGCGGGGTTTCGCCGAGGAGCGCCTGATCCCCGGAATCAGCGTCGTGGACTATGCTGGCTTCGTGGATCTCGCCGCAGAGCACGCCAAGGTTCAGGCCTGGTTGTAAGTTCACCATCCGACACTAGGAGACACAAATGCCGATCGAAGTCAATGGCAAGTCCTTCGAAACCGACGAAGAGGGCTACCTGGCCAACATCAACGACTGGGAGCCCGGCGTGGCCTCGGTCATGGCCAAGGAAGACGACCTGGAGCTAACCGACGAACACTGGGACATCATCAACTTCCTGCGCGAGTACTACGAGGAGTATCAGATTGCTCCCGCGGTGCGCGTACTGACCAAGGCGGTCGGCAAGAAGATGGGCAAGGACAAGGGCAACAGCAAGTATCTCTATGGGCTGTTCCCTTACGGACCGGCCAAGCAAGCCTGCCGCTACGCTGGCCTACCCAAGCCGACCGGTTGCGTCTGAGGTTCCCGATCCGGGCCGTGCCGTCAGCCCCCACCGGGGGGCAGCCGGCGGACGTCACCGGCATGGCCAGCAGACGTCGCTCTGCTGGCCGTGCCTGGCCAGGTTCAGCCCAGGTGCCGCACCCGATCGATCATCGCTGTGTAAACCAGCGTCAGCCAGATTGGCTACCCTGAGACAGCACAGCTCGCCGCATTGTCGCGCCAGCAGGTCGATGAGCTAACCAAGAGCCTGCGCCCGCCGCTGGTCCCGGCTGCCGGGCACCTGCCGCCAGCATCATCGAGGAAGCGAAAGCATGTCGTTCCTATCGGATTTCTACGCCGGCCTGTTCTACTTCGCCGCCTTCGTGCTGGTCGCCGGCCTCACCAACAAGATCATCCAATACGCGCGCACCCCGGCACCACTCAAGATTCCCACCACCCCGGCACCGACCACACGGGCCGGTGTGGTCTTTCGGATCACCCGCGAGGTGGTCTTTTTCGAGAGCCTGTTTCGCGGCAGCAAATGGACCTGGATCTTCGGCTGGATGTTTCATTTCGGTCTCTTCCTGGTCACCCTGCGACATCTACGCTATTTTATCGAGCCGGTCTGGCTGCCGATCGAGATGATCCAGCCCTTTGGCATCTACGGCGGCATCGCCATGGTCATCGGCTTGGCTGGCCTGTGGTCACGGAGGTTCCTAGTCGACCGCGTCCGCTACATCAGCTCGCTGTCCGATCATCTCATCCTGGCCTTGCTGGTAGCGATCGGTACCAGCGGTCTAATGATGCGCTTCGTCGTACACACCGACGTGATGCGGGTCAAGGAATTTTTCCAAGGCCTCTACGTTGGTCAAGTCAACCCGCTGCCGGCCGATCCCCTGTTGCTGCTGCACCTGCTGTTGGTGGCTGCGCTGATGATCATCTTTCCCTTCAGTAAGCTGTTGCACATGCCTGGTCTATTCTTCAGCCCCTCACGCAACCAGGTAGACAATCCCCGCGAGCAACGTCATGTCGCGCCTTGGGCACGGCGCCTCGAACAGAAATAGCAGACGCAAGGCATTTCGGCAGCAGCGACAACCACCGGGGCCGTAACCCGGCGGCGGCATTCGAGGTTGAATCATGGCGAAGGCAGATTTTCAGGTTCCCAAGCTCAAGCAGTATGCCGAGATACCGCCGGTGGCACCGGGGGCTATGGCCCACTCGGCACCCTTCAAGTCCAAGCCCGAGTTCCAGGCCACGCTGGGTTTTCCCGGCGAACTGGCACCGGACTGGCAGCGACAGGCCCTCGACAAGATGGGCGACCTGCTCGGGCGCTATCGCTCGCTGCGGGTTTACCTGGACTCTTGCGTCAAATGCGGTTCCTGTACCGACAAATGCCACTATTACCTGGGCACCCATGATCCGAAGAACATGCCGGTCGGCCGCCAGGACCTGATGCGCAAGGTCTATCGACGCTACTTCACGCTGGCTGGGCGGCTGTTTCCCAAATTGGTCGGCGCCGAAGACTTCACTGAAGAAGTCCTGGCCGACTGGTACAGCTACTTCCACCAATGTTCGCAGTGTCGCCGCTGCTCGGTGTTCTGCCCCTACGGCATCGACACCGCCGAGATCTCCATGGCCGCCCGCGAGATCATGGACCATATCGGCGTCGGCCAGAAGTACTGCAACGAGATCATCGGTAAGGTCTACAAGATCGGCAACAACCTCGGGCTGCCGGGTCCAGCCTTGGCCGACACCCTGGAGGGTCTGGAAGAGGACGTCTTCGACGACACCGGCGTGGAGGTCAAGTATCCGCTGGATCAGGAAGGTGCCGAGATCCTGTTGGTCACCCCGTCAGCCGACTTCTTCGCTGAGCCACACGTCGACGGCCTGATCGGTTATGGCAAGGTCTTCCACGAGGCAGGCGTCTCCTGGACACTCAGTTCCTATGCCTCCGAGGCGGCCAACTTCGGCATGTTCATCGGCTCTTACGAGAATATGCGTCGGGTCGCTCAGCGTATCCGTGAGGCTGCAATCAAGCTCAAGGTGAAGCGCATCGTCTTTGGCGAGTGCGGGCATGCCTGGCGCGTCGCCTACAGCTTCCTCAACACCCTGGCTGGTCCATGGGATTTCCTGGATCAGCGCTATCCGATCCCGCAGCATATCTGCGAGTTCACCTACGACCTGATGCAGCAGGGCAAGCTGCGCTTCGATAAGAGCCAGAACGACGACAAGGTGCTGACCTACCACGACTCTTGCAATGTTGCCCGCGCCTCGCGAATGGGCGACCGACCGGGCGGTCAGTTCGATATCCCACGCGCGATCATCCGGGCCACCTGCAACCACTTCTACGACATGGACGAGGAGACCATCCGTGATCGCACCTTCTGCTGCGGCGGCGGCGGCGGTCTGCTGACCGACGACCTGATGGAGTTGCGGGTCAAGGGCGCGCAGCCACGGGTGGAGGCGCTGAACAATTTGATGCAGGAGAAAGGCGTCACTCACATGGCGGCCATCTGCGCCATCTGTAAGAGCCAATTCACCAAAGTCCTGCCCTACTATGGGATGGACATGGATCAGATCGTCAGCGTCCACCAGTTGGTCAGTAACGCCATCATCCTGACTGGCCAGGATGAAGAGGATACACCCGACGCCGGGACGACGGAGGCCGATTACGCGGACGAGGCAGCCTGATCCCCATCCGGCAAACCGCCTTTGCTCCCCGTTCAAACTGGCCTTACCCGGCCCGGCAAACTCATCGTGCCAGCCAGCGCCAGCCTGGGCCGCATCCCGGTCCATGCTGCAATAAGACAGATCGAAGCGTACCGCGACTCGTTACGGAGCAATACCCCATGGCTACTTCCAGCAATGAAATGAGCAAGCTGTCCTGGCGCCGGTTCGAAGACGGCGACAACGTCTGGGAAAAGCTCACGGATCAGATCTTCGTGCAGGACACCTCGCACAAATGTCCAACCTATGTGCATAAGACCCCGCCTTGTCAGGGCAGTTGCCCGTCCGGCGAAGACATCCGCGGCTGGCTGCAGATCGTGCGTGGGATGGAACAGCCGCCCCCGGGGATGGCCTGGCAGGAATACGCTTTCCGCCGCTCCACCGATGCCAACCCCTTCCCGTCGATGATGGGGCGGGTTTGCCCGGCCCCCTGCCAGGATGGTTGCAACCGTAACGAACTGGAAGATTACGTCGGCATCAACGCGGTCGAGCAGTTTATCGGCGACACCGCGGTGGCCAACGGGTATCGCTTCGAACCCGCCGCGCAGGATACCGGTAAGCGCGTGGCCATCATCGGCGGCGGCCCGGCCGGCCTGTCCGCCGCTTACCACCTTCGCCGCAAGGGCCATGCCGCGACAATCTTCGAGGCCCTGAGCGACCTCGGCGGGATGTTCCGTTTTGGCATCCCCGGCTACCGGGTGCCGCGCGATATGCTCGGCGCCGAGATCGATCGCATCCTGGCGATGGGTCAGATCGAGGTCAAACTCAACACCCGGGTCGGCATCGATGTGACCGTGGAGCAGTTGGAAAAAGACTACGACGCCGTCCTTTGGGCGATCGGCTGCCAGTCTGGACGTGGCTTGCCGGTGCCAGGCTGGGAGGGTACTCCCAACTGCGTCTCCGGCGTTGCCTTTCTGAAGGCCTTCAACGAAGGCCGGATGAAGGTCACCGCCGAGAAGGTCGTCTGCGTCGGCGGCGGCGATACCTCCATCGACGTGGTCTCGGTGGCACGCCGCCTGGGCCACATCACCAAGACCAACCGGAGCGACCTGCCGGAGACGGTGATCCGCGACGGCTATGTGGCCCACGACGCGGCAATGACCGCTGCCGCCGAGGGCGCAGAAGTCACGCTGACCTCGCTGTTCACCCGCGACAAGATGACCGCTGCCGAGCACGAGGTGGACGATGCCCTACAGGAAGGGGTGACCATCCTCGACGGCGTCATGCCAGTGGAGGTGCTCAAGAACGAGGAGGGCCGCGCGATCGGTCTGCAGATCGCCCGCTGCGAGATGAAGGATGGCCGCCCGACGCCGATCGCAGGCACCGAGCAGGTTCTCGCAGCGGATCTCGTCGTGGCCGCGATCGGCCAGGGCGGCGATCTAACCGGGCTGGAAGAGTTCGACAATGGCCGCGGGCTGATGAACTCCGACAAGTTCTATCAGGTGCCCGAGCGCCCCGGTCATTTTGTCGCTGGCGATATCATCCGCCCGCATCTGCTGACCACGGCCATCGGCCAGGCCTGGATCGCGGTGGAATCCATCGACGACTATCTGCGTCAGGCCGAGCATCGCCGCCGGCCCAAGGTCGATGTGCACCATTTCGACCTGCTGGCCAAGCTCAACGAGGCGCACCTGGCCCCCGAGACCTTCAAGGTGGACGAGCGCGGCGACCTGCGCGGAACCGCCAGCGCCCGCTATGCGGTCCACAACTTCGAGGACCGCTCCGGTGCCGAGGTCATCCCCCACGACGAACTGTTCCTTGGCCACTTCAACTATCATCCGCGCAACCTGCGCAAGGAAGAGGTCCCCAGCGCCGAAGAGGTCCTGGGGCATTTCAAGGAACGCGTCATCGGGCTATCCGAGGGCGAGGCGATCGACGAAGGCAAGCGCTGCATGTCCTGCGGCATGTGCTTCGAATGCGACAACTGCGTGATCTTCTGCCCCCAGGATGCGGTCTTCCGGGTCAAGAAGGACGAGAGCACCACTGGCCGCTACGTGGACACCGACTACGCCAAGTGCATCGGTTGTCATATCTGCGCCGATGTCTGCCCTACTGGCTACATCAAGATGGGCCTAGGTGAATAGACCGGGTTCGGGTGGCCGGCCCCGTGCGGGGCCGGTCGGCGCGGTTGTATCAGCCATCCCGGAGATTTCCCCGCAGAGACAGCCATGGACATCATCATGATCCCGCCCCACCACCGAATGGCGCGCCGGGCGCGCCCCCAGCGGATCACCTGGCTTGCCCGCGTCGCCCTGCTGATCGGCCTGCTGTTGCTCGCCGCTGCGGCGTCCGCCGAGCGGGTGGGCGGTTTCGTGCTACCTAGCTCGCAGGCCGCTACCGCAGCGACCTGTGTCGAACCAACCGAATACATGCGCCGCAATCATTTCGAGTTGATTCGGCATCAGCGCGATGAAACCGTCTATGGCGGCATCCGCTCCACCAAACACAGTCTGGCCGGCTGCGTGACCTGTCATGTCGGACACGACGGCGATGGCACCCCGATCCCGATTGCCGACATTGGGCAGTTCTGCAATGCCTGCCATCGTTACGCCGCGGTGCGGATGAATTGCTTCGATTGCCACGCCACCGTTCCCGTCGGCGAGGGCTGGAACCAGACGGTGACCGCGCCGTCCGCTCCCACGGCGCAACTGGCCGATACGGCGCTGCCGCCGGGTCATCCATCCCGCGGGCAGCCAGCGCCCGACCGCTGATTCGACCCCGGTGATCAGATCCCGACGATCGCATCGCAAGCGATCTGCCCTGGGGCTCCGGCCAGCCACCAGGACCGCGTCCGCGGCGTTCCCGGGCCAGCCTGACGGCCTGCCAGCTAGAGCCCGCGGCTGGCTAACCTGGTGACCGGGCGATGAGACCGGGCAATCAGGCCAACCACCGCCGCCGCCATGACAACAGGGCTGAGACAGCCATGAATCGAGAAGCAGAGACGACCGCGACAGACCCACATCCGGACCTGACATCCCCGCCAAGCAGCGCCCCGGCAGCAGCCGCCGTGGACCAGACCCGGCGCGCCCTGATCGGCACTGCCGCCGGTGTGACCGCCGCCGCCGTCGCGCCGGGCCTGGTGCTCTACAGCAACGCCAACGAAGCGGCCCCGCGCACCGATCCGGTGAGCGACGTGCATCGCTGGGGCATGCTGATCGACACCGACCGCTGCGCCACCGGTTGCACCGCGTGCGTGACCGCCTGCGACCGCGAGAACGGTCTCAACCTGCAAGCCAAACCGCTCGGGGACGATCAGGACAAATGGCAAAACCAGCGGGCCACCTGGATTCGCAAGGTGCGGCTGCAGGACAACCTGACCGGGCGCATGACCAACCTGCCACTGCTCTGCCAGCACTGCGAGAACCCGCCCTGTGTCGATGTCTGCCCCACCGGGGCCTCATTCAAGCGCGCCGATGGCGTCGTGATGGTCGACCGCCACACCTGCATCGGCTGTCGCTACTGCATGATGGCCTGCCCCTACAAGGCGCGCTCGTTCATCCACGAACGGGTGGAGCAGAACCTCTCGCGCGCACCGCGCGGCAAGGGCTGCGTAGAGAGCTGCAACCTCTGCGCCCACCGCCTGGACAACGGCGACATCAGCACCGCCTGCGCCGATGCCTGCGCCCATGAGGGCCATCACGCCATCGTGTTTGGCGATCTCAAGGACCCCGACGGACCATTGCGCCAGGCCTTGGCGGCTAGCCCCAACCGCCAGATTCGCGAAGATCTGCGGCTGAACACCGGCGTGCGCTACGCCGGTATATGACGGAGAAGTCGGCATGAAACGAATCGTCTACAGGGAATGGCGGGTGGAACCGGCCCGCTACTGGGGACTCATCGCCATCCTTGGCGCCGCCATCGCCATCGCCGGGCTGGCCGCCATCTACATGGAACATGAGGGCCACTGGCTCACCGGGATGACCAACTCGGTGGTCTGGGGTACCCCCCACGTCTTCGCGGTGTTCCTGATCCTATCCGCCTCGGGCGCGCTCAATGTCGCCTCGATCAGCTCGGTCTTCGGCAAACGGTTCTACAAACCGCTGGGAAGGCTGTCAGGCCTGCTGGCGGCCGCCCTACTGGTTGGGGGCCTGCTGGTGCTAGTGGCGGACCTGGGACGTCCTGAGCGGCTGCTGGTTGCGATGACCACCTATAACTTCACCTCGATCTTTGCCTGGAACATCTTCCTCTACAGCGGGTTCCTGGCCATCACCATCGGCTATCTCTGGACCATGGCCGATCGCAAGGGCGAGCCCTTCGTAGAGCGAGTGGGAACCGTTGCCTTCCTGTGGCGGCTGGCACTGACGACTGGTACCGGTTCGATCTTCGGCTTCCTGGTCGGGCGCTCCGCCTACGATACCGCCATCCTTGCCCCGCTGTTCGTGGTGATGTCCTTCGCCTATGGCCTGGCCATCTATATTCTTGTGCTGCTCTACAGCTTCGCTGCCGACGGCCGCCCACTGGGTCCGGCCATGCTCAAGCGGCTGAAGAATCTGCTCGGCCTGTTTGTCGCGGCCTTGCTCTATTTCACACTGGTCTATCACCTGACCAAGCTGTATGGCACCAAGAACACCGATATCGAAACCTTCATCCTAGTCAGCGGCGGAATCTATACGCTGCTGTTCTGGGGTGGTTGGGTCCTGATCGGTGGTCTGCTGCCGCTGGCGATCCTCTACCACCCGGTGCGCGGCAACCAGCGCGAGTGGATCACCGCTGCCTGCGGGCTAGTCATTGCCGGCGGCCTGGCGACCATGTACGTGATCATCATCGGCAGTCAGGCCTTTCCGCTGGAGATCTTCCCCGGCCAGACCATTATCGAGTTCGGCGCGCCAGGGGACATCGGCGGGGCGGTCGCCCCCTATATACCGAGCCTGCCGGAACTGCTGCTGGGTCTGGGCGGCGTGGCGATGGCCCTGATGATTACCGCGGTCGGCATCCGCGTCCTGCAGTTTTTGCCGGAATCCCTGGCCGATCGCGACGTGGACCCACATGCCAGTGTAGTACGTCCCGCCTAACGCCTGCATCGATCCACCCCGATGAGTCCCCCGTGTTGATCGGTGCCGATCGGTCCCAGTCGGCTCCGGTCGTTAGCCGGGGCACTCGATTCCCAAAAGCCCCACGGGCAGCCTCCAGGCCATGGCAGCGATCTATCTCTCGGCCGCCTCCAAGTCCTCCGGTAAGACGACCATCAGCATCGGCCTCGCCGCCGAGTGGCGGCGGAGCGGCCAGCGGGTGCAGCCATTCAAGAAGGGTCCGGACTATATCGACCCACTCTGGCTGTCCCGGACCACCGGGCGCGCCTGCATCAATCTCGACTATCACACGATGTCGGCGGCAGAATTGCGGGCCACCCTCGCCCGCTATGGCCGCAACGCCGATCTGCAGCTGATCGAGGGCAACGTCGGCCTCTTCGACAGCGTCGACCTGCATGGCCGACACTCCAATGCCGAACTGGCCAAGCTGCTCGGCGCACCGGTGGTCCTGATCCTCGATGTCCAGGGCATGTCGCGCGGCGTCGCCCCCCTGCTGCTCGGCTATCGCGCCTTCGATCCGGCGCTGCCGATCGCCGGCGTCATCCTGAACAAGGTCGGCGGCGGTCGCCATGAGCAGAATCTGCGCCGCGTCATCGCTCATTACTGCGATCTGCCCATCCTCGGCGCAGTCCCGCGCACCCCCGAGATCGCCATCACCGAGCGCCACCTCGGCCTGATCCCAAGCAACGAAGCCGCCGCGGCCGAGGCCGCGATCGAACGCATCCGCGCCTGCATCGCCGCTCATGTGGATTGCGAACGCATTGCCGCGATCGCCACGAGCGTCCCGGCCGCAGACACCGAGTCCCCCTTACCCAGCGAGACTGCCAGCGCGGCCGGCAACAGCGATCCTCGGGTGCGCATCGCCATCGCCCAGGATGACGCTTTCGGCTTCTATTACCCCGATGACATCGTGGCCCTGCAGCGATCCGGGGCTGACCTGATCCCGTTCAGCCCGGTGCATGATCATGAATTGCCGGCCGCCGATGCAGTATTCATCGGTGGCGGCTTCCCCGAATGCCGGATGCAGGAACTGGAACAGAATCGGCAGATGCGCGCCGCCATCGCCGACTTCATTGGCAGTGGGCGTCCCGCCTATGCCGAGTGCGGTGGGCTCATGTATCTGACCGAGCGCCTGCACTGGAATGACCGTAGCAGTCGCATGTGCGGCGTACTCGCAGCCGAGGTGGCCATGCACGCACGCCCCCAGGGACGCGGCTATGTGCGGTTACAAGAGACACCGGCCTTTCCCTGGCGCGCGACGCGCCCCACTACCGACACCACTGAAATCTCCGCGCACGAATTCCATCATTCTGCCATTGTCGCCGCCGACCCGGATTGGGTCTATGGCTACCGGGTATTGCGCGGCACTGGCATCGATGGGCAACATGACGGTATCGTGCATCGGAACCTGCTGGCCAGTTACGCGCATCTGCGCAATGTTGGCGGCTGCGACTGGGCCCAGCGCTTCGTGAACCGGGTGCGCGACCTGACCTGACCGGAAGTCATCCCGGCAGCAACCAGCCGCGGGGCCGTAACCCGCGGTCGAAGCAGCAGGCCAGGAGAGCCACCCATCGACCCCGCGGCGGGCACCGGCCGGCGCCTGCCGCCCAGAGAACAGGATCAGCGATGTTCAAACTCACCACTGCGGCGGCGGAACAGGTCCTCAAGGCAGCCCAACAGGGTGGCGCCGAAGGACTCTCTCTGCGCCTGGCAGCCACCCGCAACAGCGATGGCTCGATCGAGTATCGGATGGGCTTCGATGCCGCCGGCGAGGACGATATCCGCTTCCAGAGCGAGGGGATCGACCTAGTCATCGCCCCCGAGGACGTGCCGCTGCTCGACGCAGCGGTGATGGACTTCGCCGAGATCGAACCCGGCAAACACCACTTCATCTTCCTCAATCCCAAGGACTCCAATTACCGGCCACCGACCGACGCCTGAGCCGTCCGCGCCGACCGCGCCGGATCGACCAGCGGCCCCGCGCCGGGCGCCACCGACCAGCCTACCTCTGCTCGCACCCTTGGAACTCTCCAGCGAAGACAGCTTTCGCCTCAATGTCCTGCTGGCCAACCGCCCGCAGGCGATTCGCATCGACGAGTCGCGCCTCATCGTATACGCCCTGGCCGAGCAGGGCGAGGCCAAGGTGCGGCTCAATCCCACCGGACGACCGGAGCAGTATCTGCGCGCGGTGCGGGAGCTGATCTCCGGCCACGTCCTCGGCTCGCCCGGCGGCTATCCGGTCTATCTGCGCCGCTGGACGCGCATGGGCCAGATGCGCGATCAGAGCCTGGAACAGCTCCTGCTGCTCGGTGAGCCCGAGGCCGTGGTCGCCGCTGCTGGGGCCCCCGGCCTCACCGAGACCCTCGCCCGACGTGCCTGGTGGGCCATGGAAGACGCCGAGAATGCCCGCCGCATGCTGCGCAACCCCAACATCATCGCCAGCACCATGGGGCCGATCCTGGCTGGCTATCTGGTCGAATACCTGCCGTTCGAGACCGAGTCCGAGCGCATCATCGAATCGGTCCGCCTGGTCCTGCAGCCCGGTCTGCTGGCGGTCGAGACACGCCTGGCACTCTGGCAGAAGGCTGCCCGCAAGCCCGCCTACCTGGTCGGCTTCCTGCACGCCCTGCCCCACGACCTGCCGCAGCCACTGCCAGCGCGGGATGACCTCCAGCAGCGCCAGCAGCCACTCGGCGCCCTCCTCCAGGCGGCCGACAACCCGCCTGCGCGGCTGCTGCTGCAGAGCGCCAGCGCGGCGGGTCAGACCTTCCTCGCCACCCTGGCGACAGTGCTGGCCAAGCCGCCCAACCAGGAGATCATCACCGCCCTGTTCGAGGTCCTGCGCGCCTACTTCGCCGAGTTGCGCCCCCACGGTGATCCCGACCTCCCCATCGCCGCTCTGCAGGCCGACAGCCGCGCCTTCATCGACCCTGACCGGGCCGACCCGGCGGTGCGGGCCTGCCTCGCGGCCAGCCCCACGGCTGCCGATGAACTGGCCGCAATGCGCCTGCTGTCCGGGGTTGGGTATGGACTGCTGCGCCCGCTGCTCCCCGATCCAACCACCGCCGGCACCCTGATGCGCCGCCGCCTCGGCCCGGCCACCAACCCCCTCCTCGACGCCGTCGCCTGCCTGCGCGGCGAACCGCAACCGCAACCTGCCCGCGGATCGCGCTGAGTGCAGCGTGGCCCGCTGCCGGCACCGCACGCC
>REDK01000048.1 GCA_007693535.1 Chromatiaceae bacterium
CGCACGCAAGTCATTGATTGCGCGTCGCGCGGTGGGGTAAACGAAAATTGCCCGTGCTCGTCTCCCCGGCTAAATCAGTGGCTTAGAGACTGCGCAAATGGCTCAGAGCAATCGGACCGGGGCAGGCGTTGGATCTATGGCCAGACCCCGCGGGCCGAGGCACCGCGCTCCCCGTGGCCGGGATGCGCGGTGAGCAAGGATAACGCTGGGATAATGTGCGGGGGCGCGAGACTAGGGCATGCCCCGGCCAGCAGGGTCGGTCGCCTCAACGGCCGGTTGGTTTAGTTCCTCCACGGTCATGCTGTCATCATCGATGCCGGCAGCCAGTGAGCAGCCGATCAGGCTGCCGCAGTCACGCCAGAGCCGCGATGACCATGCGCGCGGACGGCCGGCACTATAGCGAAATCCTAGGGAATCGAGAGCAACTGCATCCGAGGATGAGTGCGAGCCTGTGAGAAAACCGCCGACCGACCGCGGACGCACCCGGATGCGCCCCGGATGCGCCCCCGCTGTGCCCCGGACGCGCACCCGGACGGACTGGGGACGCGCCGGGGGCGCCCTCACTATCGCCGGCGATTGTTCACAAGCCCTGAGACGGGGGTCGGGAGCGCCCCCGGTCACGATGGCTTGAACCGAACCCTGCTCGCCCCTGGCAAGGATCCCGTCGACGGGTGCTGGCCGGCGGGCGTCCACGACGCGACAGCCAGAAAATCCATCAGCAAAATCGATGAATAAGGCTTGCAACAACTATGCGGGGTGAAGTGTTCATCCGGTAGACTTCGCCACCGCGGCTTCAAGAACGGCATCCATCAGGTGCGGATGCACTCCGAATCCGCTTGCCCGGGTCCAATCCGCGCCCGGTCGCGTGGTCGGCGCGGCGGCCGCCACCGCCCGTCACCAGTTAGCCGTCGCTAGGCCCCATGCACGCACCCCGACCGACCACGCTGCTACCGTTCCTACGCTGGTTCCCGATGTCCCCGGCGACCGTCTGGGCGGACTTGGTGGCCGGGATCACTGTGGCCCTGATCCTGGTGCCGCAGAGTATGGCCTATGCGCAATTGGCCGGGCTGCCAGTCGCCTACGGCCTCTATGCCTCGTTCATACCGGTGATCGTCGCCTCGCTGTGGGGCTCGCTGCCGCAGTTGCACACCGGCCCGGTGGCGATGCTATCGCTGATGTCCGCCGCGGCGGTGCTGCCGCTCGCCCCGCTCGGCAGCACCGAGTTTCTGCAGCTGTCGGTGATGCTGGCCCTGCTGGTCGGGATCTTGCGGCTGCTGCTCGGCCTGCTGCGCATGGGCATCCTGGTCAATTTTCTGTCCAGCCCGGTGATTATCGGCTTCACCAATGCTGCCGCCCTGATCATCGGCCTCTCCCAGCTCAGCAAGGTCCTCAATGTGCCGTTTCCGCGCACGGACAACTTCATTGCCGATCTTTGGACCGTGGTCCGGCAGTTGGGCGAGACGCACCTGCCGACCCTGCTCTTCGCGCTGGCCACCTATCTGATCATCGTCACTGCCCAACGCGTCTCGTCGCGCATCCCCGGGGTCCTGCTGGCGGTGGTACTGACCACACTGGCCAGCGCGGCGATCGGCTTCGAGCGCAACGCGACGGTGCCGGTCACCGCGGTACAGGATGCCCGCGCGCTGCAACTCATCGCCGAGTACCGCCGCACCGGGCGCGAGGTCGCTGACCTGAGCGAGAGCACCAGCGCTGTCGCCCACGAGCTGAGGGCCCTGGCCGGCAGTCACGATGAGCGCCATTTCAGCGAGCGCGCATTGCTGGAGGCCGACCTGCGCGTGCTGCAGCGCGAGCTGAAAAAGCGCCGACAGGCCAACAACGAGCGCCGCGTGGCCCTGCACGATCTGCATTTCACCGCCGTCACCGACGGCGATGGCGCGCCGCGCTTTTGGCTGCGGGGCGAGGTGCCGGCAGACCTCACCAGCGATGGGCGGACCTGGCGTATCCAGCAGGTCACCGGGGAGCAGGTGCTGATGATGGGCGGCGGTGCCGTGGTCGGCACGGTACCGGCCGGGCTGCCTGGCCTGGCCTCGCCGCCGGTACAACTGGAATACCTGTGGCCGCTGTTGCCGTCGGCCCTGGTGATGGCCCTGATCGGCTTTATGGAGGTAACCTCGATCTCCAATGCCATTGCCACCCAGACCCGGGCGCGAGTGGACGCCAATCGCGAATTGATCGGTCAGGGGCTGGCCAATATCGTCGGCAGCTTTTTCAGTTCCTTTGCCGTCAGCGGCTCTTTCTCCCGCTCCGCGGTCGCAGCACGCACCGGGGCCCGCACCGGGCTGTTCTCACTCATTAGTGCCGCCGCCGTGGTGCTGGTGCTGCTCTATCTGACGCCCCTGCTCTATCACCTGCCGCAGGCGACACTCGCGGTGATCGTGATGATGGCGGTATTCGGGCTGATCAATGTCGGCGCCGTGCAGCGTGCCTGGCGCATGCAGCCGCAAGAGGCACTGGTCGGGGGGCTCACCTTCGTTGCCACCCTGGTGATGGCCCCGCAATTGGCCAATGGCATCCTGCTCGGGGCCGGGGTCGGTATCGTGCTGTTCCTGGCCCGCACCATGCGCCCGCGGATCGACCTGGTCGGCCGCCATCCGGATGGTCGGCTGGGCGGGGTGAGTGCCAATCGGCTGGTGCCGCTTGGGCGCCGGTTCCTGGCCGTGCGTTTCGACGGCTCGCTCAATTTTGTCACCGCTGCCCATTTCGAGGCGGCGCTGCTGGATGCCCGGGCACGTAATCCCCAGGCCGCGGCGGTGCTGGTGATTGCCAGCGGGATCAATTACATCGACGTCTCCGGCGCGGAACGGCTGCGCGATGTGATCGAGAACTTCCATGAGAGCGGAGTTGCGATCTATTTCTCCAGCCTGAAGTCCCAGGTCAAGGAGGCGCTGCAGCGCGCCCGCTTGGACGAACTGCTGCCACCGGACCGGTTGTTCCGCACCAAGGAACAGGCGATCGCCTATCTCGAGGCGCGCTATGACGGCGCCACTTCGGTGACGGCCTGAGCATGGAGCGAGCGCGGATCGCGGAGCACCGCCACGCGGGCGCCGGACATCCCCGGGGAGCGTGGCGGCAGACCGCTGATCAGGGGCCCTCACGCCAGGTTGCCCTCGGCCCGCTGGCCGGGTTATCGTCGCGGAATGCGCTTTGCTGAATTCGATACCGATGCCGGGCCACTGATCGAGGCCTATGAATCCGACCGGGTGCAGATCGGCGGACGCCAGTACACCAGGGGTGTGCTGGTGGGCTGTGAGCTGCTGCTGGCGGACTGGGGACCGTCCGATCCGACGGCTCTGACCGCCGAGCATCTGGCCCCGCTGCTGGAACTGGTGCCGGCGCAAGCCCCGCAGGTGGTGCTGCTGGGGACCGGCAACCGCCAGCACTTTCCGGACCCGGCCATCTATGGTGCCCTGCTCGACCGCGGGATCGGCGTAGAGGTCATGGATACCGGGGCCGCCTGCCGCACCTACAACATCATCGCCGGCGAGGGCCGGCGCGTCGTCGCCGCCCTGCTCATAGACTGAGAGCTGGTGAAAAAACCGCCGCCCTACTGCGGACGCCCTCGCGACGGCCGGCGGTTTTTTCACCAGCTCTGAGCCGCGCACGAGCGGTGCGGGATGCCCGCCCAGACCTGGCCGCCGCATCCCAACCACATTCCTCAACCAGGGGGCCAACGCGCCTCGACGGCCCCGCCCTGCTAACCTGCCTGCCCGAATGGATCGCAAGATCGTCCTCACCCTGCTGGCCGCGGCCCTGTTCGCGTTCGTCGGCATCTGGCTACTGCTATCGCTGATGCCCGACGAGCGCGCAACGGTGCGTCAGTATCCCTGGGAGGTCGCCCACGATGAGGCAGGGCGGGTGCAGGTCTTCGGGCTGACCCTGGGCGCCAGCACCCTGGCCGACCTGCGCCAGACGCTTGGCGAAGATGGCAAGCTCAGCCTGTTCGCACAGCCGGACGGGTCGTTCAGCGCCGAGGCCTATTTCAACGACGTCATGCTGAGCAATCTACGCGCTGATTGGGTCGTGCCGCTGAAGGTCGCGCAGGTCGATCTGGCCGCGATGTACGCGCGCGGATTGCGCATCAGCAAGCTCGGTAGCGGCAGCCATAAGGTCCGCTTGGACCCAGATGACGCACTCGCCCTCGCCGCGGTACCAGTGCGCGCCATTACCTATCTGCCCTGGAAACGCCTGCCGCCAGAGGATCTGGAGGGCCGCTTCGGCGCCCCCGCCGAGCGCCTGGCCGAGGCCGGCGGCATCGAGCACTGGCTGTATCCGGCGCGCGGGATGGACATCGCCCGCGATGCCCGCGGTGGCGTCGTCATCCAATACCTGAACCCGGACGACTTCGCGGCCGCCCGAGCACCGCTTCAGGCGCCACCGGCGACGACGCTGAGGCCATCTGACCTCTGACCCACCGTGCCACTGCAGCATTAGACGCACACACCGACCGCATCGCCAGCGGACTGCATGGGTAAAGGGGCGACCCGGCCGGCTGGGAGACCGACCGGGCCGCCGCGGCCGACCAACGGTCGGCGCGAGGCGGGGCGCGCGGTTCCGCCGGCGGGCGCGGCTGGACTGCGAGCGGGGCAGCGGTGGTTCAGCGCCGTTTCGGCGGCAGCAGATCGGTGATCGAGCCGTGGGCCATCTCGGCGGCCAGGCCGATGGTCTCGTTCAGGGTCGGATGCGGATGGATGGTCAGGCACAGATCTTCCATATCGGCACCCATCTCCAGGGCCAACACCGTCTCACCGATCAGTTCGCCGGCATTCGGGCCGACGATGCCGGCCCCGAGGATGCGCCGGGTCTCGGGGTCGAACAGCAGCTTGGTCAGCCCCTCGTCGCGATGGATGCCGAGCGCCCTGCCGCTGGCCGCCCAGGGGAAAACCCCCTTCTCGTAGGCGATGCCGCGGGCCTTGGCGTACGTCTCGGTCAGGCCCATCCAGGCGACCTCCGGGTCGGTATAGGCCACCGATGGGATGGTCAGCGGATCGAACAAGGCTGGTTCGCCGGCGATGACCTCGGCCGCGACCTTGGCCTCGTGGGTCGCCTTGTGTGCCAGCATCGGCCCGCCGACGACGTCGCCGATGGCGAAGATGCTGGGCACATTGGTGCGCATGTGTGCGTCCACCGGGATGAAGCCATGCGGGTCCACCTTGACCCCGGCCGCCTCGGCATCGATGCGCCCCCCATTGGGTCGTCGGCCGATCGCAACCAGGACCCGGTCATAGGTGGCGGTGGCGGACTCCTTGCCCTCCAGCACCACACGGATGCCGTCGGTGGTCGATTCCATGCTGACCACCTTGGTCTCCAGCATGATCTGCCGGTAACGCTTGCGCACCACCTTCTCGAACGCCCGCACCAGGTCCGGGTCGGCCCCGGGCATGAGTTGGTCCTGCAGCTCGACGACATCGATGGCGGTGCCGAGGGCGCTGTAGACGCTGGCCATCTCCAGGCCGATGATGCCGCCCCCGACCACCAGCATCTGCGCCGGGATGTCCGCTAGCTGCAGAGCACTGGTGGAGTTGAGCACGCGCGGGTCATCGTGCGGGAAGCCGGGGATCTGGATCGGCCGTGAACCCACCGCGATGATGCAATGGTCGAAGCTGACCGTGGTCCGGCCGGCACGGGTATCCACGCTGAGGCGGTTCGGGGCCTCGAAGCGGCCAGTACCCTGGACCACCTGCACCTGCCGTTGCTTGGCCATGCCGGCGAGCCCGCTGGTCAGGCGCTTGACGACCTTGTCCTTGCCCGTGCGCAGCTGGTCCAGGTCGATCTCGGGGGGCGCGAAGCGCACGCCCATCGACCCCAGCGTCTTGGCCTCCTCAATGATCGCAGCAGTATGCAGCAGCGCCTTGCTCGGGATGCAGCCGACATTCAGGCAGACGCCGCCGAGGTCCGGATAGCGCTCGATCAGCACCACGCGCTTGCCGAGATCGGCGGCGCGAAAGGCCGCGGTATAGCCGCCGGGGCCGGCCCCGAGAACGGCGACCTCGGCATGAACAGTGGTGGGGGCTTCAGTCATTTCGATAGGGTCCTAGCGCGAATCGCGCGCGCAAGCGTCAGGGGTCGGCCGGGCGGCCGCGGGGCGGTCCCAGGTGGCCGGCGGCCATGCCGGGGCCGGTTGCGACGCCGACACGCCGTGCCGGAGGTCATCCGGGCAGGTAGGTGTAACCGGTCGTTGGCAACCCGTCAAACGGCCCAGCAATTCACAACAGCAGCCGCCGGATGTCGCCGAGCAGCCCGGCCAGCAGGCTGGTGAAGCGCGCGCCCTCAGCCCCATCGACCACGCGATGGTCGTAGGAGAGCGACAGCGGCAGCAGCAGCCGGGGTTGAAAGGCGCTGCCGTCCCAGACTGGTTGCATGGCGGCCCGGGAGACCCCGAGGATCGCCACCTCGGGGGCATTGACGATCGGGGTAAAAGCGGTGCCGCCGATGCCGCCCAGGCTGCTGATGGTGAACACCCCGCCCTGCATGTCGCCTGGCAGCAGCTTGCCGGCGCGCGCCTTGGCGCTGACCTCGGCCAGCTCCCGGGCGAGATCGAACAGCCCTTTGCGGTCCACGTCCCTCAGCACCGGCACCACCAGACCGTTGGGGGTATCGACAGCGACGCCGATGTGGGTGTACTGCTTGAGAATGAGATGCTCGCCATCCGCGGCCAGTGAGGCCTTCAGTTGCGGCATCTGGGCCAGTGCCGCGGCCACCGCCTTGAGCAGGAAGGTCAGCAGGGTCAGCTTGACCTCGGCCTGCCGGGCGCGCTCGCCCTGGGCCTTGCGGAAGGCCTCCAACTCGGTGATGTCGGCCTCGTCGAACTGGGTGACATGGGGCACCGATAGCCAGCAGCGGTGCAGATGCGCCCCGCTGATGCGGCGGATGCGCGCCAGCGGTTGGGTCTCGACCGCACCGAAGCGGGCGAAGTCCACCTCCGGGGGCGCCGGCAACTGAAACGGCAGGCCGGCCGGCGCGGGGGCGGCACCGGCGGCCAGGGTCTGCTTGACGTAGGCCTGTACGTCCTCGCGCAGGATGCGGCCCTTGCGGCCGCTGCCCTTGACCTGGCCGAGGTCGACGCCGAGTTCGCGCGCGAAGCGGCGTACCGCCGGGCTGGCATGCGGGCGCTGGCCCGGGCGCACCGCTTGCAGGTCGGCCGGGCGCGGCAACACCGGCGCCTTGCGCTGGGTCGCTTCGCCGGGGACGCGCGGACTGGCGCCGGGGTCGCCGGCGCCGCTATCAGCGGCGTCGCGGCCGGCAGCGGCCGGAGGCGCCTGGGCGGCAGGGGGCGACGCGGTGGTGGCCCGCTCGCTACCGTGCAGGGTCAGGAGCAGATCCCCCTGATTGAGCTTGTCGCCCACCGCCACCGCCAGCGACGCCACGGTACCAGCGGCCGGCGACGGGATCTCCATGGTCGCCTTGTCGCTCTCCAGCGTCAGGATGGACTGCTCCGGCTCGACCTGATCGCCCACCCCGACCAGCACCTCGATCACCGGAATATCCTTGAAGTCGCCGACATCGGGCAGGTGGACCTCGATCTCGGCGCTGGACCCGGCAGCGGGGCTGGAATCGGGACTCGTGTCCGGACTGGCGTCGGGAGGACTGGCCGCGGACCCGGCCGCCACTGGCGCTGTGCTCGCCGCCGGCGCAGATGTTGGTGACGGCGATGCCGCATCTGAGGCTGCTTCGGGGGCTGCTGCTGGGGCTTCTGTTGCGACCCGCATCAGCAACGCCCCTTTGGCCACCTTGTCACCCACCGCCACCGCTAGTTCCTGCACGGTGCCGCCGAGGGGGGCCGGGATCTCCAGCGTCGCCTTGTCGCTCTCTAGGGTCAGGATGGACTGCTCCGGCTCGATGCGGTCGCCGGGGGCCACCAGGATTTCGATGATTTCGACCTCGGCGAAGTCGCCGATGTCGGGGAGCAGGACGTCTTCTAGGGATGCCACGCGGTGGTCTCCTGTGCCCGGAACGGAAGCAGATGCGCGCGCGCCGGCCGCGTCCCGGCGTCATCGGCCGGGCGGCTGCGGCGGCGGCTCATTGGGTCACCGGATTGGGCTTGTCCGGATCGATCCGATACTTGGCGATGGCCGCGGTCACGGCCGCGCGGGGGAGCAGATCGTCGTCGGCCAGGGCCTTCAGTGCAGCCACCACGACGTACCAGCGGTTGACCTCGAAGAACAGTCGCAACTGGCTGCGCATGTCGCTGCGGCCGTAACCGTCGGTGCCGAGCACGCTGTAGCGGCGCGGCACCCAGGGCCGGATCTGATCGGCATAGGCGCGCATGTAGTCGGTGGCGGCGATCAACGGTCCGGTGGTCTCCATCAGTTGCGCGCTGACATAGGGCAACCGCGGCGAGGCCTCTGGATGCAACAGGTTCCAGCGCTCGCAATCGATGCCGTCGCGGCGCAGTTCATTGAAGCTGGTCACGCTCCAGACCTCGGCGGCGATGCCGTGATCGCGGGCCAACAGTTCGCTTGCCGCTAGCACCTCACGCAGGATGGTGCCCGCTCCCAGCAACTGCACCCGCGCCACCGCGTCCTCGGGCTCAGCAGCGTGCACGCGATACATGCCGCGCCGGATGCCGTCCTCGACCCCCTCAGGCATGGCCGGTTGCGGGTAGTTCTCGTTCATCACCGTGATGTAATAGAAACAGCGCTCGCGCTCGGCATACATCCGGCGTAGCCCGTCCTGCACGATCACCGCCAGTTCATAGGCGTAGGCCGGGTCGTAGCTGATGCAGTTGGGGATGGTGGCAGCGACCAGATGACTGTGGCCGTCCTGATGCTGCAGACCCTCGCCGGCCAGGGTGGTACGCCCGGCGGTCCCACCGATCAGAAAGCCGCGCGCCTGCATGTCGCCAGCGGCCCAGGCGAGGTCGCCGACGCGCTGGAAGCCGAACATGGAATAGTAGATGTAGAACGGGATCATCGCCTGGCCATGATTGGCATAGGCGGTGGCCGCTGCGATCCACGAGGACATCGCCCCGGCCTCGTTGATCCCTTCCTGCAGGATCTGGCCGTTCTTCTCCTCGCGGTAATACATCACCTGATCGGCGTCGACCGGTTCGTAGAGCTGCCCTACCGAGGAATAGATGCCGAGTTGGCGGAACATCCCTTCCATGCCGAAGGTTCGCGACTCGTCCGGCACGATCGGCACGATCAGCCGGCCGATGGCCTTGTCGCGCACCAGGATGCCGAGCAGCCGCACCAAGGCCATGGTGGTCGAGAGTTCGCGCTCGCCGCTCTCCTCCAATAGGGGCTTGAAGGCAGCTAGGTCCGGCACTGGCAGCGCCGGGGCCAGTTCGCGGCGCGCCGGTAGCGGTCCGCCGAGGCGGTCGCGGCACTCGTGCAGGTATTTCATCTCCGGACTGTCCGGCGGTGGCTTATAGAACGGGGTGGCGCCGATTTGATCATCGGAGATCGGGATATTGAAGCGGTCCCGGAAGGCCTTCAACGCCGCCTCCCCCATCTTCTTCTGCGAATGGGTGATATTCATCCCCTCGCCGGCAATGCCCATTCCATAGCCCTTGACCGTCTTGGCCAGGATCACCGTCGGCTGGCCGCGGTGCTGCATCGCCGCGGCATACGCAGCATAGACCTTGAGCGGATCATGACCGCCGCGGTTCAGGCGCCAGATGTCCTCGTCGGTGAGGGTGGCGACCAGCTCGGCGAGTTCCGGATACTTGCCGAAGAAGTGCTCGCGGGTATAGGCGCCACCCTTGGCCTTGTAGGCCTGATAGTCGCCGTCCACGCATTCCTCCATGCGCTTGAGCAGCAGGCCCTTGGTATCACGCGCCAGCAATGGGTCCCAGTAGCTGCCCCAGATCACCTTGATCACGTTCCAGCCGGCTCCGCGGAAGACCGCCTCCAGTTCCTGGATGATCTTGCCGTTGCCGCGGACCGGACCGTCGAGGCGTTGCAGGTTACAGTTGACGATAAAGACCAGGTTGTCCAGGCGCTCGCGGGCGGCCAGCGAGATCGCCCCGAGCGACTCCGGTTCGTCCATCTCGCCGTCACCGAGGAAGGCCCAGACCTTGCGATCCTCGGTGTTGACGATGCCGCGGTCGTTGAGGTAGCGCATGAACCGGGCCTGATAGATCGCCATGATCGGCCCGAGCCCCATCGACACGGTCGGGAACTGCCAGAAGTCCGGCATCAGCCAGGGATGGGGATAGGAGGACAGCCCCTTGCCGTCGACCTCCTGGCGGAAGCCGTAGAGCTGTTCCTCGCTGATGCGGCCTTCGAGGAAGGCACGGGCATAGATGCCGGGGGCGGAATGGCCCTGGATGAAGATCAGATCGCCGCCGAAATCGGGGTTGCCGGCACGGAAGAAGTGATTGAAGCCGATATCGTAGAGGGTCGCGCTGGAGGCGAAGGTGGAAATGTGGCCACCCAGTTCCGACGACAGCCGGTTCGCCTGTACCACCATCGCTGTCGCATTCCAGCGGATGAATGAGCGGATGCGCCGCTCCATCGCCCGGTCGCCGGGAAAGCGCGCCTGCTGCTGGACCGGGATGGTATTGACATAGGCGGTTTTCGCGCTGTAGGGCAAATAGGCCCCAGAGCGGCGCGCCTTGTCGATCAGACGCTCGAGCAGATAGTGAGCGCGCTCGACGCCCTCGTTCTCCAGCACGGCGTCCAGGGAATCGAGCCACTCCTGGGTCTCGAGGGGGTCGATGTCGGGCTTCTGGGACATGATCGTTCCTGAAACGGGAGGGGAAGGTCAGTCGCCGGGGACCGCCGGCCCGGCGCGGTTGCTCAAGCTAACCCAGACCCCGGCCCCTTGGCAAATACTTATGATTGAAATGGCAAATGCTTGTAATCGGCGCCGGGGCCGACCGGGCGGCTCACTGCCGCTACCGCACCTCTTGCGGGAAGCCCCAACTGATCGGGCCGGTCGATATCAGATTGCGGGCCGGATCATCCGGGGCACTGCCGTTGCGGATCAGTTCCACCAGGTCGGCGCTGACCCGCGGATTGCTGGTGAACGAGGAATGACCAAAGAAGTCGGTGCGCCGGCCCTCGTAGACCACCAGGTCCATACGGCCGAAGCGATCGAACAGATCGATGAAACTCGGACGGATCTGTTCCGGAGTCAACTGGCCGATCCGATTGCCGCTGCGAAACAGGGTGCGCGAGACCAGCAGCGCCCGGTCCTGTGGCGAGGTGTAGACGGTCAGGCGCCCGCGGAACAGCTCCGGCAGGACCGGTCGATCCCAGCGCGTGAGCATGTCTGGGTCCGAGCCGAAGATCAGGATCTGCTGGCTGGCCACCTCGGCGTCGATGTCCGCCGACATCAGTACGACCTGTTCGATCTTGAACGCCTCGGCCGGCGCCTGGCCGGCAGCGATGGCCTCGATGTGCAATTCGCGCAGGGCGCTCAGCAGCAGGGCCGCGCCGCGGCTGTGGGCGAGCAGATGGATGCCCTCGACCTCCGGGATCTGGGCCAGGGCGCGGATGGTTTGCCGCAGGTGGCCGACCGAGAACTGGGCCGACTCGGTGGTCTGGGTGAACGAGGTCAGCAGGTTGCCGGTCGACGAGGCCGGCCAGGTGAAAAACGCGCACAGATGGGTGCGGCCGAAGAAATGGCAGAGTTCCGCAGCGGTGTAGGCGGCGCTGGCAAGGGTCTCGTTGAAGCCATGCACATACAAGATGACCTTGCCGCTGGGGGCGGCCTGCAGGCGGCGGCGCACCTCGGTCCGCAGGTCGTCACGGGCCTGGCGATGCGCGGCGAGCATCGCCGCATCGCGCACCACGCCGGCCGGGGTCATGTTCAGTCGATAGGGTTCCTCCGGAAACCGCCCCACCTCACGCACCGGCCCGAGTTCCAGCGACACCCGCGGCGAACGCTCCCCGCTCTGGCTCAGTTGGGTCAGCGCCTCCCAGGTCAGGCCCGGGCGCATGAGAACCTGCGCCGAGCCGAAGGCAAGCGACATGGAGCGACGCTCGCCGTAGGGCAGCGGACCGTCGGTTGCCGGGGCGCGGTTGGTGATGAACAGCAGGTCCTGCGCCGGCTCCCGGCGGGCGGGCGGCACGGCAGCGAAGATTGCCGCCGCCGCCTCGACCTCCTGAAAGATGGTCGGCGTTGGCATCAGGGCGCGGGGACCACCAGCACAGCCGGCGCCGCCCCAGAGGCCGGGTAGGAGCAGGGCAGCCAGCAGGGTCCGGACAAGTCGGGGCGACATCGGTGCGATCTCCTCGATGGCCGATCAAATAGACGGGGGAGGACCGTAGCGGCGATCGGCGAGCGGACGGGCGCTGCCAGGCGTCGGCCGTGCGTCGGCGATCGAGCGACAGGGCGACAACAGGAGACCCCCGGCAATCGCGGGCCGGTCTGTGCGGCGTTGCAGAACACGTCCTCCGGGGCGCAACAATAGCGTGTCCGCGATGGTAACAGCCCGCGCCAGCACACGCCTGTCGCGGCCCCGCCATCCAGTTGACAACTGCTGGACTATGCTTGGTGATGGATGATTGAGCGATCTGGTGGTCGTCATGCCGTACCTACACACCTACAACCTGTTGCCCGCCCGGTTGACTCGAGCACTGCCCGGTCCGCGCCGGCGTCGCCCGGCGCTTCGCCCCACAGCGAGCGGGAAACCGATCCCGGCTGCGCTGCAATTTGCGATGTGCGGTGCGATCATCGCTGGGCTGCTTCTGCTGGCCCTGCTGCCGTCGGCGCTCGCCGAGTCCTGGCAGGGGGCATTGCAACGAGGCGGGACGCTGACGGTGGACCCGGGCAGCCGGCGCGCCCTGATCGAACAGGACGGACGCGAGCGGCCGCTCTGGGACGGGGTACACCGGCTCGAGGACGGCTCCACCGTGACCATTCGTGACGGCATCGCGGTGCCCACCGCGGCGATGCTCGATACCTGGCGGGGCGGGCCGGTGCCAGCGGCGACCTACATCGATCGTTACTGTCAGCAACTGGTACGAAAGACCTGCGGCTTCGATAACGCCTGCAACCATGGTGCTGCCTGTTTGCGCGCCCGCACCCTGCTGGCCGCGGAGGGCCGCGAGCAGCGCGATCTGCCGCTGACCGCCGGCAGCCATCCGCAGACCGATACCAGCGGGCGCTGCCGCGCTGCCCTCGCCGAGCCGGACTTCACCGCCTGTCCGAGCCTGACGGCGGTCACCGGCGACAGCCGCTGCCGGGCGCTGGTCGCGCAGGCCTGCGGTGAGGCCGACGCCTGTGCCACCAGCGCTGCCTGCGACGCCGCCCGCCAGCTATTGGCGCTGGAGACCGAGGAGCGGCTCGAGAATGATGACCCGGCAGTAGCCAGCCTGACTGGCCGCCAATGCCTGGAGGCACTGGACAATCCCTTCTTTGCCGCCTGTCTGACTGCCAACCCCGCTGCTAACCGCTAGGGCGCAGCCGGACGCCCGATCGCTGGCAGACAGGACCATGCTATGCTGCCGCCTGTCCCTGGCCCTGACCCCGATAGGCTCCGCCGATGCGCGCTGTCTGCCCTACCCACCTGTTGTCGCTGTTGCTGGGCTGCCTGCTGCTGCTCGGGCTGCCCCTGTCGCCGGGTGCAGCGCACGCCCAGGCCGATCCGATCGCCAGCGCTCTGGCGCTAGCCAATGCAAGCCTGCAGGTGCAGGCGCGCGGCCGGACACTCATCGCCCGCCAGGCCGATCAGCCGATGATCCCGGCCTCGACCATGAAGCTCGTCACTGCGCTGGCGGCGATCGACCGCTGGGGACTCGATCATCGCTTCGCCACCCGCTTCTATCGCGCCGCCGACGGCCGGCTGTGGGTGCGCGGCGGCGGCGATCCCTACCTGGTTTCGGAAGAACTCACCGCGATCGCCAGCGCCCTGCGACAGGCCGGTCTGCGCACGGTAACCGGGATCGGCCTCGACGACAGCCTGTTCCCACCCGTCGACGGCATCAGCGGCCGCTCGGCCGGCGGCAATCCCTATAACGCCCCGGTCACCGCGCTGGCTGCCAACTTCAACACCGTGAACCTGGCGGTCGCCGGTGGTGCCGTGCGCAGCGCCGAGGCGCAGACCCCGCTCACCGCCACCGCCAGACGCATCGGCCAGGGCCTGGCACAGGGTAACCATCGGGTGCATCTGCAACACCGCGACAACGCCCTGCGCCATTTCGGCGAACTGCTCGGTGACAAGCTGCAGGCGGCCAGCATCGCGGTCGGCAGCGGCGAGGTCCAGATCGGCCGCATCCCGGCCGGTGCGGAGCTGATCTATACCCATCGTAACAGCCGCACCCTGGAGCCAATCCTTGGCGACATGCTGAAGTATTCCACCAACTTCGTCGCCAACAGCCTGTTTCTGATGTTTGGCGAGCACAACGGGCAGAGCAGCCTCGCCGCCGCCCAGCGCTGGACCGAAGACTGGGCGCGGCGGCGCTTTGGCTGGCAAAACTTCCGCATCGAGGATGGTGCCGGGCTCTCGCGTGGTAATCGCCTGAGTGCGCGGCAGTTGATTGAGCTGCTGGAGGCCTTCGCCCCCTATCGTGGACTGCTGGCCGAGCAAGCCGGCGATCCAGCGGTGCGTGCCAAGACCGGCACCCTGACCGGGGTCAGCACCTACGCCGGCTACGTCCGTCGCGGCAACGATTGGGTCCCCTTCGCGCTGCTGATCAATCAGGCGGTGGACGGCGGGCTGCGGCAGCGGGTGGCCAGCGCCCTGGCCCACAGCCCCAGCTTGGGGCGCTATTGAGCGCCCCGCGTCCGGTCCACGCGGCCTGGGCGCGGCGGCGTCGAGTCGCCGCCATGCCGGTACCCCAGCGATCACCATGGCGAGGGGTTCCAACACGACTGGCGCAAGGGCCGCGCCGGGAGCGGTGCCCGCCGCTGCTACCCGGCCTGCTGCTGGCCATGGCGCTGTTCGCCGTTGGCTGCGCGCCGCTTGCCCCGGGACCGAGCGATGGCACCGGGATCATGGTCCCGGGCCAGCGCCTGCCGGGACCCGACTTTCCCTATCGCAAAGCCGGTCGCGGCTATCCGTCACTGGCCCCGCTACTGCGCGAGGTCACCCCGGCCGTGGTCAATGTGTCGGTGGTCTCGGAAGTGGCACTCGGCGAGCACCCATTCCTGAGCGATCCAGACTTTCGCCGCTTTCTGGAGAAGTTCGATCTCGAGCTGCCGGACCCTGACGAGACTCAGCAGCGCCAGTCGATCGGCTCCGGGCTGATCATCGATGGGGGACGCGGCTTTGTCCTCACTAATGCCCATGTCACCGAGGACGCCCGCGAGATTACCGTGACCCTCAAGGACCGGCGTAGCTTCACCGCGCGCCTGATCGGTCGCGATCCCGGCACCGACATTGCCGTGTTGCGCATCCCGCCAGTACAGGCACCGGCGCTGCGCTTCGGCGACTCCGAGGCGCTGGAGGTGGGCGATTTCGTGATCGCCATCGGCAACCCCTTCGGCCTCGGGCAGACCGTCACCTCCGGCATCGTCAGCGCGGTGGGGCGCGGGGGCATTGCCGGCAACGCCCTCGGGGCGCTGATCCAGACCGATGCCTCCATCAACCCCGGCAATTCCGGCGGCCCGCTAATCAACCTGGCCGGGGAGGTAGTGGGCATCAACACGGCGCTCATCGGACCGACCGGCGGTAATGTCGGGATCGGCTTTGCTGTGCCGAGCAACCGCGTGCGGCGCGCCATGGAGCGCATCCTGCGCGGCCAATAGGGGCTGCTAATTGTAGCTGCTGCAGATAGTTATGACGAACAGGCCGGGCTTGGCGCGGGTCGCCGCTGGCACTGCTGCCGGCCCTCTGACCGATCATATCAGCGCCGGCGGCAGGTTTGCGTCGGTGCCGGCCCTGGCCTATGGTGAGGTCATGGCAAGCCCGCGCCGCACCCCGCCATCCCCGCCCCGGCCGCCCTCGGCAGCCCCCCGCTTATCCCGAGGCCACAGACCCCGGCCATGCTCCGACCAGGACCGGCCTGGCGCCTCCCCCTGGCATACATCTGCCCAGCGCGGCACGGCCGTCCATCCGACTCCCAGGAGACCCTTATGAACACCGCCAAGACCGGCGACACCGTTAAGATCCATTACACCGGCACCCTTCCGGATGGCACCCAATTCGATTCGTCCCGCGGCCATGAACCGCTGGAGTTCACCCTTGGCGAGGGGCGCATGATTTCCGGCTTCGAGAGCGCGGTGCTTGGCATGGTCCTAGGCGAGAGCAAGGTGATCAGCATCCCCTGCGATCAGGCCTATGGCGAGCGCAACGAGGCGATGATCCAGTCGGTGCCGCGCCAGGCGATCCCCGACGACATCGAACTGGTTACCGGCATGCGCCTGCACGCCCAGGGGCCAGAGGGCCAGGCGCTGTCCTTCACCGTGGCCGCCTTCGACACCGAAACCGTCACCATCGACGGCAATCATCCGCTAGCCGGTTACGACTTGGTGTTCGATCTGGAGTTGGTGGCGATCGACTGAGCGGGCGCCGCCGGCCCGTCTCAACGGCCCAATCCCCCGTCCGACCAGCCTGCCGCCAGGACCGCTGGTGGGTCTCGGCCGACCCGCCAGCTAATCTGCCGCGGCCGGCGCTGGCAGTAACCGCAGCGTCCCGATCAGATCTCCCGCCGGCCCGTTCCAGGGCCAAGCATGGCTGACGCCGGCCAGCCAGTCGTCGAGTTGGTCGCGGCGATAGGGCGAGAACCGATGACCGGATTGCCCCAGCGGCAGGCTGCCGCGCGTGGCACCCCAGTCGCCCGGCACGAACACCACCCGAACCGCGGGGATGCTGCCGACCTCCCGCGGCCAATTCGGCGAGGCGTTGGCTACATCGATGGTCCCGCTATCACCGCCGCGGCCGATCGGCCCGACGTTGAAGAGCGGCCCCAGCAGGGGCTGACCGTCGAAGGCATGACGGAAGGTCAGGCGCCTTAGCCGGTCCAGCCGCTGATCACGGCGGTGCGGTAGCCGGTCCGCGAAGGCCGCCGCCGTCGCGTGCAGCGCCCGCGCCCAGACCGCGGCCGGCCCCCCGGCACCGTCTGGCCGCCCTGGCCAGAACGACGAGACATCGCTGGCTAATGCCTCCTCCAGCGGCCCGTAGCTGAGGGGCGCCAGCGACATTAGCAGCCACAGC
The DNA here is from genome assembly GCA_007693535.1 of Chromatiaceae bacterium. Lineage (GTDB taxonomy): Bacteria > Pseudomonadota > Gammaproteobacteria > Chromatiales > Chromatiaceae > Lamprobacter. The sequence continues at coordinate 17,066 of REDK01000048.1, forward strand.
TCCGGCCCCAGCGCCTCCCCGTACAAGGCCTGATAGAGGGCCGGTCGCAACAGGGCGAAGAAGGCCGCCGGGCGACTGTGGTCGGCACAGTCGCCGTCCCAATCCAACAGGAACTCGGCGGCAATGCGCGCCGCTGCGGGGTCGCTGCGGGCGATCTCCGGCAGGTGCCGGCGCAGCGAGTCCAAATACAGCCGCGCCTGCGGGCTGTTGCGATCGCGCTGCATTCGCTGCAGGTCGTCGGCGGTCAGCAGTGGACCCGTGGCGGCGGCATCTAGGAGTTCGGTGATGCGCTGGGCGCGAAACGGCGGCAGCCAGCCATGTCCGAGGCGCGCCGCTGCTGCAGGCGGGAGCATGCGCTGATTGGCGCTAATCAGCCGCTGCGACGACGGATCGACCTGCCCCGGGTTGCTAGCCGCCGGCGTCAATCCATGCCAGCCATAGCCGGCCTCCCAGGCGGGCGCCGGAAAGGCGCCGCTGCCGCGTCCCCGCACCGGGTAGCGGCCGCTCATCTGCCAAGCGATATGGCCCTCGCGATCGACGATGAGCAGGTTCAGCGGGGCATGCAGCAGGTCGGCGGTGGCCGCGCGCGCCGCGGCGATATCGGTCGCGGTATTCAGGCGCCAGAAGGCGACGATGGCGCGCTCCGGCGCGTCGAGTACGGTACGTAGCGCAACATGCAGCCCGGGCGGCAGCGCCAGCGCTGGCAGGCCTTCCGGGTTGGTCTCGGGGGCTGCCAGTAACTCGTCGACCAGGACACCATGGCTGGTGCTGCGAATCACCAGCCGCTCCGGCTCGCCCCCGGCCACCGCGATCCGTTCCTCGCGCTCGTCGATCGGCGCCACCGCGCCGCTGGGACGCTGCACCCCACGCCCGTCGGGCGTGGCCCGCTCCAAGAATAGGTCTTGGACATCGGCGGCGCTGGCGGTGATGCCCCAGGCAAGGTCGGCGTTGTGGCCGATCAGCACCAGCGGCACCCCGGCCAGGGCGACCCCGGCCACATGCAGACCGGGCGCCTGCAGTTCCAGCTCGTACCAGACCATCGGCATCGCCGGCAGCAGATGCGGATCATTGGCCAACAGGGCGCCGCCATCGGCGGTGCGCTCCCCGGTCACCGCCCAGGCATTGCTCGCCGCGGCGGGCGACATCAGCGCCGCGGCCGGGGCCGCCGGGGCGCTCCCCAGCAGGTTACGATAGTCCGGCAAGTCGCGGGCGTCCGCGGGCGCCGGCAGGCCCTGATCGGTCGGGAACAGCTCCAGCGCCGCTGGCGTGCCAAGCCGGTTCGCCAGGCGCAGAAAGACCAGTTCCTCGCGCAGGTTCATGGCGTTGATCCAGGCCATGTATTCGCCGATCACCAGACTGTCGGCCGCGCGCCAGGGGGCCGGCCGTACCCCGCTCAGCACGTATTCGAGTGGCAGGCGCCGGGTGGCCTGGGCCCGATAGGCATTGACCCCGTCAGCATAGCGCTCTAGCAGGCGCCGGTATTCGGGCTCCAGCGCCGCGAGCGCGGCCGCCGCCGCCCGCGGGAGTCCGATGGTGCGGAAATAGCGGTCCGTCCCCAGAGCAGCGGGGCCAAATACCTCCGCCAGCCGCCCTCCCGCCAGCCGCCGCAGCAGGTCCATCTGCCACAGCCGCTCGGCGGCGACCAGGTATCCTTGAGCGAACAGCAGGTCATCCACCGAGGCGGCCTGGATGCTCGGGACCGCATGCGGTCCGTACGCGACCCGCACCGGGGCCGCCAGACCCGGCAGCACCAGGGTCCCGGCATACAGAGGTTCAGCGCGTCGGGCGAACCAGGCAAAACTAGCGGTGGCCAGCAGGGCGCCAACCACCAGCAGGACCAGCGCGACCAGCAGCCAGGGCCGCCAAGCCGGACGCCGTGGTTGGAAAGCCGGGACCAGGGATCGCTTCATAGGCCGAGATTCTCCCATGCTGGCCAGCACGAGATACGCTGATCGAGCGGCTAGGCTAGCCGCAGATCGGGACGGGTTCCGATGCCGTGGTCGCTGGATTCCTGCCCTGCTCGTGCTGACCAGCGATCGCACCAGGGATGACTCGCGCCCCCCGCGGATACCGCCAGGACGGCCGCGTCCGATGGCCGTTGAGCCCCACCCCGGCGGCAACGCGCATGCACCACCAGCCGCATTCCCCATGGGTCGTGCCGGGCGTTAGCATGGGACACCTCCCCCCACACGACCTGAGAATGAGATATTTGACCTGCCAACGATGCCGGGCGTTAGCATGGGACACCTCCCCCCACACGGAACCCGTTGGTCGATGCACCTGAGCAACCCCTCCCCGCCGACCCTACCACTGCTAGCCCGCCGCGCTGCCGCCATTGGGCCAGCCACGGCCCGGCTGGCCCTGACCTGGGAACAGCGCCAGCGCTCGCGGCTGCGCGCGCCGCTCACCGATGGGCGGCTGGTGGGCATCCTGCTGCCCCGTGGTCAGTGCCTGCGCGACGGTGATCTGCTTGCCAGCGAAGATGGGGCGCTGCTGGTCCAGATCCAGGCAGCCTCGGAATGCCTGTCCACTGCCCGCACCGAGGACCCTCTGCAGCTGGCACGCGCCTGCTGGCACCTGGGCAATCGCCACGTCGCGGTTCAGATCTCCCCGGGGCGACTGTCCTGGCTGCACGACCACGTGCTGGACGCCATGGTTCGGGGTTTGGGACTCATGGTGACGGTGGTGATGGCCCCGTTCGAGCCGGAGTCCGGTGCCTATGCCGGCGGTCATGTGCATGGCGATGGGCGTTCCGATGGCCAGGGGCACGGACCGGGGGCCGACCATGGGCACGGGCATCCGGCCGCCGCGTCCTGAAGCAACCGCGGCAACCGCTTCCGCCCGACCCTCGGCGCGATGTGCGGCACCATGGGTCCTGACTCGCGGTGGCTTCGCCGCGGCACTGGCTGATGCGACTACCAAGCCGCGGCTGGCCGCAGTTCAGCCGGCCGTTCCCAGCCCGGTCCCTGCGCCTGATCAGCGGAGAATTGCAACGCCGCCAGGCGCGCGTACAGTCCGCCGGCAGCGAGCAGCTCCTCATGGCGGCCAGCGGCGACGATGCGGCCCTGGTCCAGCACCAGGATGCGATCGGCACCGCGCACGGTGGCTAGACGATGGGCGATGACGATGCTGGTACGCCCCTGCATCAGCCGCTCCAGGGCGTCCTGCACCAGTCGCTCGCTCTCGGCGTCGAGGGCGCTGGTGGCCTCGTCGAGCAGCAACAGGGCGGGGTCGCGCAGGATGGCACGGGCAATCGCGATGCGCTGGCGCTCGCCGCCCGAGAGACGCACGCCGCGCTCGCCGAGAAAGGTGTCGTAACCCTGCGGCAGGCGTTGCAGGAAGGCGTCGGCGTGCGCAGCGCGGGCAGCGGCGCGTACCGCGGCGTCGTCGGCCGCGAGCATCCCGTAGCGGATATTCTCCCAGGCGTCGGCCCCGAAGATCACCGGGTCCTGCGGCACGATAGCGATGTGCCGGCGCAGTTCGGCCGGGTCGAGGTCGCGCAGTTCGACGCCGTCCAGACGCAGGCTGCCCTGCGCGGGATCGTAGAAGCGCAACAGCAGATGGAACAGGGTGGACTTGCCAGCCCCGGATGGCCCCACCAGGGCCACCCGCTGGCCCGGGGTCATGTTCAGATCAATCCCGGCCAGGGCCGGTGTCTCTGGCCGCGCCGGATAACGGAAGACCAGACCGCGCGCCTGCACCCAACCGGTGACCGGTTGCGGCAGGGTCTTGGGTCGGGCCGGCGCGGCGATGGCAGGGACAGTCTCCAGCAGTTCCATCAGCCGCTCGCTGGCGCCGGCACCGCGTAGCAATTGCCCGGCGATGTCGCTCAGCGATCCGACTGCGCCGGCCACGAGGATGGCATAGAACAGGAAAGCCGAGAGTTCGCCGCCGCTGAGATTGCCACGCAGGACCTCGTTGCCGCCGAACCAGAGCACCCCGCCGATGGCGGCGAAGGTCAGCAACGTGACCAGGCCGCTGAGCAGGGCGCTGTAGAGGGAGCGGCGACGGGCAGCGACGAAGGCGGCCTCGACCCGGTCATCGTAGCGGGCGCGGTCCACCGCCTCGTGACAGAAGGACTGCACGGTGCGGATGCCATGCAGGGCCTCGTCGATGTAGGCGCCGACATCCCCCAGGCGGTCCTGGCTCTGGCGCGACAGCCGCCGCACCCGATAGCCGATCAGCCAACTGGGTAGGATCACCAGCGGCACCCCGGCCAGCACCAGGCCAGTCAGGCGGGGGCTGCTGATCGCCAGCATCACCACCCCCCCGATCAGCAGCAGCCCGCTGCGCAGGGCCATGGCCAGGGTCGAGCCCACCACCACCTGCAGCAGGGCGGTGTCGCTGGTCAGCCGGGCGATGATCTCGCCGGTGCGGCTGGTCTCGAAAAAGCCGGCATCGAGCGCCAACACGCGGGCGAAGACCGCCTTGCGGACGTCAGCCACCACCCGCTCGCCGATCCAGTTGAGCAGATAGCTGCGCAGCATGATGGCGAGGGACAGACCGGCGACCACTGCCAGGAAGATCAGCAGCTCCTCATCCAGCATCGCAGGCGAACCGCTGCTTAGGCCATCGTCCACCACGGCCTGAATCACCTGCCCGAAGGCGAGCAGCCCCCCAGCAGCCAGCACTAGGGCAAGCAGAGCCAGCAACAGTTGGCCGGCATAGGGCCAGGTAAAACGCAGCAGGCGCAGCAGCGGGCGGACGTTGGTACTACGCGGCCGGTCCTGGGGGCCGGCGGCATCCTGTTGGGGCGACATGCAAAGGTCCTGCGAACGCGAGATGGCAGGTTGGACCGGCGCCAGGCGTCAGGTTCCGGTGGCGACGATGGCGGCCGCCGGCGGCAATCCGCCCGCGGCGGCTGGCGGGCCGGGCGAGCGCAAGAGCCGGCGCTGGAGCGGACGGCAGCGCTACAGCGCTGCAGGGCGGTCGCTGCTGCGCTCGGCGGCAACAACTCGCCCTGAGGTGAGGGGCAGACCCGGGGCGACCCGGGGTATCATCCTGGACGCGCGGCGGGTACCCGCGTATTGCCAGCAGCCGCGCGCTGGCGTTCAGGCCCCGGTGGGGCGCGGATGACTGAGGCTCATGCGCGCAGTAGTTCGTAGAGTCGATCCTTCAGCAGCAGGCGTTCCTTCTTGAGGTCTTCGATCGTCTCATCGGCAACGGGAATCCCGAGTTCTTCGAGCTGCCGGACCTTGGCGTCGAGGGCGTCGTAGTCATCCATCAGCGTCGCGAAAAGTGGGTCTTGCGCGCGCATTACGTCGATCCTGCTCGCGAGATCGGGGAATTCGTGGACCAAGTCATGGGTTTCGCCAAGCATCGTTCTGCGATCCTCCGAGGCAACGGCACCAGACCGGCGCCGGTTGGGCGATGAGGGGCCGCGACAGGCATCAGCCTGTTGCCACCACGGGGCCGAAGGCATCGACGCCCGCGCCCTGATTGTAGCCTAGCGGTCACAGTGGCGAACCGACACTGCCGCGCCAAACCCTGACCTGGGTTAGCAAAACGGCGCCAAAACCCTGCCAGTGGTCAGGACTCCCTGCCGGTCAGCGGATGCCCGCCAGTGACCGCCGTGCCGCGCGCCGATGGCCGGCTGCGGTCGCTGATCGGTGCCGCCGAGACCGGTACGCGCCCGCCCTCAGCGGCCACGCGCGTTCATCGCCGCGATCACCGCGTCGGTGATCTCCGCCGCCTCGTCCACGTAGATCGCGTTGATCTGACCGGCCTCGAAGACCAGCGCGAGCTTCTTCTGCTTGGCGACCGCGATGACTGCCTGGCGCGCTGGCTCGATCAGCTTGCGGCCCTCCTCCTGCTGCGCCTGCATCACCTCGCGCTGGACCGCCTCGAAGTCCTGCTCCAGGCGCTCGATGCGGTCCTTGATCTCACGCTCGGTCTTTTCCACTTGGGCAGTGCTCATCAAGGGCTTATCGCGATCCAGTTGCGCCTGCATCCGGCGGATAGCCAGCTCCTCCTCGGCAAACGGCTGCTGTCGCTCGCTGAAGCGCTGTTCCAAGCGCTGTTGGGCGGCCTGGCCCATCGCGCTCTCCTGCAGCACCCGCTCCATGTCCACGTAACCGATCCCTTGGGCCAGGGCGATGGACGGCAACAACGCCAGCAGGGACAGGCGCGCAAGGCCGCTGACGGCACGGCGGACGCGGGTTCGACTCATCGGGGCCTCCAGGGCAGGAACAGGGAGCGGCAGGCGGCGCGGCAGGGGCCGGGAGCGGTCACGGCAGCCGCACCCGCCAACGCAAATTCCCCTGATTCTAACCGCTGTTGCCGGACCGGGGACAGGCGCCGCAACCACGGACAGGGAGATCGGCCGGCGCCGGGGCGCTACAATCCACCGAGTCATCTCATTCGGCCGCAAGCGGAGGCACGCAGAGGCATGGCAAATTCCCTTCAGGAGCAATTGCTGAAGGCCGGGCTGGTCAGCGAGCAGCGGCTCAAAGAGACCAAGGCCGGCAAGCACAAACAGCGCCGTAAGGGTGCTCCGCCGGCTGCCGAAGCGGGGCGGCGCATAGCGGCTCAGGCGGCGGCCGAGAAGCAGCGCCGCGACCGCGAACTCAACCGTCAGCGCGACGAGGAGGCGCGCCGCAAGGCCGAGGTCGTGGCCCTTTGGCAACTGGTCCGCGACAGCCGCCTACCCCGCGAGCGCGCCGACATCGCCTACAACTTCACCGACGGCAGCGCCCTGAAGCGGCTCTATGTGAACGCCGAGCAGCAGCGGGGGGTAGTCGACGGCACCCTGGCCATCGTCCGTCACGACGGCTTCTACGCCCTGGTTCCAGCCGCCGTCGCCGAGCGTTGCGCCGAGCACGACCCCGCGCTGGTGGTGGTCCGGAACCGCCCCGGCGAGGACGACCGCGGCAACGACGACTATGCCGAGTACCAGGTGCCGGATGATCTGATGTGGTGAGGCGGATCTGCTGCACCCCCAGCCAGCGTCGGATGACCTGGCGTCAGGATGCTGCCAGCGGTCATGGTGCGGCCGGGCGCAGGTGTCCTGGACTGCGCGGTGGTCTGCAGAGCGACCAACCACCTCGCGCTCAATTCCCCGGGATCACCGCCTGCAGGTGCGCCAGCACCCGCTCCTCTAACCAATAGAGCGGACGCCAGGGCCGGTGGCCGGCGATAAAGCCGACATGCCCGCCGTGCGTGGCCAGTTCCAGCGTGATCCCGGGGCCGAGTTCATGCGCGCAGGGCAGACTCTGGGGAAACAGGAAGGGATCATCGCGCGCCTGGATGATCAGGGTCGGGGTGTGGATGGTAGGCAGGAACTGGCGGCAGGCGCAGCGGCGATAATAGTCGTAGGCGCCGGCGAAGCCATGCAGCGGGGCGGTGATGCGATCGTCGAAGTCATTGAAGTCGCCAATCGCGTCCAGGTCCACCGCGAGCGGGGCCGCCCGCGTGTGGAACTTGCGCCGATAGCCGGCCTTGAGCCGGCCGAGCAGATGCCGGCGATAGATGCGCGAGAGGCCCAGGTTCAGCCGCAGCATCGCATCGCGCAAGACGAACGGCACCGAGATGGCGATGGCCTGGGGAATCTGTGGATCGACGCGCTCGCCCAGGTACTTGAGCAGCAGATTGCCCCCCAGGGAGAACCCCACCGCGGCGGCGGGCAGGCCCTCGGCATCGGCCGCCAGCGCGGTGAGTACCGCCATCAGGTCTTCGGTTGCCCCGGAATGATAGGAGCGGTCGAGCCGATTGGGTTCGCTGCCGGTCCCGCGCAGGTGCATGAAGACTGGGGTGAAGCCGGCGACGGCCAGCCGCGCGAACAGCGACCCGGCATAGTGGGAGCGCAGATCGCCCTCGAGGCCGTGGATGATCAGCACCCGGGGGCCACGGCGCGGGCCACTCGACAACTCGATGAAGTCGCCGTCGGCCAGCTCGATGCGCCGCTGCTGCACTGGCGGGCGCGACCGGGCCTGCGGCCGCACCAGGCTCGGCCAGAGGGTCTGCAGATGCGCCCCTGGCAGCCACCAGGCCGGACGGAAGCGGCTGGGGACGATACGTCCAACGCGCTGCCCGGACCTTGGCATCGGGACTGGCCCGTGCCCGGGCTTGGGCTCGGCCTGGAAAGCGGCAGTGGACTCGGAGTGGTCCGGTAAGCGCTTGCTGGCATCCATCGTGGTCACCGCACCTGACGGCCATAGAGGGCCGCATAGACACCATCGCTGCGAATCAGGTCCTCGTGGCGACCCGCCTCGATGATGCGCCCGGCCTCGAACACCAGCACCCGGTCGGCGCGACGCACGGCGCTCAGCCGATGGGCGATGATCAGCGTGGTACGCCCGACCAGGAATTCGTCCAAGGCGGTATGTAGGCGTGCCTCCGTGCTGCTGTCGAGGGCCGAGGTGGCCTCGTCCAGGATCACCACCCGGGGGTCGGCGAGGACCATCCGCGCCACCGCCACGCGCTGGCGCTGCCCGCCCGAGAGCCGTACCCCATTGCGTCCGAGCAGGGTCTCCAGGCCGTCATCCAGGCGCGCCACCACGTCCGCGAGCTGTGCCACCCGCAGCGCCCGCCACAGGTCGGCATCCGGCAGCGGCCGCCCCAGGGTCAGATTCATCCGCAGGGTGTCGTTGAACAGCGCCGGATGCTGCAGCACGGTGGCCACGTGCTCGCGCACTACGTCCATACCGATGTGCTCCACCGGCACACCGTCGAATAGGATGCGTCCGCTGCACGGGGGATAGAGACCCAGCAGGATCTGCACCAGGGTGGTCTTGCCGCCGCCACTGGCACCGACGATGGCCACCTTCTCGCCTGGCTCGATGCGCAGACTCACCCCGTTGAGCACGCTGGGGCCATCGCCATAGGCGAAGCGGATCTCCTCCAGCGCCACCGACACCGTGCGCTTGCCGCGGAACGGGTCGAGCAGATGGGGATAGCGCGGCTCCTGATGCATCGCGGTGAGGTTATTGATCCGTTTTAGGGCCGCCCCGGCACCGTGGAAGGCGTATTGCACATTCAGCACCTCTTGCACTGGTCCCATCATGAACCAGAGATAGGCGAACACCGCCAGCATCTCGCCAATGCTCAGGCCGGCGAACAACACCATCAGCATGCTGACCGCCCGAAACAGATCAAAACCGCCGAGAAAGACCAGAAACGAGAAGCGATTGGCAGCATCGCTCTTCCAGGCGAAGTTGCCGGAGAAGCGGCGGATGGCATCGGCGCTGGCGATGCTGCGCTCGATATAGAAGCGCTCGCGGTTGCCGGCGCGGATCTGCTGGATCGCATCCAGGGTCTCGGCCAGGCGCTCCTGAAACCCCTGATAGGCGCTGTTCTCGCGGCGTTTCATCTCCTTCACCCGCCGGCCAAAGCGGGTGGTGACCCAGATCACCAGGGGATTGAGCAGCAGGATGAAAAGCCCCAGTTGCCAGTGCATCCACAGCAGCACCGCGGCGGTGCCAGCGATGCTAAGCACGGCGACAATGAACTTGCTGATCGCGCTGCCGACAAATTGATCGATGGCATCCAGGTCAGTGACCAGATGCGACGCTACGGTGCCGCTGCCGAGGGTCTCGTATTCGGCCATCGAGACCCGTTGCAGGCGCAACAACAGGTCGCGGCGGATGCGAAAGATGACGTCCTTGGCAATCGCCGTGAACTGGCGCGTCTGCCACACCCCAAGGGCCAGCGAGGTCACCCGCAGCAGCAGGGTCAGCGTCATCACCGCGAAGATGTAAAACACCGGCCCCTGCCAGCCGGCTGGGGCGAGCCGGTCCAGCAGCCCCACCACCGGGCCCGGTTGCCCCAGCAGGACCTCATCAACCAGCACCGGCATCAACAGCGGCACCGGAACCGCGGCAAGGGTGCCAAGCACAGCGATGAGGTTGGCGAGCAGCAATTCCCGGCGATTGGCCAGGATCATCCGGATCAGGTCGCGCCAGCGATAGCCGGCGGCCGTCCCGGGGTCAGGGGCCGCCACGGAGACGCGGCCGCGCGCAGACGCGACACCTGCCCTGCGGGCGGGCGCCGTTGCGGATAGGTCGCGCGGGCGACCGGTGCCGGGGGCGGTGGTGATGCCTTCCATCGATTCTGCGATCTGAACCCTCGCCGCTGAGTCGGCGACGCTGGCCGCGTTGTGGTTTGGGGCGACGGGTTCGCCGACCCAGGCGCCGCCGCGGCGCATCGGTGAGGATGGGCGATGGCTGGCGCGCACCCAGAGGGTTGCAGCGCTGGCAGCACAACCCAAGGGCGGCTCAGGCGCCGGATGCTGGCGTGCTGGCGCCGCGGGCCAGGCGGGTAACCTGGATGTCGGAGGTGAAGGCAACGCCCATGTGCTTGTTGAAGAACGGGGTCAGCCCTTCCAGAATGGCGTCGGCCAGGGCCGCCGGGACCGCGGTGATGATCATCACCAGCACCGCATCGGCATTGAACATCAGATGCCCTTCGTGGGCACCATGGGTGCCCTTCCCGGCGAGATTGTCCACCACCGTCCAGCCGCTCGCACCGGCCCGATCGAGTAGGTCGAGGACGAAGTCCCGATGCTCACCCTGAACGATAATCTCCAGTTTTTTCATGGGGCTTTGCTGCAACGCTTGCATGGCTTGATACCTCGGTGCCGGATGGTTGGAGCCGCGCATGGGATCGCCCCAGGCGGGACCCGCGCCGGGGGCGGGCGCCGACGGCCGCGGCCCGGAGATGGCCTTCGCGGGTGCCTGCGCAGGATAGCAGCGCGACCGGCCCTCCGGGGGACGGCGGCCAGGTGGTGCAAGCCCGCTCAGGGGCGCCGCCGGCGGCGCAGACCGCCGGCCAGGGCGGCGGCGACGGCCGGGTCTTCCGGCCAGTCGTGCTTGGGATAACGCCCGCGCATCTCCTTGCGAACCGCGGGGTAGGCGCCGCGCCAGAAGGCTGCCAGATCGCGCGTGACCTGCAATGGCCGCCCGGCCGGTGAGAGTAGATGCAGTAGCACCGGCACCCGCCCGGCAGCGATGACAGGACCGGTGGCGGCCCCAAACCATTCCTGCAGCGGGGCGGCCAGGACCGGCCCAGCGCCGTCTGCGGTGGCGTAGTCCAGCATGCGGCGAGTCTCGGCCGGGGTGGTCAGGGCGGCTGGCGCCTGGGCCTCCAAGCGCGCCGCTCGCGACCGGCCCAGGGCCTGAGTGAGAACTGCGGCGAGGTCCAGGGCGCGCGCCTCGGCCAGCCGGGTCGCCCCCACCAGCCAGGGGGCGAGCCAGGCATCCAGATGCGCACACAGCCAGGCATCGGACCAGTCCGGCCAGTCGCCATCCGGCTCCAGGCGGCGCAGCAAGGCCACCCGCGCGCGCAGTTGCCGGGCTGCCGGGGTCCAGGTCAGGGTTTGCTGCAGGTCGCGGCCGATTGCCGCCAACAGCAACCCAGCCGCGGCCTCGGGATCGGCGATCGGGGTCGGCCGGGCGGCCAGCACCAGCGCCCCTAAGCGCACCTCGGTGCGGGTGCTGACCGCCTCGCGGACGGCATCCCAGGCAAGGACCTCGCGCTGCTGGAGACGCCCGGCAGCCTGCCGTTCCACCGTAGCCAAGTCGATCGGCAAGGCGGCGCGGATACGATGATTACTGCCGGCGGCGGTCAGGTCGGCAACGACCAGGTAGGGAGCGAGCGCCAAGGCATCATCGCGCGCCAGTTGCGCACCGCTGCCATTGGCGAGCAGGAAGCGGCCATCGGCACCGCGGTTCTGCGCCAGGCGATCGGGATAAGCCAGCGCCAACAGGGCTGCGGGGTTGGCGGGGTCTGTGCCGGGCACCTCGGCGGCAGCCGGCACGCCACCGGTGATCGCTACGTCGACGGTGGCAAGCAGGCGCTGGAACTGGGCACTGGCACGCGCGATGGTCTTGAGCCGGTGCGGATCGCAACCGCGCGATGCCCTTGCCTTCGGCGCCACGAACCGGGCGGCGGCCAGGGCCGCCAGCCGCGGCCCCAGATCCGCCGGGCGCGGCACACCGGATTCGGGTAACCAGGGGTCGCGCTCAGTCAGCAGCGCGGCCAGGTCAGCGGCCAGCGCACGCGCGGCGACCGGAACCGCGCTCAGCATCCGCGCCAGCCGCGGATGGACCGGCAGCCGGGCCATGTGCCGCCCTGCCAAGGTGACGGCACCGGCCGCATCCAGCGCGCCCAGATCTTGCAGCAGCGCCACCGCCTGCGCCCAGGCGGCGGCCGGCGGTGGGTCCAGCCAGGCCAGCGCAGCGGGATCGGCCACCCCCCACAAGGCCAGCTCCAGGGCCAAACCAGCGAGATCGGCCTGCAGCATCTCGGGGGGGCGCTGGATCGGGCGCGCGGCCTGCTGCGCGCGGGTCCACAATCGCCAGCATTGGCCTGGCCCCAGGCGCCCGGCGCGTCCGGTGCGCTGGTCAGCGCCGGCCAGGCTGATCGGCTCGGTGACCAGGCGGGTGAGGCCGCGCCCGGGCTCGAAGCGCGGCTTGCGGGTCAGGCCGCTGTCGACCACGCTGCCGATGCCCTCGATGGTCAGCGAGGTCTCGGCGATGTCGGTAGCCAGCAGCACTCGGCGGCCGCTGCCGTCCGGGATCAGGGCACGCTGCTGCGCAGCCAGAGGCAGACTGCCGTGCAGGGGCAGCACCTGCACCGCCCCCGACCCACTGGTCAGGTGCCCCAGTTGCGTGGCCACCCGGGCGATCTCGGCGACCCCGGGAAGGAACACCAGACAATCGCCGGCCTGGGCCGCCAGGGCCTGGTGCACCGCCGGGGCCACCGCGGCGACAGCATCCGCGGGTGCACGCTCGGCGTAGTGGACCGTGACCGGGAAGCTTCGTCCGGTACCGGTGATCAACGGTGCCCCGCCGAGCAGGGCCGCCACCGGCGCGGCGTCGAGGGTGGCCGACATCACCAGCAGGCGCAGATCCGGGCGCAACTGGGTGGTATCCAGGGCCAGCGCCAGGGCCAGGTCGGTCTGCAGGCTACGCTCGTGGAATTCGTCGAAGATCACCAGGCCCACCCCGGTCAGCTCCGGGTCCGCTTGCAAGCGGCGGGTGAGGATGCCCTCGGTGAGCACCTCGATGCGGGTGCGCGGGCCGATGTGCCGCTCGAAGCGCACCTGATAGCCCACCTGGTCCCCGACCGGCTCGCCTAGTAGGGCCGCCATGCGCGCCGCCGCCATGCGCGCCGCCGGGCGGCGCGGCGTCAGCAGCAGTAGCCGTCGCCTGGCCAGCCAGGGCGCCGACAACAGGGCTAGCGGCACTCGCGTGGTCTTGCCCGAGCCGGTCGGGGCAGTCAGCACCGCATGGCCAACAGCGAGCGCCGCCAGCAGCGGCGGCAGCGATGGATCAATCGGCAGGGGCGGCAGCGGAGGCGGGGTCAAGCGGCTGACGGTGGCAAGTCGGGAGCGGGCTGCTCCGGGGAGGATCGGACCTGATCGGGCAGCAACGTGCCCTATCGGGGAAGACCGGGCTAGGCCGGCTCACGCCGAGCTTGCTGCCCGGCTGCTGGGGTCGCGCGGCCGCATCCCCCCGCTCCGGTGCCGTGGCGGCTGGAGCGGGCGAACCGATGCTTGGCGGAGCCGGCCTGCTGGGGTCGACCTGCGGAGCAGGCAAACCTGTCTCAGGCGACCGGGCTGTCGCCCTCGATGACCTGGCGCAGGGCGCTCTCCTCGTCCTTGGTCAGCGAGGTCTTGAGCACCTTACCCTTGCCGTGGAACTCGGTCAGGGCCTCGAGCACCTTGTCGGTGGTGGCCTTGCGCACCAGGACGAACACCGCGGCACAGCCGGGCTGGAAACTGGCCGCCAGCTCTTTCATGAAATTGTCGTCAATGCCGATGTCGGAGAGCTTGCCGGAGATGGCCCCGGCCCCGGCCCCTACCGCAAAGCCGAGCAGCGGGTTGAGGAACAGCATGCCGATCAGCATGCCCCAGAAGCCGCCGCCGACCGCCCCCATTGCGGTCAGGCTCACGGCCTGGTGCAGCTTGACCCGACCCTTCTCGTCCTTGGTGACGACGACGACGTCTTCCATGTCGATCAGATACTCCTTCTGTAAACGACTCAGTCTGGCCCGCATTTCGAAGGCGGTCTGTTCTTCGGGAAAGGACATCACGATCAGATCGCTCATGGCGTGGTCTCGCTCGGTCGGTGGTGAAGGGGGTGGCCGATAGATCGGGGCGCCCGGTGAATGATAACCGATCCCGGCCGCCGCCCCGGCGGCTGGCGCCGGTTGCAACGGCTGCCGTCGATGGAATGCCGACAGCGCCAACCGGAATGGCAGCCGCAGCCAGGGACAGCGGGCGCGCCGCCGCGTTCACCCGCCGCGTCGTTACCGAACGGTAATGCGCGAGCAAGGCGGGTGATATGCAGCTGGGTAAACACTATAGTCACGACAGTTGCAAGCCTGATGATCGTTCGCAGGAGTGGCCAGATGAACAAGAACCCCGTCCAGACCGCTGACGCCCAGTCCGCTGGCCAGTCCGCTGGCACCCCCGATACCCGCTCGGTCACTGCTGGTGCGCGCCGCGCCGCGCTGGCCACCGCGGTCGCGCTGGCGCTCGGCGTCGGCGCCTCGGTCGAGCGCGCCGCGGCCGCCGCCACCAGTTCGGCGCTGCTGCGCGCACCGCTGGCCGCGCCAGCCGGCCCGCCGAGCTTTGCCGACGTGGCCGAGCAGGTCACCCCGGCCGTCGTCAATGTCACCGTCACCCAGCGTGCCCCGCAGCGGCTGCTCTCACCGCACCGCGGCCTGCCCGAGGGCTCGCCGCTGTTCGAGTTCTTCCGCCAGTTCGGCGGCGTGCCGGAGGGTTTCTCGGTCCCGCGCGAGCGCGAGGGCGAGGGCTCTGGTTTCCTGATCGACGCCGAGGGCTACATCGTCACCAACAATCATGTGATCGATAGCGCCGACCGCATCGAGGTCACGCTCAACGATGGCACCAAGTTCCGCGCCGAGGTGGTCGGCCGCGACAGTAAGACCGATCTCGCCTTGCTCAAGATCGCGAGCGACCAGCCGCTGCCCTACGTGCAACTGGGTGACAGCAGGGGAGCGCGCATCGGCGACTGGGTACTGGCGGTGGGGAACCCGTTTGGGCTGGGCGGTTCGGTCAATGCCGGCATCATCTCGGCCCGTGGGCGGGACATCCAGTCCGGCCCCTATGACGATTACATCCAGATCGATGCCCCGATCAACCGCGGCAACTCCGGCGGTCCGCTGTTCGATGCCCGCGGTAATGTCATCGGCGTCAATACCGCCATCTTCTCCCCGAGCGGTGGCAACATCGGTATCGGTTTTGCCATCCCCTCAGAGACCGTGGCCAGCGTGGTCAACGACCTGCGCACCTCGGGGCGGGTGGAGCGTGGCTGGCTGGGGGTGCAGATCCAGTCGGTCAACGAGCCCATGGCTGCAAGTCTGGGCCTGCCCGACGCCAATGGCGTGCTGGTGGCCGACGTCCTCGGCGACGGCCCGGCCCTAGCCGCCGGGGTGCGCGCCGGCGATGTCATCCTGCGCGCCGGCGGTGAGCCGATGAACGAGGTGCGCGACCTGACCCGGCTGGTCGCTGCCCAGAGCGCCGGCACCCGGCTGGAACTGGTGGTTTTCCGCAATGGCAAGACCCTCGCAATCCCGGTCGACATCGGCCAAATGCCGGTCGACGACCGGGTGGCCAGCGCGCCGGCCCCGGCGGCAGACAACGACCAGGCCCGCATCGGGCTATATCTAGCCCCATTGACCCCGGAACTGCGCGCCGAGCGCGGCTTGGACGCCGACCGCAGCGGGGTGCTGGTGGCCCAGGTAGAGGCCGGCAGCCCGGCCCAGCGCGCTGGCATCGAGGCCGGCAGCCTGATCTCGATGGTCGGTCAGCAGCAGGTCTCCACCCCAGAGGAGCTGGCCGCGGCGATCCGCGAGGCAGCCCGCGCGGAGCGGCCCTCGGTCCTGCTGCGGGTGGAGCGCAACGGCGAGCAGCGCTTCGTCGCGGTGCCGTTCGGCTAACGACCGGCGAGCGGCGCGGCGGCGGCTCCTTGCCGGTTGCAGCACCTGCCGATGGGCTGCAAACCGACGGCCGCCGTTAAACCTAGAAGCGGCAGTTGAACGGCCCCCAGGGTGCGTCCCGCGTGGTGTCCGGCAA
>REDK01000074.1 GCA_007693535.1 Chromatiaceae bacterium
CCGGAATCTCTCCCGGAGTCTGCCCCGTGGCATCGCTGGCCGCTTCTATCGCCAAGGTCGGCAGCAACACGCTGCTCTCGCGCATCCTGGGTTTCGTGCGCGATCTGGTGGTCGCGCGCATCTTCGGCGCCGATGCCGGCACCGATGCCTTCTTCGTCGCCTTCAAGATCCCTAATCTGATGCGCCGGTTGTTTGCCGAGGGGGCCTTTTCGATGGCCTTCGTACCGGTGCTCAATGAGTACAAGGAGCAACGCGGCCTGCCGGCGCTGAAGGGCTTCGTCGACGACGTGGCCGGCACGCTGGGGGCGATCCTATTGGTGGTGACCGCACTCGGCATCCTGGCCGCACCGCTGCTGATCCTGGTGTTCGCGCCGGGCTTCGCCACCCATCATTATCAGCAGATATTGGCGGTGGACATGCTGCGGCTGACCTTCCCCTATCTGCTATTCATCTCGCTGACCGCCTTTGCCGGCGGTATCCTCAATACCTATGATCGCTTCGGCGTGCCGGCCTTCACGCCGGTGCTGCTGAACATCTCGATGATCCTGGCCGCGGTGTGGCTGGCGCCGCTGCTGGAGCGCCCGGTGGTCGCCTTGGCCTGGGGGGTATTGATCGCCGGCATCGTGCAATTGCTGTTTCAGGTGCCCTTCCTGATGCAGTTGCGGCTGTTGCCGCGGCCTCGCTTCAACCCGCGCAACGCGGGCGTGCGGCGCATCATGCGGCTGATGGTGCCGGCCCTGTTCGGGGTCTCGGTGGGTCAGATCAGCCTGCTGATCAATACCCTGCTGGCATCCTTCCTGGCCACCGGCAGCATCTCCTGGCTGTACTACTCCGATCGGCTGATGGAGTTTCCACTCGGCATCCTGGGGGTGGCGCTGGGCACGGTGATCCTGCCGCGGCTCTCGCGCAAACATGCCAGCCACTCCCAACGCGAGTTCTCGGCCACGCTCGACTGGGCGCTGCGCTGGGTGCTGCTGCTGGGATTGCCGGCAGCGGTGGGGCTGTTCGTGCTGGCCGGGCCGATGATCGCGACCCTGTTCCATTCCGGGGAGTTTCGCCTCTACGACGTGCTGATGACCGAGCGCAGCCTAATGGCCTATGCCCTGGGCTTGATGCCCTTCATGGCCATCAAGGTGCTGGCGCCAGGCTTCTACAGCCGGCAGGACATGCGGACCCCGGTGCGCATCGCGCTGATTGCGATGCTGATCAATCTGGTCTTCAACCTATTGCTGATGTTCGAGCTCGGCCACACCGGGCTGGCCCTGGCGACGGTCATCGGGGCGACGGTGAATGCCGGTCTGCTGCTGCACGAATTGCTGCGCCGCGACATCTATCAGCCGCGCCGGGGCTGGTTCTGGCTGCTGCTGCAGGGCACCCTGGCCAGTGCCGCGATGGGCTGGGTGCTGTGGGTACTGTCGGGTCCGACCGCGGCCTGGACCGATCTGGCGACCCTGGAGCGCGTCCTGCGCCTGTGCCTGTTGATCGGCCTCGGCGCCCTGGTCTATGGCGTGGTTGCCCTGCTACTCGGCCTGCGCCCACGCCATTTCCGGCCCATCGCGAGCCGCGGCTAGCCGCGGGTGCCAGCCGCGGTGTCCGGTGCTGCCGCCGCGCGCGGGCACTCGGTCAGCGCGGCGCCCTGGCCGGCAGTCCCATCGCCGCCAGATAGGCGCTGCTGGCGGCCTCGATCTCGAAGCGTTGCACCGCTGCCTGCAGCCGGGCACGCGCGGGCGGTGCCGCCAGCACCGCGGCCATCGCGGCCGCCAGCGCGGCGTCGTCGCCAACCGGTACCAAGGGTCCGATGCACCCGTCCTGCAGGATCTCGCGCGGTCCGCTCGGGCAATCGGTGGCCACCACCGGGGTGCCCACCGCGAGCGCCTCCACCGGCACGAACGGGAGGCCCTCCCAGCGCGAGCTGGAGACCAGCAGGTCGGCATGGGCCATCTCGGCATAGGGCTGCGCCACGAAGCCGGGCAGGGCCAGATCGGTGGCCACGCCCAGGCCGCGGGCCAGGGCCAGCAGGTCGGCGCGGGCGCGGCCCTCGCCCAGGATCAGCAGCCGGCAGCGGTGCGTCGAACGCAGGCGGGCGAAGGCGCGGATCAGGGTGGCGAAGTCCTTGCGTGCGCTGAGTTCGCCCACTCCGAGCAGCAGCGGCCAGCCGGGCACGCCGAACCAGGGGTGCACCGGGCGCGGCAGGCGCGCGCTGAACAGGGCCGCCGGTACGATCGGCGAGGGCACCGCCTGGATGTGCCCGCGGGCCAGGCCGGTGAAGGCGGCCATATCGGCGGCGGCCCCAGCGCTCGGCACCAGCACCGCATCGGCCATCGGGTAGAGCCAGCGCATGGACTGGCGTTGCACCCAGCGCGCAAGCGCCCCGCGCGCGGCCAGATCCACCGAGACCGTCGTGCCGGTGCGCAGAATCAGGCGCGTCGGCAGCGCGGCCAGCGCCCGTGCCAGCAGGGCCAGACGGTTGACCCGGTCCTTGTCGGCGAGCAGCAGCAGCGGGCGCGTGCGGCGCAGATAGGCAACGATGGCCGGCAGGCAGGCCAGGGTATGCCGGCTACCGAGATCGACGATGGTCACGCCGCTGGTCGCCCCATCCAGATGCGGGCCATGCCCGCGCACCTTCAGTAGGTCCACGGCATAGCCGCGGCGCACCATGGCCGGCAGCAGGTGACGCGCCAGCCGGTCCACCCCGCTGTGGCCAGAGGTGGACAGCAGGCAGGCAAGCCGGGGGTGGCGGTCGGCGTCGCGGTGGGGATCAGGCGCCATGGGGTCGGGGTGGTCCCAGGATAGGGCAGGGCGCACGGGCTGGTCCCATGCCCGGTCCGGGCAACCAGGGTGGCTGGGATTGCATGCGGCAGCCGGCGATCGTCACCGGCTCAGCGCCGCTCGATGCGCCCATCGGTGTGCGCCGCGAGCGGGCTCTGGTGGCGGAAGGCATCGATCAGCAGGTCGGAGATCAGGCGCCCGGTCGGGACCGGATTGGCCAGCTCTGCAAGCATCGCATATCCATCACCGCCGGCGGCGAGAAAGTCGGAGGTGACCACCCGATACGGGCGCTGCGGGTCGAGCGGGGCACCGGCCACGCTGGCACTAGCCAGGCGCCCGGCGGCGATCGCATAGCGGACCCCGGAGACCTGCAGGAAGCCGCCGGGATCATCCGCCGGGTCCAGTGCTGCGCTGCGCGCCAACGCGGCCTGCAACTGCGCGCCGCTGAGCTTGCCTACTACCAGCTCGTTGCGGAACGGAAAGGCCTGGTAGACATGCTGCAGGGTCACCGGCCCGGCCGGGATACTGGCGCGAAAACCACCGCCATTGAACAGGGCCACCTCGGCCCCGGTGAGGTCGCGGGCGAGATCGGCCAGCAGATTGCCGAACGGGGCCTCGGTGCGGCGGATCAGCCCCCGCGCAGCGCTGAGTTCGACACTGCTGACGCCGACTGGCTGGTCCAGTTCCTGTTCTGCCGCGGCCACGATGCGCCGGACCTCGGCCGCCATCTCCGCATCCTCGGGGCGCGTGGCATCGATCGGTAGCAGGCGATAGGCGGTTTGCTGCAGGTGCCCGTCGCGGCATTGAAGATCCATTCGCCCCAGCCAGCCGCCGCGCTCGCCCGCCTGCACGATGGGCACACCGGCCACTAGCACCGGTTGCGCGTAGCGATGATGGTTGTGACCGCCGATGATCAGATCGATCCCAGACACGGTCTGCGCCAGCCGGCGGTCATCAGCGATGCCCATGTGGGACAGCACCACGACCATCGTCCCCTCCGACTGCAACCGCGGCACCCATTGCCGTGCCACCGCAACTGGATCGGTGACCTGCAGCCCGGCGGTGTTGCGCGGATGGGTGGTGGTGAGCAGTTCCGGCGTGGTCAGCCCCAGCACCGCGATGGCCGGCGCCCCCGGCGGGGTCAGGCGCACCCAGGGGACGAGCGGCAACGGCTCGCCGGCGCTGACCACATTGGCAGCCAGAAACGGAAACCCAACGGCGGCGGCCAGGCGCCGGAACTGGTCCTGGCCATAGTCGAGTTCGTGATTGCCCAGTACCGCGGCGGCGACCCCCATGCGCTCGAACAACAGCACGTCGGGCAGCCCGAGGAACAGACTCGAGGTCATGGTGCCCTGGAGCAGATCGCCGGCAAACAACAGCACCACCGGCTGCTGTGGGTCTTCCGCGCGGATCTGATCCAGGGTGGCCGCCAGCCGGGCGATACCGCCTCGCTCGGTCTGGTCCTCAGGATCGGTATAAGGCGCCAGTTGACCGTGAAAATCGTTGAAATGCAGCAGCGTCAGGGCCGCTCCCGGGGCACAGGCCGGCCCTACGCGCCGGTCGCCATCCCCGTCCGCGGGATCGACACCTGGTTGGACGCAGGCAGCGGCCAGCAGGCTTGCCAGCAGCAGGGCGAGGGGCAGCCGCCAGCGGCAGCATGCGGTAAGACAGGTAGCAGGCGACATCGATGACTCCGCAGGACTGGTCCGGTACTGAGGGGGCGTGCGCGAATGGTCCGGCACTGCAGCACGCACTGCCGACCCTCGCTGCTCCAGTCACCATCGCCCTCTCGCGATCACAACAAGACCCAGTATAGCGATGGCCCAAGCGCGCGTTGATGTGCAGGTCTTGGCGCAACCGGCGGCGCGCTGCAGGCACCCGGGCGCTGGTGCTGGCGGCGCAATGGGCTGGCGCAAAGGCCTGCAGATGGGCGACCATTGCGGCCGCAAGCGTTCACGCATGGCTGTGTTCGGGGCCTGCCGTTGCCGGTGCGGATGATCAACCTGCTGGCCGGTCGTCGTGCCGCGAGAGCCATCCCTGACCAGCATCGTCAACATCACCAGCACCGCTGCCCGCGCCGACTGGTGCCGACGCGGGCGCGGTGGCCACTAGCAGCACCTGCCGGTTCCCGCATGCTCGATTTGCCCACCCTGAGCGTCCTGCTGCTGTCCGCCTTCGTCCATGGCGCCTTCGGGTTCGGCTTTCCGCTGGTGGCCACCCCGCTGCTGGCCCTGATGATGGATCTGCGTGCGGCGATCCTGCTGACCCTGGCGCCGACCATCTGCATCAACCTGGTCAGTATCCTGAGCGAGCGCCATCGCGGCGAGGCCTGGCGGCGGTTTTGGCCCATTCCCGCCTTCACCATCGTCGGCTCGCTGCTCGGCACTCAGGTCCTGCTGACCCTGGACCCGGAGCCGTTTCGCCTGCTGCTGGCACTGGTGCTGTTGGCCTACCTGCTGGCGGACCGATTGCAGGGCGTGGACCGGGCACGCCAGGTCCCGCGCTGGGGGCTCGCCCTACTCGGCCTCGCCCTGGGGCTGCTGGCCGGACTGGTGAACATCTTCGCGCCGGTACTGATCGTCTTTGCGCTGTACACGCGCATGCCGCCGGAATTGATGGTGGCCACCTTCAATCTCAGCTTCATCACCAGCAAGGCCGGGCAACTGCTTGGTTTTGCGATCAATGACGCGATCGACGGGGCGATCCTGGGCACCGCTCTAATGGCGCTGCCGCTGGTGCTCGCCGTGCTGTGGCTGGGCATCCTGGTGCGGCGGCGCATCCGCCCGGCCCATTACCGGCGCCTGTTGCGGGTTGCCCTCTGGGTGATGGCGGTCGCCTTGCTGTGGGACAGTGGCCGCGGCCTGCTCGCCGCCCACGGGGTGGCGGGAGGGCCCTGATCGAAACCAGGGCCCTGAACGGTTCTGAACGGCTCTGACCGGGGGTGACCGTTGCGCCGGCCGTGTCATTCCATCACCTGGCTGCAGCCAGTGCTGGTTTTGATGCTATCTCCAGGCTAAAATTCGGGGCTTCTAACCGACCGGCAGGCATCCTTTTACGCCTTTCGCCCGATTTTTATTCGCCGCGGCACACCCCGTCTCCGGGACCGGCAGCGCATCCGACCCAATCCGGCCACCAATCCGGCTGCCCATCTGGCTGTCCACTCAGCCGGCGACCCGGCCGTCCCGCGCCGCCTGCGCGCAACCGGCGCTGACCATCCCGGCAGCACGTCGGTCCCGTGCTCCCCGGTCTGCCCGACCCGCCGCCGCCATCGCCGATCAGATCCGCACCGTGTCCCCGATCTCCCCGCATCTCGCCGCCATTCGTGCGGCCTCATCGCGCCCGCGGTCCGGGTCCGTTGCCCGCCCTTCGCGTCCGATTCAATCCCCTAGCCCGGCCCGCCGACAGGCCCGATGCGCATGACAGACGAGAACGATTTCGCGGCCCTGCTGCGCGAACTGGAAAAGACCGAGCAGGCCATGCTGGGGTCTGGCCCGAAGGTGGGCGAGAAGGTCAGCGGGACCGTGATCGAGATCGGCGCGGAACAGCTCTTCATCGATCTCGGTGGCAAGGCCGAGGCGCGCATGGATGTCGCCAACCTCAAGGATGCCGAGGGCCAGATCGGGGTGGCGGTCGGGGACAGCATCGAGGCCGTGGTTGCCAGCCTCGACCCCGATAGCGGGGCGCTGATCCTCGGCAGCCGCCATGGCCGACACCTGCACGGCAGCGCCGAACTCGACCAGGCCTATCGCGAGGGGCTGCCAGTGGAGGGCCATATCACCGGCACCACCAAGGGCGGACTGGAGGTCCAGGTGGCCGGCCAGCGCGCGTTCTGCCCGGCCTCGCAGGCCGATATCCGCTTCGTCGAGGATCTCAACAGCCTGGTCGGTACCCGCTGCGCCTTCCGCATCAGCAAGTACGAGACCGGTCGGCGGCTGAATCTGGTGGTCTCCCGGCGCGCGCTGCTGGAGGAGGAACAGGCCGCCCGCGCTGCCGAGATCCGGGCCAATCTCAAGGAGGGGGCGGTGCTCACCGGGACCGTGGTCGGGATCAAAGACTTCGGCGCCTTTATCGATCTGGGTGGGGTCGAGGGCATGGTGCATGTGAGCGAACTGGCCCTGGGCCGGGTGCGCCACCCCGAGGAGGTGCTCAGCCTGGGCGAGGAGGTCGAGGTCGCGGTCCTGCGCATCGAGCAGACCGGCAACCCCAAGCGTCCGGAGAAGATCGCGCTCTCCATCCGCGCCCTGGCCAAGAGCCCCTGGAGCGATATCGCCGCCCGTTATCAGCCCGGCGCCCGGATCAACGGCCGCGTCACCCGCACCCAACCGTTCGGCGCCTTCGTCGAACTGGAGCCGGGCGTCGAGGGTCTGGTGCATGTGAGCGAACTGGGCGCTGGCCGGCGCATCAACCATCCCGACGAGGTCCTCGCCGCCGGCCAGCCGGTGGAGGCGGTGGTGCTCAAGGTAGAACCGGACCGGCGGCGCATCAGTCTGTCCCTGGACCCGGGCAGCGCCCCGGCCGCGGCTAGCGCCGCCGCCGCTGCTGCCAGCGCCCCGCCCACCGGAACCCTGGGCGATCTCCTCAAGGCGCAACTCGCCGGGCGCGACGGCAGCGACTAAGGTGATTTCTGTCAACTTTTATACCAGCTGACTTGTCTTGACGCCCGCCTTCGGCGTCGTGCTGGCGGTCACAGGGCCCGCTATGCTCCCGCCAGCGCTCCTTGCAGGCGAACGTCAATCCGGCGTCATCTGGTATGAGAGTTTCCGGCAATCGCCTAAGGTGCCTCCGGGGCTGATCGGGCCGCTGGCTGGTCCGGATCAAGTTCAGTCCGGGCCGGGTCGTCTATGCTTGAGCAGACCTGTGACTCGTGCCCCGGTGATCCCGCCGCGTCCGTGTCGTGATCGGCGTGCGCGCTACATGCCTTGCGCGAGCACCCCGGGGCCACTTGCGGCTCCGCGCCGCAGTCAGGCCGAGCGGGCCCGACTGCGGCCCTACCCGAGGTGCAAGACGATGAAGACCGTCCGAGAAGTGCTGGAACACAAGGGCCATCGCGTCTGGACCATCGACGCCGATGCCCGCGTGCTGGATGCGATCGCGCAGATGGCAGCCAAGGATGTCGGGGCCCTGGTGGTGCTGGAGGGGGCACGCCTGGTCGGCCTGATCTCCGAGCGGGAATACACCCGCGGCGTGTCGCTGATCGGGCGCTCTGCGCAGGACACGCGGGTGCGTGACATCATGCGCACGCGCCTCCCGGCCGTCGGTCTGGAGACCGACATCGATACCTGCATGACCCTGATGACCGATTACCGCATCCGCCATCTGCCGGTCATGCGCGGGGTGGAGTTGGTGGGCATCATCTCCATCGGCGACCTGGTGGCGGCAATCATCAGTGGCCAGCAGCAGATGATCGAACGCCTGGAGCATTTCATCGCCAGCCGTATGGTTAGGCAGCCGACCTCGCCGCGGGTCTGAGTGGGTGGCCGCAGCCTGCGACGGTCGGTGGCATGCGTCAATGGGTGCAGACCCGCTGGTGGTGCCGGCCGCGCCCCGCTCTCCCAACCTCCCTGGCGGCGGGCATCGCCCCGCCCGTCATCCGGTTGCAATCCGCCCGCCGTTTCGCTAGCGTCTTTACAA
>REDK01000034.1 GCA_007693535.1 Chromatiaceae bacterium
TGCCCGTCATCCACGCCACCGAGCTCAACGCCGGGCGGGTCATCGCCTCGTTGTCGACCTTCTACCGCGTGCTGCACGCCGACGGCGAGACCCGCGAGCGCCGCGCCCAACGCGCGCCCGGCAAGCACGCCGTGCCGCACCTCATCGCCGATCGGCCCCATGCCTGCTGGAGCTGGGACATCTCCAAGCTGCCGACGCTTGAGCCGCGCCGCTACCTGAACCTCTACCTGATCCTCGATCTGTACAGCCGCTACGTCATCGCCTGGATGATCAGCGCGAAGGAGAACGGCGCGCTGGCCAAGCATTTGTTCCACCAAGCCCTGACCCGCTACGACATCCGTGGCGGTCAGCTCACCGTGCACCAGGATCGCGGTGCACCGATGATCGCCGAGACCGACCGCGACCTGCTCGCCGCCTTCGGCGTCGAGCCCAGCGACTCGCGCCCGCGCGTGAGCAACGACAACGCGGCCAGCGAGTCGCTGTTCAAGACGGTGAAGCACAGCCCCGGCGATCCGGGCCGCTTCGCCGGCGTCGACGACGCCCGCACGTGGATGACGGGCTTCATCGACCACGACCAGTCGCGCCCGCACGAGGGCATCGCCTTCTACACCCCGGCGGACGTCTTCCATGGCCGCATCGAGCCGGTCTACACCCGCCGCCAAGCCGCGCTCGACGCCCACTTCGCCGCCCACCCCGAGCGCTACCCCAACGGCCCGCCCAAGGCCAAGCGACCGCCCGCGGTCATGGCGATCAACCCGCACGAGGGCATCGCCGACATTGGCGAGAGCGGCGCCGCAGATCGCAGCGAAACCATTGGCGCCACACCGGTCTGCCTGCCGTGAACACGATCCACGCCAACACGCCCCGGCACGCCTTTGGCTTGTGGCGCCCCGGCCATCTTTGGGAGGGAGGGAGCGACCGACCGCTCTGCCGAGCGTCTCACCCCACGTCCGCCCAGACCCGGCCAGCGGCCCGTCGCGAGCGCGTTGCAAATCGAACTAGCAATGACACCGGCGAGTGTCGGAAACAGGTTGACATGTTCCGGCCTGGCACCAGCAGGTGGGGCTCGTAATGCTGGCCCTTGCGTTTCTCGTGAAAGAGCGCAGCCTTTACCAGGCGGCGCACCCATTATTGAGCAGTCGCGACATTCGGCTGATGAGCATGGCGCTCCTGCTCAATGATCCAGCGGCCGTCGACAGACGGATGGGACAATTGTATATCAGGCATGCGCAGCGACGACTAGATAGCGAACGATGTCAGCGCATCGCTGCTAACGTATGATCCGGGTCCGGAGTTAGTGTGACAAAGTAGTATTAGTAACTCTAGCCACCGTGGCCACCGACTGCGTCGTGAGGCCATCCTGGCCTGATGCGATCAGGGCTGGACGCCCTGACGACACACGGTGCCCGAGCCGCTGACCACGATAGCGATCAAGGCCGCCGGTGAGCAACGGGGTGGTGCTGCTGAACGTCGAAAACCAGGTTGCCGGTGACGACAGGTTTGCGGCGGCGGGCGGCCCGCGGCCGTCGCATGCAACAGCCACTGCGCTTGGATAAAATGACGGCCGCGCATTCCTCTGGAGCGGTCGCGGCCGGTCCCTGCCGCAGATCCCCGCTCACCCTGCCAGCACGCCCGTCCTCTCGCATCGACCCTTGCAAAGGAGTCCCATCATGCCCAAACGCCCCGGCAGCGAACTCGCCAGCCGCCCCCTGCACTTCATCTGGATCGCCGATTGCTCGGGCTCCATGTCTGTGGATGGCAAGATTCAGTCCCTCAATACCGCGATCCGCGAGGCCCTGCCGCACATGCGCGCGGTGGCCGACGAGAACCCTAATGCCGAGGTGCTGGTGCGCGCCGTGGCCTTCGCCAGCAGCGCCCATTGGCATGTCTCCCAGCCGCTTCGGGTGGCGGATTTTCAATGGACCGATCTGCAAACCGAGGGCCTGACCGCGATGGGCGAGGCCCTGAACTTGGTCGCCCAGCAATTGCGCATGCCGCCGATGACCGATCGCGCCTTGCCGCCGGTGCTGGTGCTGATCTCCGACGGTCAACCGACTGACGACTTCGCCGCCGGTCTTGACGCTCTGATGCGCGAGCCTTGGGGGAAGAAGGCGGTGCGGGTCGCGATCGCCATTGGCGAGGACGCCGATCACGAGCCCTTGCAACGCTTCATCGGTCACCCCGAGCTGCAGCCGTTGCAGGCCAACAATCCCGAGGCCTTGGTACGCCATATCAAATGGGTCTCGACCGCGGTCCTCAAGTCGGCCTCGTCCCCCGCCAGCCAGGCCGCGGGGCTGCCCGCTGGCCTGAATGTGCCGATCCCGACCCCGACCGCCGGCCCGAGCAGTGCCGCCGATGTCTGGTGACTGCGACCCGCTGACCTCCGACCGCGAGGCGGCAATCGATGCTGGCGCGACCGCGCGAACCGCGACCGCTGGCGCGCACTGGCACATGCTCTACGCCAGCGTGCGCGGGGCCGCCCACCGGCGCAACGGCCTGCCCAACCAGGACGCGGTGCGCATCAGTCGCACTGGTCCAGGTCTGGTGCTGGCCCTCGCGGACGGTCACGGCAGTGCCACCAGCTTTCGCAGTCAACAGGGGGCGCGACTCGCCGTGGCGGTCGCCCTGCAGGTCGCGGCACGCTGGCCGGAGCTACCCACGGCGTCGCATCACAAGCGTCGGGCCGAGGACGACTGGCCCAAGGAGCTGGTCCGTGGCTGGCAGGCCGTGGTGGATGCGCGACTCGGCCGTCGCCCCTTCACCGCCGCCGAGCTGCATCCGCTGGAGCCATCCGCCCGCCAGCGCCTCGAGCGCAACCCGCGCCTCGCCTGGGGTAGTACGCTGCTGAGTGTCATCCTCACCCCCAGCAGCATCCTCTACCTGCAACTCGGCGACGGCGACCTGCTGGTGGTCGACGACAATGGCCAGGTCAACCGGCCGCTGCCGGCCGACCCGCGCCTGCTGGGCAACGAGACCACTTCGCTGTGCGCGCCCGAGGCCTGGCGCGAGGCCCGCGTTTATTGCCAGACCCTGGTCGCGGCCCCGCCGGCGCTGATCCTGGCCGCCACCGACGGCTATGCCAATGCCTTTCGCGACGACGCCGGCTTTCGCCAGGTGGCCTCAGACCTCTGGGTCATGCTCCGCGACGAGGGCCAGGCCACCGTACAGGCGCAGTTGGCCGGCTGGCTCAACGAAACCTCGGCACAGGGCAGCGGCGACGACATCAGTGTCGGCATCCTTTGGCGGGAGGCGACTTGACCTACCGCGACAGGTTAGAGCGCAGCCCGATCCTCACCGACTCCGACCGCGTCCGCCGGTGCGATCCGCAGCGGCAGCCAGCCGCTGCGCGGCGGTATCGCCATGTCCAGGGAACACCGTTATGCACCAACTCCTGACCCTCGGCAGCCAATTACCAACCGCCGCCGGCCCCTGCACCATCGAGCGCTTCCTCGGCGGCGGCGGGCAAGGCGAGGTCTATCAGGTCAGCGTCGCCAGCCAGCCGCCCAGCGCGCTCAAATGGTATTTCCCGCAGCAGGCCACCGCGGACCAGCGCCAGGCCTTGCAGACCCTGATCCGCAAAGGGCCACCCGGCCCCGGCTTTCTGTGGCCGCTGGAATTGATCGAGGCGCCCCAGACCCCTGGCTTCGGCTATCTGATGCCGCTGCGTGAACCGCGTTTTCACGGCATCGTGGACCTGATGAAGCGCCGCATCGAGCCGGACTTCCGTGCCCTGACCCTGGCCGGCCTGCATCTCTCTCAGGCCTTCCTGGCCCTGCACGCCAAGGGGCTGTGTTATCGCGACATCTCGTTCGGCAACGTCTTTCTCGACCCCGACAGCGGCGCGATCGCCATCTGCGACAACGATAACGTGACCATCGACGGCAGCGATCCCGGTGGCATCCTCGGCACCCCCCGCTTCATCGCCCCCGAAGTGGTCCGCGGCGAGGCCCGCCCCGGCACCCAGACCGATCTCTTCTCGTTGGCCGTGCTGTTGTTCTACCTGTTCCACATCCACCATCCGTTGGAGGGACGTCAAGAGGCCGAGATCAAATGTTTTGACCTGCCGGCCATGACCCGGCTCTACGGCACCGACCCCTGCTTCATCTTCGATCCTGCCGATGACCGCAACCGCCCGGTCCCCGGCCTGCACGACAACGCCATTGCGCACTGGGGGATCTATCCCGAGTTCCTGCGCGAACACTTCACCCGCGGCTTCACCAGCGGTCTGCGTGACCCCCAGGCCCGCATCCGCGAGAGCGAATGGCGCCTCGCGCTTGCCCGCCTGCTCGATGGCATCCATTACTGCGGCCAGTGTGGCGCCGAGAACTTCCATGACCCGGCTGCCGGCAGCGCCGGCACCTGTTGGTCCTGTGGTCAGCCCTTGCGCCTCCCCTGGCGGTTGCGCCTAGCCGACGCCCTGGGCGGTGCCCCGAGCCGCTACCCGGTGCTGCTCAACCACGACACCCGTCTCTACGCCCATCATCTCGACCCCGACCGACGCTATGACTTCGTCACCCCACTGGCCGAGGTCAACCGCCATCCCAGTGACCCCAACCGCTGGGGCCTGAAGAACCTCGGTCCGGATAAATGGGTCATCACCGGCGCCGATGGCCAGTTACGCGACGTCGAGCCCGGCCGCAGCGCCGGCCTGGTCAGCGGGCTGCGCATCGACTTCGGCCCGCTGCGCGGGGTGCTGGAGGGGTAGTCCGCCGCGCCCCATCGCACCCGCGTCCAAGCCGTCCCGTGATGACCAAACACGTCCGAGCTGATGCCCGATGGATGACCGAATCCGCCTGACCCTGCAGGCGCTGATCCGCGATTACGGCCGCACGCTGGCCGATGACCCACGCCGCTGCGAGGCGATGCTCAAGGACCTGTGTGCGGCGCAGCGGCGTGAGATCGCGGTGCTGATCGCCGCCCTGCGCGAGCGGGTGGCCAGCGACCTGCTCAGCAACAGCGCCCAGCAACCAGCAGCGATGCTGATGGCGCGTCTGACCCAGCGCCTGATCGATGATCTGGCCCTGCAACCGCAGGCGGCGCGCTGGACGGTGGAGAGCTGGGCGCTGGTGTTGGGGGTGATCGATCCATCGGCCGTATCGGCGCCAGCACCGACCGTGTCGGCGCTCGCGACCGTCGTTCCTGCGTCCGACTGGGACGGGACCGCCCCGCGCATACTCGACCGGTTCGAGACTGAAAAGGGGACGGGTTCAGCCAGTGCTATCGCTGCTCCACCTCGCAGCCCGCCACCACAACAGCCTGTTCCTGGAAGCGGCCTCCGCAGCTCCAAACTCGCCATCATCGGAATTGTCATCGTCTTGCTCTGGATACTTGGCATAAGTCTGGAAGTGGAAAGAAACAGACCGTCATCGAGCGCGCACACGGCTGCTACGCAAGAAAGAACCGATGAAGAGATCGGCATGGAAGGGATACCCGATACTGGGCAGCGGGCCCAACAGACAACAGCCGGGGGACGTAGGCTCTACGTGCGTCCTTCGGGGGCGCTAAATGCCCGGAGTGGCCCAGGGACGGATCACTCGATAATCCGCAGCCTCGAGCCGCGCACCCCGCTCATGGAGATACGTCGTTCTGGCGACTGGAGCAAAGTGGAGATCTTAGGCGTCGGTCGAGGGTGGGTCCACAATGGGTTTGTCGTCGAAGATTTGCCTGTAGCATCCGATAAACCAAGGCGGACAGGAACGAGCCGTGAGCACGTGGTGACAGTCTCTGCGAATGCTCCAGTTTACTTCGTGCGTCCAGACCGACACCTCAACGCTCGCTCCGGCCCAAGCACCCAGCATGACATTCTTTATGTGCTGAGACCCGGAACTGCGCTTCGGGAAATCCAGCGTCGTGGTCGCTGGAGTATGGTGGTTACTGCTAACGACTCTGAGGTATTGTGGGTACACAATGGCTTCCTCGTCACCCGTAGCGAACTCAACGCCACTGCCCGCAAAGGCCTCTGGGCCGATTACGCTGAGGAGTATGCACGGCGACGCGGCTGCGCGGTCGGTGCCTTGGGGGCGGTCCTGCTGCAGGAGGCGCCAACCTACGAGCTGCATGAGGTGCACTGTGATGGCAGTAACAACTTCTTGCTTCGTTGCCAGGGCGGCGTCTGTCAAGAGACCCGCTGAGTCTGAGGCTGGCACGCTGGCGAGCGGTTTAGAGTGGCCCCAAGAATGGCCTCAATTGGGCCTCGGAGCCGACCTGGGCCGTCATTGCCAGAGCGCCCGCCGTGGCGAGCCCCAGCGTAGCGTGCGAACGCGGTCAACCTTATGGGTAGCGGGGCGCGGGTCGAGCGCCGTGGCCTCGCCAGAAACGCTGCAGCGCTCGCCGGACGGCGCTCCACCTGCGCCTCCAGCACCTGCGCGAGCAGCGCACTGACCGGCGCCGACCGCTCTGGCGGCAGCCGCAGGCTCGCCTCGTCCATCAGTCGCTGGGTCGCACTTGGCGGGGCCTGTCCGACCAACAGGCGTTAGGCTGGAGCAGCGCCCCGCCGTGCAGAGACCCCAGCGCCTCGCCCAGCGGGCGGATCAAGGCTAGCCGCGCTGGCGGCCCCGCCCGCACGGCCAACCGGTCCGCTGGCCACCGCCGTGCGCCCCCGGGCCTGCGGCCCAAGGGCCAGCCAGACCGGTTCGGAGCCTGACCGCGGGTCTGCGAGGTGCAACAATGGCAACCGTTGTCACTGCCGAGCCTGCCCCTGCCATGCACCTGATCCCGCCATGCGCCTGACCCAGGTCCACTTGGATAACTTTAAGTCCCTGCTGGACTTCAAGCTGCCGCTGGCCAAGCTCACCTGTCTGATCGGGCTGAACAGCAGTGGCAAGTCCACGGTGTTGCAGGCGCTGGATATCGCCGGCTGGCTCTTCCGCGGCAACATTTCGGGTTGGCTGGCCGGCCGCAATTGGAATGCCGCCGACCTCAACTCCCGCCCGATCAACCGGCGCAACATCAATCTACGCATTCAGGGGGAGAATACCGGGCGCCAGGTGGTATGGCGCGGCAGCTTCAACCGCGGCAGCCTGCGCTGCACCAGTGAATCGCTCTGGGTGGACAAACAGCCGCGGTTGCGGGTTGCCGACGGCGCTATCACGACGACGCACGGCGAGACCGCGGCCGATGGTGAGATTGCATTCGACTACGAGGGGTCGGTGCTGTCCAGGTTGAAGCGCGCGGCACTGCCGGACGATGACCTCTGGTCCTTCGTGGACCGCATGCGCGGCATCACATCGCTGGAGCTGCTGTCGCCGCAAGCCCTGCGGCGGCGCACCGACAGGAGCTTCGGCGCCCTTGGCCTCGGTGGTGAAAGGCTGTCGGCCTTTCTGCATGATCTGCCGCCGGAGAAAGAAGCGGCGCTGACGACGAAGTTGGTTCAGCTTTACCCTCGGTTAAGATGCTTCCATACGCGTTCGCTGCGTAGGGGCTGGAAGGAATTGCTGATCGCAGAGCGCTTCGGCGAGAAAACGGTTTATACCGAGGCCACCCAGATCAACGACGGCATGCTGCGATTGATGGCGATCCTGGCCGAGACCCTGACGGATGCGACCCTGTTGATGTTCGATGAGATCGCGACCCTCATCCCACCCGAGGCCGATTGAGCCATGCGGGTGCTGGTCAGCGGCGAGGGGCCGACCGACATCGGCGGCTGTGAACGGGCGGACCCCTGCGCGGGCGAGGACTTCATGCCCGGCCCGATGGCCTGGCTTGCAGATCAGGTGATCGAGGACCGGCTCGGCTTCAGTCCTATCGGGTGCGGGCTGGTGCACTGTCTGTCCGAAACGCGCTTGGCCGATGCAGCCAAATCACTCAGGCCGCCTAGCCTGCGGGGGCGCAGGAGGGCGAAAGAAACCGCATTCTTCTTCCGCACCGCGCGCGAAGTGGCCGCGGCGCAAGACGATGAAGTGATCGCCATCCTGTTCCGCGATGCCGACGGCACACAGTCTGCCGCGCGTGGGGATTGGCAGGACAAGTGGGACTCGATCCTCAGCGGCTTTGCGTGGGAGCACTTCAGCACCGGCGTACCGATGCTGCCATGCCCGAAATCCGAGGCCTGGCTGATCTGTGCGCTGAAGCGAAACCTGCCCTATCAGCACTGCGCCCAGCTAGAACAGGCGTCCGGCAACGACCGCGGAAAAAATCCTCTGAAGCAACAGCTTGCGGCGATCCTGGACGGCCAACAGAACCGCGTGGTGCTGGCTGATCTGGTCAAGACGCGACAGGTGTGCTGGTTCAGCAGAAACC
This sequence comes from Chromatiaceae bacterium, assembly GCA_007693535.1. Taxonomy (GTDB): domain Bacteria; phylum Pseudomonadota; class Gammaproteobacteria; order Chromatiales; family Chromatiaceae; genus Lamprobacter. Next base: position 8,239 of record REDK01000034.1, read on the forward strand.
GGAATTTTGCCCTGTCGTTGTTAGTGGGTAGA
>REDK01000100.1 GCA_007693535.1 Chromatiaceae bacterium
GCACATCCGTCACCAAGCCCTGGACTCGGACTTGGCCGCGCTTATGAACAAAGCCGCACCGACATAACGGCCTGGGGTGAGCACGTGTCCGTGCTTGCGGATCTCGTCCAGGGTCGCAGATTTGCAGAAGCCGGGGATGTCCTCGTAGGGGCGCAATTCATTGCGCCCTGATTCGTCGCGTGCGTCATGGTGCGCAATGAATTGCGCCCCTACGGTGCCGCGCCAGGCATGGTAGGTGGCGGCAATTTTCTGGATGTCGGCATCCGTCAGTTCACGCCGCGTGCGGTCCACCAGCGTGCCCAAGTTGCGCGCATCGATGAACAGCACTTCGCCGCGCCGGTCGCGCAGGGTTGCGTTGGCGCGCTTGCCGTTGGATTTGTCGCGGGCCAACAACCACAGGCAGGCGGGGATCTGGGTGGAGTAAAACAACTGGCCGGGCAGGGCGACCATGCAGTCCACGGCGTCGGCCTCGACCATCGCCTTGCGGATCTCGCCTTCGCCGCTCTGGTTCGAACTCATGGAGCCATTGGCCAGCACCACGCCGGCAGTGCCGAAGGGGGCGAGGTGCCAGTAGATGTGCTGCAACCAGGCGTAGTTGGCGTTGCCCACGGGCGGTACGCCGAAGGTCCAGCGCGGGTCTTCGCGCAGGCGGTCGCCGCCCCAGTCGGAGATGTTGAACGGCGGGTTGGCGAGGATGTGGTCGAAGCGCAGGTCGCGCAGTTCGTCCTTGTGGAAGCTGCCCTCGTTGTTCCAGCGGATGTCGGAGTCGATGCCGCGCACGGCGAGGTTCATCTTGGCCAGGCGCCAGGTGGTGTAGTTGCTCTCCTGGCCGTAGATGGCGATGTCGCCGATGCGCCCGCCGTGTTCCAGCACGAACTTCTCGCTCTGCACGAACATGCCACCGCTGCCGCAGCAGGGGTCGTAGACACGGCCCTGGTAAGGTTCGAGCATCTGCACCAGCACCTGCACCACAGAGCGCGGGGTGTAGAACTCGCCGCCGCGCTTGCCTTCGGCGCCGGCGAATTGGCTCAGGAAATATTCGTAGACGCGGCCGAGTACATCCTTGGACCGGCTTGTTGATCCGGGGCCGCCCTCGTTCATGGCGATGCCGGAGATCAGGTCGATCAGTTCACCCAGCATCACCTTGTTCAGCGCCGGGCGGGAGTAGTCCTTGGGCAGCACGCCCTTGAGGGACTCGTTGTCCTTCTCGATGGCGCGCATGGCGTCGTCGATCAGGGTGCCGATCTCGGGGCGCTTGGCGTTGGCCTTGAGGTGCGACCAGCGGGCGTCCTTCGGCACCCAAAACAGGTTATCGGCCAGGTATTCGTCGCGATCCTCGGCGGCATCCGGGTCCTCGGCCAGCAGCTCAGCGTGGCGGGCCTCGAAGGCGTCGGAGATGTACTTGAGGAAGATCAGGCCCAGCGCGACGTGCTTGTAGTCGCTGGGCTCCATGTTGCCGCGTAGCTTGTCGGCGGCCTTGAACAGCTCGGTTTCAAAGCCCAGTTGCGCTCTGGACGGAACAGTGTTGTGCTTGTCTTTGCCGTTGCCTCTGGCCATGTCTGGCTCCCGTCGTTCAAGTCGCGGCGTGAATCAGTCCAGCACGACCAGGGATCTGATGACCAGCGCCACGGGCCGCACCGCCCAGGCATCCGGGCGGCGATGCGCCCGGACCAGACCCAGTCGTTCCCAGGCGTTCGCAGAGGCGTTTCCAGAGGGGTTCCAGTGACGCAGAATACCGGCGATGTTGCTGGCGGCATCGCCCGAGCGTGACGCGAGTTGCATGTCGGCTCCGACCCCCCTCCGCAGTCTGCCGCGCCCGCACGCCTGCCCGCGCCTGGCCAGGGGCCGCAATCATCCCACCGCTGGACGCACCGGATGAGCCCCCGGTGCGTTAGGCTTGCAGCAATTCCCGTACCACTCCCCATGCCCCTGCCGCCGTGCACCTGATCGAGACCCTGCTGGAACGTCTGACCAATCATCTGCCCTGCCGTATCATCGATGGCGAGGGCGGCGAGCCCTACCTGGAACGCTATTACCTCGCCGGTCTAGGCGGCTGGCATGCCTATCTTCATCGTTTCGTGGATTCGGACCCGGACCGCGGGCTGCACGATCATCCCTGGGACCTAGCCCTGAGCCTCATCCTGACCGGCGGTTACGATGAACTGCGGGCCGCCCCGGGCAATGATCCGCCGGTGCAGCGACGCACGCGCCGCCCCGGCGGCTTCAACCAGCTGCGCGGGCAGGACTACCATCGCATCCTGTTGCGTGCCGGGCGCCCGGCCTGGACCCTGTTCGTGCATGGTCCGCGGGTCAAGGGCTGGGGCTTCGTGCGCGAGGGGATCCATCAGCCGATGGCGGCCTCCGCTGCCGACTTCCGGCATCGCGACTGGTGGCGACAGGCGCCCAAGGGTCATACAGTACGGACTGAGCGCGCCGCCCGCCCCGCGGCCTGAATCCCGCGACCGGAATCCCGCGACCGGAATCCTCCCGTCGAGCACCGCCCGACTAGACTCGTCGGTCGCGCGGACATCGCGTCGGTGCCACGATGGTCTGGCCGCGGGTGCGGCGGTGAGCATGGCTTGCGGTGCACCAGAACGGCCCCGCGCCGGCGACCTACCACCCACCACCCACCACCCGCTGGCCCCGCAGCCCCAGGCCCGATCCGGATGTTTCCACGACCCGCCGCCCTGCCCGCCATCGCCGCCGCACTCCTGCTGAGCAGTTGCGGCAGTACACCGCAGGAGGCCATCCCCACCGAACTGCTCCATGTGAGCTGTCTGCAAGCCCCGGTGACCGGCCGCTGCGCCGGCGAGACCCCCGGGGCCTGGTATGACTATCGTACCGACACCTGCCGCCCGTTTCCGATGACTGGCTGCGGCGGCAGTGCCCCATTCCGCACCCTGGCCGATTGCATCAGGACCTGCGGCGCCAAAACTGCGCCTTAGGCGGACAACAAGCAAGCGGCCATCCTGCCCGATTCCTCGGCGTCGCCCCGGGTGTACTCGCGACCCAACCAGCGACCAGCACCGCCTGTCAGTGCACCGCGGAATTGCTGTCGGGGCCGCTGTCCGCCGTCGTCGTGGCCGCGGTGGCCGGCAGCCGTTCACCGATCAGACGCAGGTTGTTCAGCGAGTGCAGGTGCAGATAGATCAGGTCCAGCTCGTCGCTGTGCAGCAGGTCGTGGACGGCCTGGGCGTCGAGGGCCTTGAGGCGGTGACGGTCCACCACCCGCAGGCCGTTGAGGACGCGCCGGGCGCCCCCGGCCGCCGATAACTGCGCCTGCACGGTCTGCAGCAGGCCGAGCCCGACCAGCCGCTTGCAGAACTCCCGCGTGCGCTGATGCTGCGCCTGATAGGCCTGTTGGAAGCTCAACACCTGCTGCAGATAAGCAGTGCGCTCGCCGTCGGCATCGAACAGGCGCTCGCCGTGGCCCTCATGGTTGCAGCCGGCGAATTGCTCGTCGATGCACAGGGTCAAGGTCTTGCCTTCCGGGCTCTGGGCAAGGACGAAGGGATAGCGGCGCACAAAGGCTGGGATGTAATGGGCATTCCAGGTGCCGTCGGCATTGAGATAGAGGTTCTGATCCTGCTGGGCCCCAAGCACCACGATGGGGGTGAGGGCCGCATCGGTGCCGGCAAAGACGATGGCGTATTCATGCACCGCAACGGGAAACTCGGCGCTGGTCAGCGGGACCGCATTGGTTTGGCGGGCAAAGCGATAGTCGTTGCCCAGCTTGACCGATAGGTCGCGATGGGCAGTGGCATTCAACGGGGTCGCCTGGGCGTAGAAGAGCAGTTGCGTGGCCATGGTTCAGTGGGGCTCCGAAGCGAGAGGTGGGCCGGGCGGGGCACGGCGTCAACGGCGCCGGTTGAACTCCGCTCCGGCCGCTCTTTCTTAGGGTGTAAGTGACCAGCGACACCTGGGCGTGCCGGGCGAGGTCGGCCAGCATTGGCAGCAGGTGCGCGGCCAGTTGCAGACGCATGCAGGGCGGTTCGCTCGACGGCCAGGCCGCGCTGGCGCCGCACCAGCGCAGCTCCATGCGGTCCCGAAGGAAACCTGCGGCACGTCACAACGCTGGAGGAGTTAGGGGCAAATCGGCTGAAGCGCCGACCCGATGGCAATCGCCTCACGGCTCCAGCCACGCGCGCAGGATCGCCAGCACCCCCCAGCCTGCCACCGGGGCCAGTTGCCGCCGGCTCGAGCGGCAGATACGGCCGCGGCGGAGCTGCTGCGCGGCTGCTTCGAGGCAACCTTTGATCTGGCCCGGTCGCAGGGTCTGCGCAGCCTCGCCTTCCCAGCCATCAGCACCGCCGTGTACGGCTATCCCGAGCGCAGCGCCGCGGCCATCGCGGTGGCCGCGATGACCGCGGCGACGCCCGACTTCGATCGCATCGTCGCCTCAGCGGGCAGCAGGCCGGTCCCGCTGCTTCCGGCGGCCGGGGTCAGTCCTGCCCGGCGCGGCGGCGGCGCAGCATCTCCTCGACCTCGGCCTCAGCCGCGAGCCAGTCCTCGTGTTCGTGCCCGGAGGCAAACTGGCGCCGCTCGGCACGGTAATAGGCGGCATCAGCGATCATCCGATAGCGTTCCTCCGGGGTCGGCTCGTCGCCGGGTGCCCCCAGCTCCACCGCGCGCTCCTCCAGCGGGCGCAGCTCCGAGGGCCGGTCGCGGGCAACAGCCGCCGTCCGCGCAGTCGCGCCGGCCTGCCTGGGGCTGGTCTTGCGCGTGGTGCGCCTGGCCGCGCTGGCACCGGTACCGATCGCACTAGCCGCCGCCTTAGGCGCGCCCGTACGGGCCGCACCGGCGGCCGTACTGGCCTCTGAGCCGGCCGCCGGACTGGTTCGCGAACTGGCTCCCGAACTGGCTCCCGAACTGCCTTTCGAGCTGGCCCCTGTTCGGGCCCTAGCGGTGGCGGCGCCGGACGTGCGCGCCGCGCCCTTGTGGGGGCCGGCAGCCGGCGGCGCATCGACTGCCGCAGCGCTGGCGCGGGCCTTGGTCCCAGCACCCCTGGCCGCGGTGGTCTTCTTGGCGGCGGTTTTCTTGGTCACCACAGGGGTACCCGCCGCCTCGGTCTTGATCTGGGCCTTCTTGGTTACGACCTTTTTCACGTCGGCCATTGTCACTCACTCGCCTCCGGTATCGCTGTATTCAGTCCCGCACGGGCCCCCGTGATGGAAGCGGCCGGCCGCTTGCGCCCGCGCACTGTATTCCTAGTCCAAGAATACACGACCGGGTCGCCGCGTCGCATGACCGGATCAGCGGCAGCGGCACGGCGGGTATCGCCGACAAGCGCCCCGGCCGTGCCAGAAGAGCCCGCGCGATTGCGCCGTCGCCTGCCTATTCCATTCGATAAAAAAGGTAATGACGCAGGATCAGCGAGCACGCGCATTGCCGTGCTCAGGCAGCGCTACTCATCGCGCAAGGCCCGCGCCGGGGTCACCTGCGCCGCGCGCTGGGCCGGATAGAGACCGGCAAGCAAAGCGGCGATCCAGGCCAGCAGCAGACCCGAGGCCAGGATCCACGGCTCGATGCGCAGTGGCATGGTCCAGCCGAAGCTGCGCAGGTTGATGACCCGGATCAGCAGATCGCCCATGGCCAGCCCCAACGGGATGGCGAGCAGGCCGGCGGCCAGCCCCAGGGCCGAGGTCTGTAGCAGGATCAGCCGCCCGAGCTGGGCGCGCGTCATGCCAGTCGCGCGCAGCACCGCATAATCCCGCGCCCGTTCCAGTTCCAGCGCCATCAGAGCACTCAGGATGCCGACGAAGGCCACCCCGATGGCGAGCAGGCGCAGCACTTTGGTGATGGTGAAGGTGCGGTCGAAGACGGTCAACGAGAGTTCGCGGATGGCGCGATTGGTCTGCATGCTCACCGGGGTCGGCAGCCCCGCGAGCAGGTCTTCCACCGCCGCGACGCTCGCTTCCAGGTCGGCATCGGCGGCCAGCACCAGACCCAGGGAGGTCACCCCGGGATCATCCCAGCGTTCCGCATAGACCGGTCGCGTCATGACCAGCATGCCGCTGTCGCTGCCATAGTCGCGGAAGACGCCGCCGACGCCGAAGCGCTGCCAGCCGTGGGCGGTAAACAGTTCGAGTTCTTCGCCGACGCCGAGCTGGCGATGATAGGCAAATGGCTCCGAGATCAGCACCAGCTCGCCGGCCTGCCAACGCGGCCAGAGGTCGGCTGCGGTCGCGCCGAGGAACTGAAAGCCCCGCGGCGGCCCGTCGCTGCCGCCCAGCGCCAGCAGCAGCACCGGGCCGGCGCGGGTCTCCACCCGCCGGCTGCGGCCCTCGCCCAAAGTCTGCACCCCGGGTAGGGCTGCCAGCCGGGGTGCCAGGTCGGTCGGCAAGGTTCCGTCGCGTCCCCCAGCGGGCGCATCGGCCGAGACATAGATGTCGCTGGTCAGCGTATGCGCCAGCCAGTCGGAGACGCTGGCGCGGAAGCTGCCGATCATAATGCCGACGCCGATGCTGGCCGCCACCGCGACCGCCAGCGCTGCCACCGCCAGCCCGCTGCGGGTGACCGCGGCGGTAATTCCCCGCGCGGCGAGCCGGCCCTCGATACCGAACAGCCGCCCGAACAGCGGGGTGGTGGCTTGCGCGAAGCCCTGCACCAGCAGCGGCATGCCCAGGCTGGCCCCGACAATCACCAGGAACAGGGCGGCAAAGCCGAAGGTCATCGACCGCCCGGACGCCCCCACCAGGGCCAGGCCAGCGAGGATCAGCAGCCCCCCGGCCGCGGCCAGCCAGGGCAGCAGGCGGCGTCCGCGCTGCTCTACCAGGGTACGGCGGATCACGTCCCGCGGCTGCGAGCGGGCTGCCTCCAGGGCCGGCCCCAGCGCGGCGAGCAGGGTCACCCCCAGGCCCAATCCAACCCCTTTGATCAGTGACCAAGGCGCCAGATGCAGCTGGCGCACATTGAGCTGGAAATAGATGTCGTTGATGGTCTGGGTGACCAGTTGCACCAGCCCGGCGCCGACGATGATGCCGGCCAGACACCCGAGCAGGGCTCCGATCACGGACAGCACCAGTGCCTCGACCAGCACCAGCAGGAACATCTGGCCGCGGGTGACCCCGAGCATGCGCAGGGTGCCCAGTAAGGTACGCCGCTGCAGCACCGCGAAGGTCATCGTGTTATAGACGATGAACCCGCCTACCAGCATCGCCAGCAGGCTCATCGCGGTGAGATTGGTCTGGAAGGCGCGGGTCATCTGCACCAGGGCATTGCTGCGCTGCAGGCTCGGCTGCAGGCGCAGCCCCGGCGGCAAGGCCGCCGCCAGCGCGCTCGCACCAGCGTCGTCGAGGACCAGATCGATGTGATCGATCGCATCATCGCGCCCGAGCAGTTCCTGGGCGGTCGCGATGTCGGTCAGTACCAGCCCCTGCAGCCCGGCGCCGTCGGCAGCGGTCTCCGGCAACAGCGCGACGACCCGCAACGAGCGGCTGGAGCCGGCCAGCGCCACGTCGACCCGATCGCCGACGCCGACCCCCAGGCGGGCAGCGTCGGCGGCCGCCAGCGCCAGGCTGTCCGGCTCGCGCAATAGGCGCAGCAGCCCGCCGGCGGCATCCGCGGGCGCGCTGCCGGCGCCCCCGGTGAGCACCTCGACCGCGGCCAGGCCCGGCACCTGAGCGGCAGCGATCAGGTCCAATCCAAGCAAGGTCAGGGGGCGGTCATCGATGCGGATGGCCGCATCGATCACTGGCACCGCCTGGCGCAGGCGATGGTCGCGGCGCAGGCTGGCATAGACCGCCGCCGGGATGCGGCCGGAGGCGGCCTCGATGCGATGGGTGGCCGGCCCGGTCACCTGCGCCACCGAGAGCTGGAAACCACGCCGGGCGCTGGCGTTGGCCAGGTCCACGGCGATCACCACCGCCACCCCGAGGGCAATACCGATGATCGACAGCCAGGTCTGCCAAGGGTGGCGGGTCAGATAGCGGCGGCTGCTGATCAGCAGGGCTGGGGTCGGACGGGGGATACTGGGCATGGGCATCTCGAGATCATTGAGGATGACCGGCGGGCACGGGCCGCGCCGCCGGTGCACGGGCCGGGCGCACGACCGGGCCCGAGACTGGATTACCCCGCTTCGCCAGGCCGTCGGTTCACCAAGACTCGGTTCACCAAGACAGGGCCGCGGTCTCCGCGGTCAGACGCCCGGCATCTAGGGCCAGCACGCGGCCGGCAATCTCCGAGACCTTGCGGCTGTGGGTAACCAGGATCAGGGTGCGGCCCTCGTCGCGGAACAGGTGCACGAGGAGATCCAAGATGCGCTGACCAGTGCGAGCATCGAGGTTGCCGGTAGGCTCGTCCGCCAGCACCAGGGCCGGCTCGTGGATGATCGCCCGGGCGATGGCGACGCGCTGCTGCTCACCGCCGGAGAGCTGGTCGGGAAAGGCCCCGTCGCGGCCCTCGAGCCCTACACGCTCCAGCAGCGCGGCAATGCGCACAGGCCGCTCGGTGGCGAGGACCCCGTTCAGCTCAAGCGGCAGCGCGAGATTCTCGGCCAGGGTCAGGGTTGGGATCAGATTGAAGAACTGGTAGATGAAGCCGATGTGCCGGCGGCGCAGCAGGGTCAGGGCCGGCTCGCCGAGGCGTCCCAGGCTCTGGCCCAGGATGCGGACCTCGCCGTGGTCGGGCCGATCGATGCCGGCCAGCAGATTGAGTAGGGTAGATTTGCCCGAGCCACTGCGACCGATCAGGGCCAGGCATTCCCCGGCAGCAACGCTGAAGTCGAGGTCGGTCAGCACTGTGCGCCGCTGCCGACCCTCGGCATAAGATTTGCTTACCGCGTTGACGGTCAGGATGGGTTCCAGGTTCGGTTCACTTAGCGGCATCGGGTTGGCATCCCGGGATTGGACGGTGGAGTCGGGGCGTCTGGCTCGGCCGCATCCGGCGCCAGCGCTCCGGGCGCTGTCGTGGCCGCGATGGTCGTGGCGCCCTGCAGGCTAGCCATCAGTCCAACCATCGCACCAGGTAATAGAGCTGCTGCCCCTCCGAGGAGGGTGATGGGCCGTAGACCAACGCCGGCAGCAGCCCGCGCGCGGGGTCACGCCCGGCCCGCGCCGCCTGCTCGTCGGCCATCAGCTCGACACAGCCAGCCGGGAAGCGGGCGCGCCGCCGCCGCGGCGCGCGGATCAGGGCGAAATGCTCGGACAGGGATCTGGATTCGGGATCGACGATGACCTGTGGCATGCGGATGAATTCGGTCTCACGGCGTGGAACATTGGATGCGCTGACCCCGGTGTCACCTCGCGTCACCTTGTTGGACCGCTTAGCCGCGGAAACAAGGGCGCGCTGCCCTGAGCCGGATGCCACTGGTTGCCGCGTTGCACCGATGCGGCGCAGGTGGCCGGCACCTCCGGACCACAACCTGCTGCATACCGGTGCAAGGTCAGGCTGCGCCGCAGCCGCGCAGCAACGCTCGGCCGCATCCGGCCGATTTCGACCCCATCGATCCGCGCGGCGCCGACGCGGCGGCAATCCCTCGTTGCCAACGGCGATCCGCTATCATCATGGCCGTCGCGCACCGCCCCTGGCCACATCGGGCGCGCCGGTCCGCCCGTGGGCCGGCGCCCGCACGCGAGAGACCGCCTCATGCCCGTCCATCATGCCCTGGTCCTGAACCTGCACCAGCCCCCCGGCAACCTGGAGTATCTACTCGAACACCAGACCTGGGAGGCCAAGGAGATCCTGTTTGCGCTCGACCGCATCCCGCGCAGCCTGTGGGGCCACGAGGATCTGGCCCGGGTGCACCTGTCGCTCTCCGGCACCCTGCTGGAGACCCTCTCCGACCCCGGCTTCCAGGAGCGGGTCTACGGCATCATCGATTGCGGCAAGCTGCTGTGGTATCTGCAGAACCAGGACCTGATCGAGGTCCTCGGCACCGGCTATTACCATCCGGTGCTGCCGCTGATCCCGGCCGCCGATCGCCCCGAGCATCTGCGCCGCTGGCAGGGCATCGCCCGCCACCTATTCTGGCGCCCGCGCTTCGATGGCTTCTGGCCGCCGGAGATGGGCTTTTCGATGGAGTTGATCCCGCTGCTGCGCCGCTTTGGTTACCGCTATGTGATGGTGGACAGCGAGCATGTCGAGCCGGTGGACCCGATGAGCTGGCAGGAACTGCGCTACCGGCCGCACCTCGCCCGGTATGGCGAGGATGAGATCATCGTGGTGGTGCGCGACCGCGAACTGTCCGACGCGCAGGAATCCGGGATGGACGTGGAGTGGTTCCTGCACGAGGTGGCCGATCGCACCCGCTGGTGCGATTTCCCACCCCTGGTCACCACCGCCACCGACGGTGAGAACGGCGGCTGGTTCCGCAATGTCACCGCTGGCGCCAACTTCTGGAGCGCCTTCTATCTGCCCCTGCTGGAGCGCATCCGCGCCGGCGACAGCGACCTGCGCCCAACCTTCATCGGTAGCTACCTCGACGCCCACGGTCCCTTCGGTGAGGTGCGGGTGGCCACCGGCGCCTGGAACACCGGCTGGCACCACGGCCGCGGCTTCACGCAATGGACCGGCTCTGCCGCCCAGCGCGCAGTGATCGCCCGCTACGGTGAGGCCAGCACGGCGCTGTGCGCGGCACTTGAACGCGCCGCCATCGCCCCCGACAGCACCCCGCTCTGCGTAGCCCTAGAGGAGGCACGCTGGCACCTGCTGCGGGCCGAGACCAGTTGTTTCATCTACTGGGGAGAGGCCTGGGTGGATCGCGCAGAGGCCGACCTGGCCCAGGCCACCGAGGCCCTCGCCGAGGCGCGGCGGATCGAAGAGCAACTAGCGCGTCGTAACACACCACCCACCCCGCCGGCCGAGCTAGCCACGGCCGCTGCAGCACCGGCCGCCGCATCCGTGCCAGCGGTCTCGCCCGTCGCTGCACCGACCACGGCAACCGACGACGACGCGACCGCCGCAATGTCTCCTGGTCCTGGCCCTGGTCCTGACGATTGATCCCGCAGGGACCGGGGCGCCGACCCGGGCATCGGTTACCAGCTTGAATGCTCCGACGCGATATTCGACACTTTTCGTTCTGATCAACGTGCCGACGCCAGCCCGGCGGCGCACTCGCCGCGCCACCGGGGACGTCGGACCCTGCCCATCGACTCCAGACCGAGCCCAATCGACACAGGAGCCCACCAGATGACTGCCCTCCCCGAGTACATCGAAGGCCTGCCCAACATCTGCGGCGCCGAGCCCGAGGTCGCCCGGGCCATGGCCGCCGGCCGCGTCAAGACCCTGAGCGCCGGGGCTGGCGCCGTGGATTTCGGGTCCGTCCGCGCCGCCGCTGCTATCGCCCTGCACCAGCATCAGCCGCTGATCCCGGCCGGCGGCGGCGACCTGCGCACCGCGGCCATCATCAGCAACCTCAAGTACATGATGGACAACCAGCACATCGGGGATAACTACAACGCCCCGGCCTTCGTCTGGTGCTACAAGCGCATAGGGGAATTCATCCCGCAGATGATCCACGAGGGCAAATCGCCGCGGGTGATGCTGGAATATTCCGGCACCCTGCTGCACGGCCTGCGCGCGATGGGCGAGGATCACGTCGTCGAGGCCCTCAAGGGCATCACCACGAACCCCGACTACAACTGGGCGGTGGAATGGCTGGGCATGCCCTGGGGCCATGCGGTCGCTCCCTCCACCCCGGTACAGGACTACCGGCTGCATGTGCAGGCCTTTCAGCATCACTTCGCCGCCATCTTCGGGCTAGAGGCATTGGAGCGCCTGCGCGGCTTCTCACCCTCAGAAATGGCCCTGCCCAATCATCCGGATGTTGCCTACGAGTTCGTCAAGACCCTGGTCGACTGCGGCTATCAATGGGTGCTGGTGCAAGAGCACAGCGTCGAACAGGTCGAAAACGGCTGGCATCCTCAGCGCCCACACCTGCCGCACCGGCTGGTCTGCACCAACTCCGCCGGTGAGACCGCAAGCATCATCGCCCTGGTCAAGACCCAGGGTTCCGACACCAAGCTGGTCGCCCAGATGCAGCCCTGGTACGAGGCGCAATCCCTAGATCGCTGGGAGCTGGCCGGCAAATCGGTGCCGCCGCTGGTCACCCAAATTGCCGACGGCGAGAACGGCGGGGTGATGATGAACGAGTTCCCCGGCAAGTTCTTCGAGGTGGTCAATGCCGCCAGCGGCGGTCCGGTACCGCTGATGAACGGCAGCGAATACCTGGAACAGCTCTTCGCACTCGGCATCACGGAAGCCGACTTCACCGCGATCCGCCCGGTCAAGCAAGGCAAGATCTGGGAGCAGATGCAGCCCGGCGACGGCCCCGAGAAGCTGGCCAAGGTCATCGAAGAACTCAAGGCCTCCGACCATCAGTTCCATATGGACGGCGGCAGTTGGACCAATGACCTGTCCTGGGTCAAGGGCTACGAGAACGTGATCGGCCCGATGGAGGAGGCAAGCGTCCTGTTCAATGACAAGATCCTGAGCAAGGACATCGCCACCGATGATCCCCATTACCGCAACGCCCTGTTCCATCTGATGTCCTCGCAGACCAGTTGCTACCGCTACTGGGGCCAGGGTCTGTGGACCGACTACGGCCGCGAGATCTGCCGCCGGGTCATCGACATCATCAACTACGACTTCGGTTGACCCGCTGCCCGGGGCGGGCCGACGCGGCCCGCCCCGGGCGCGGGTCGGGATCGGCAATGCCCCGGTCCGGACTGGCGGCTCGGCGGGAAACACCGATGCCAGCACCGCTGCCCAACGGTTAGAGCATGGACGCGGCGGATCGGTCCGGCACCGATGGCCGCCGCGGCGCATTATTCAGACCGGCTCGCCGGCAGCAAACTCCTCGCGCAGGCGCGCCAGCAGGGCACGCAACTCCAGGGCCATCAGCGCAAACTCGGCATCCTGGCGCGCCTGTTCATCTTCGCCATCGTCCAGGTCGTCGAGTAGGCCGTCAGCAAAGCGCAGGCGCTTGAGCCCGAGATCCTCGTCCAGCACCAGCGAAAGGTGATCGTTCCAGGTCAGCCCCAGCCCGACGACCCGCTTGCCGGAGTCCAGGTGCTGGCGGATCTCCGGGGCGGTGAGGTCGAGGCCGCGGCAGCGCACCACTGCACCCTTGTCGCCGGGATCACGCAGCACGCACTGATCCTCCAGCACGAACCCGTTCGCCGCGGTACCGCCCGCGACCCAGGCGCTCAGGCGCTCGGCCACTGGCACCGTCGGCCGCAGCGGTTTGACTGGCAGCGAGGACAGGGCCTCGCGCAACAGCGATAGCAGGTCCTCAGCGACCTTGTCGCTGCTCGCATCGACCACGATCCAACCCGACGCCGGATCGATATAGGCGCGGATCAGCCGCGAGCGGGTAAAGGCCTGCGGCAGCATCTCGGCCAGCAGGGCATCGCGCAATTGGGTGCGTTCGCGCCGGCCCACATCGCGCATCTCGGCCTGCTCGATCTCGGCGACACGCTCGGCCAGGGCCTCGCTGACCACCGAGCCCGGGAGCAGCCGTTCCTGCCGCCGGGCGGCCAGCAGTAGACAGCCATCGACCGCGTGCACCAGCAGTTCCGCCGCCGGTCCCAGCGGCGAGGCAAAGCCCAGGGTGGCCTGCTCTTGCGGACCACAAGGGCGGAAGCGGTGCGCCGCCAGGCGCTCGTGCAGCGGCAGCTGCCCCCAATCGAACGGGCTGCTCAGCCGGTACACCTTGGCATTTTTGAACACGACAACTCCTCGCCTTGGAAGGGCGCTGGGGAACGGGCGGCGCATTATCCTAGAAACCGCGACCGACTGCCGCGACCATCACATAAACAATTGTTCAAGCGATGTTTTTTCGCCTAGCGGGGAGCGCTTCATGAGGCTGGAGCGCGGCGACTGCGCGGCCGTAACACTCCGGGTTGGGCGGGCGCAAAAAACCCGGCGACAAGCGTCGCCGGGTTTCACCTGCCGCTGGCCGCCGCTGAACTGGTCAGAAAGGCCGAAGGCTTCGTCGAGCCAGTTGCCTCAGATGGGCCGAGACCTGCTGTCGGTCGGGATCAACGGGCGTTGGAATCAATGGGCATCAGGTTACAGCCCCATCCGCTCGAAGAAGCTCTTGACGCCGTCGAGCCAAGAACTGGAATGCGGGCTGTGATGCTTACCGCCGGCGCTGACGCTGTCCTCGAACTCCCGCAGCAGCTCCTTCTGGCGCTCGGTGAGATTGACCGGGGTCTCGACCAGCACCCGGCAGATGAGATCGCCGGTGGGGCCGCCACGCACCGGGCGCACGCCCTTGCTTCGCATCCGGAACATCTTGCCGGTCTGGGTGCCGGGCGGAATCTTGAGCATCACCTTACCATTGAGCGTCGGCACCTCGAGTTCGCCACCGAGGGCGGCGGTGACAAAGCTGATCGGCACCTCGCAGAACAGATGGCTCTCCTCGCGCTTGAAGATCGGATGCTCTTCAACGCGCACCTGCACATAGAGATCGCCGGCTGGGCCGCCATGCTCACCGGCCTCGCCCTCGCCGGCGAGGCGGATGCGGTCACCGGTATCGACCCCGGGCGGTACTTTGACTGCCAGGGTTTTCTCCTCGCGCAGGCGCCCGACCCCGCGGCAATGGGGGCAATGCTCCTCGATGATCTTGCCGGTGCCCCGACAGGTGGGACAGGTCTGTTGGATCGAGAAAAAGCCCTGCTGCATGCGCACCTGGCCGGTGCCATGACAGGTAGGACAGTCCTTGGGCCGGGTGCCGGGCTTGGCGCCGGTACCGCCGCAGTGGTGACATTCCACCGTGGTCGGGATGCGGATCTTCACGTCCTTGCCAGCGACGGCCTCTTCGAGGCTCAGTGACAGGTCGTAGCGCAGGTCGGCCCCCCGATAACTGCGCCGACCGCCCCCAGCGCGACCACCGAAGATGTCGCCGAAGACATCGCCGAAGATGTCCTGGAACGAACCGTTGCCGAAGTCCGGGCCGCCGGGACCACCGAACCCGCCCTGATTGCTGACCCCCGCATGCCCGAATTGATCGTAGGCCGAGCGCTTGCGCGGATCGGTCAGGACATCGTGGGCCTCTTTCGCCTCCTTGAATTTGGCCAGCGCCTCGGCGTTATCCGGATTGCGGTCAGGATGATATTTCATCGCCAGGCGGCGAAAGGCCTTCTTGATGTCCTGCTCGCTGGCATTGCGACTCAGGCCGAGGGACTCGTAATAGTCGGGTTTGGCCATGCGGCATTAGCCTCCGATCACCAGCCGCATGCACCGGACCACATCGGTGCCGCGGTAACGACCGCCAGGACCGGCGCGCCGACCGCTCACGCGGTGCTGCTTCCCCGCCGCAGAGACGGGACCCTGCGCGGGGTCAGGGTTGCCATTCTCAGGTGTCGATGATGGGCACGGGCGCATGCGGTTGCTCGCTTACTCTGGCGTCGCCAGGCACTGGCGACGGCGGAAAATGGAACGCGGCCACCACGGGCCGCGCCAGACTCGCAGACGACCGCTAGGCCGCTGACCAGCGCGCCACCCACCGGCTCGCGGGTGCTGCAACGGGTAGGCCGGCGGCCACGTTGCTGCGCCGGGACGCGGCAGCAGGTCAGCGCTTGTCGTCCTTGACCTCTTCGAACTCGGCGTCCACCACGTCATCGGTGGCACCGCCGCCGCTGCCGCTGGCACCGGCACCACCGGCGCCAGCGCCACCCGCATCAGCGGTGCCGGGTTGGGCCTGGGAATAGAGCCGCTCAGCCATCTTGGCCGAGGCATCGCCGAGGGTCTTGGTGAGGTCTTCGATGCGGCCCTTATCCTCGCCCTTCATCGCCTCTTCCAGGTCATTGATGGCACGCTCGATGCTGTCCTTCTCGCCCGCCTCGAGCTTGTCCTCGCCTAGCTGGGCGATGGACTTACGAGTGGCGTGGATCATGCTGTCCGCCTGGTTGCGGGCGGCGATCAGCTCATGGAAACGGCGATCCTCCTCAGCATGTGCCTCCGCGTCTTTGACCATGCGCTCCACCTCAGCATCGGAGAGGCCGGAGCTGGCCTTGATGATGATCGACTGCTCCTTGCCGGTGGCCTTGTCCCTGGCTGAGACGTTCAGGATGCCGTTGGCGTCGATGTCGAACTTGACCTCGATCTGCGGCACGCCGCGCGGCGCCGGCGGGATGTCGCTGAGGTCGAAACGGCCCAGGGATTTGTTGTCAGTGGCGCGCTGGCGCTCGCCCTGTAGCACATGCACGGTGACCGCGGTCTGGTTGTCGTCGGCGGTGCTGAAGACTTGGCTGGCCGAGGTCGGGATGGTGGTGTTCTTCTCGATCAGCTTGGTCATCACCCCACCGAGGGTTTCGATCCCGAGCGACAGCGGGGTCACGTCGAGCAGCAGTACGTCCTTGACCTGGCCGCCGAGCACGCCGCCTTGGATCGCCGCACCGACCGCGACCGCCTCGTCCGGATTGACGTCCTTGCGGGGGGCCTTGCCGAAGAACTCCTCGACCTTGGCCTGGACCTTGGGCATGCGGGTCTGGCCGCCCACTAGGATGACCTCGTTGATGTCACCGGTGACCACCCCAGCGTCCTTCATTGCGATCCGACAGGGCTCGATGGTGCGATCGATCAACTCTTCCACCAACGATTCCAGCTTGGCCCGGGTCAGCTTGACGTTCAGATGCTTGGGGCCATTCTGGTCAGCGGTGATATAGGGCAGATTGATGTCGGTCTGCTGGCTGGTCGAGAGTTCAATCTTAGCCTTCTCGGCGCCCTCCTTCAGACGCTGCAGCGCCAGCGGATCATTGCGTAGATCGAAGCCCTGCTCCTTCTTGAAGGTGTCGACCAGGAAATCGATGATGCGCAGATCGAAATCCTCGCCTCCGAGGAAGGTGTCACCATTGGTAGACAGCACCTCGAACTGATGCTCACCCTCAATCTCGGCAATCTCGATGATGGAGATGTCGAAGGTGCCGCCGCCGAGGTCATAGACCGCAATCTTCTGATCGCCACGGCGCTTGTCCATCCCGTAGGCGAGCGCTGCCGCGGTCGGCTCGTTGATGATGCGTTTGACATCCAGGCCGGCGATGCGTCCGGCATCCTTAGTGGCCTGGCGCTGTGAGTCGTTGAAGTAGGCCGGCACCGTGATCACTGCCTCGGCGACGGTCTCGCCGAGATAGTCCTCGGCAGTCTTCTTCATCTTCTGAAGAACCTTAGCCGAGATCTCCGGCGGCGCCATCTTCCGCCCGTTGACTTCGACCCAGGCATCGCCGTTATCGGCCCGCACGATCCGATACGGCACCATGTCCTTGTCCTTGGAGACGACGGCGTCATCGTAGCGGCGCCCGATCAGGCGCTTGATCGCAAACAGTGTGTTCTTCGGGTTGGTGACTGCCTGCCGCTTGGCCGACTGCCCCACCAACACCTCGCCATCGCTGCTAAAGGCGACAATGCTCGGCGTGGTGCGATCGCCTTCGGCGTTCTCGATCACCTTGGGCTTGTCACCTTCCATCACGGCGACGCAGGAGTTGGTCGTTCCGAGATCGATGCCGATGATCTTTCCCATGTTGTTTCTCCGCTGCAATTCGTTGCGTTGTTCGGCGCCGCGTGGGGGCGCCCTGCACTGCCCCAGACTTGGGGCAAAACCTTGTTCGTCTCAAGCCTACTGCGCACCGGCCCACGGCGCCGCGCGGGGCGCGGTGGCGGCAGGCTCAGTCGGCCGCCTTGGAGACCATCACCAGGGCCGGGCGTGCTAGCCTGCCGTTGAGCAGATAGCCGCTCTGGATCACCGCCACCACGGTGTTGGGCGGCACATCGGCCCGTGGCTGCACCGACATCGCCTGGTGATAGTCGGGATTGAACGGCTCGCCCTCGGGGTCGACACGCTCCACCCCAAACTTGCCCATCACGTCGCCGAGCAGCTTGAGGGTCAGCTCACTGCCCTCCCGCAGGCTAGCCACCTCGGCCTCTGGCCCTTGGGCCGCGGCCACGCCCAGCTCCAGACTGTCGCGCACCTGCAACAACTCGCGCACGAAGCCGTCAAGGGCGTATTTGTGGGCATTCTCGAGTTCCTTGGCCTGCCGGCGTCCCATGTTTTCCATCTCGGCGCGGGTCCGCAGCAGTTGGTCCTGCAGTTGGTCCGCACGCGCGCGCGCCTCTTCAAGCTGGCGCAGCAGTTCGCCGCTATCTGGCTGCGCCGCGGCGCCGGACACCTCTGCATTGGCGTCCTCCGCGGCGGACGGCTGCGCATCCGGGGTCCCTGCCAAGGGGTCGATCTCGGTGGCAGCCGTCTCGGCGGTGCCGTTTCCGGTCTGGTCAACGCCGGTGTCTGCCAAGTCTGCCTCTTCGTGGTGTTGTCGATCGGGTTCCATCGTCATGCTGTACCTCATCTGTCCCCGCGGCGGGGGCCGTGACCGCCAGCGCAATCGCAACCGGTGGATGCGCGCGCATCCAATCGGGCTGCGCTAGCAGTGGAAGATCATTGATGCCGCAGCGCCGCGGCCAGCAGCCGGGCCGTGACGTCCACGACCGGAATCACGCGTTGATAGTCCATCCGCGTCGGCCCGATCACCCCCAGCACGCCGAGCACCTGATCCTCCACCCGATAGGTCGTGGTGACCAGGCTGCAATCGTCGAGCAGGGCGTAACCGGACTCGTCGCCGATGAAGATCTGCACCCCTTCGGCCTCGATACAGCGATCCAGCAGATCCAGGATCTGGCGCTTCTCGGTGAAAGCGTCAAACAGCGTCTTCAGCCGCTCCATACTGGCCAGCTCCTCGAACTCCATCAGGTTGGTCTGCCCGGCAATCATCAGATCGTCCTTGTGCTCGGCCACTTCCACCACCCGCTGTGCCATCTGCAAGGCGCGCATCATCAGCGCGTCGATATGCCGGTGGGTCCGCTTGAGGTCGTCTACCAGGCGGCGGCGCACCTCGCGCAGATCCTGGCCGGTGAACAGCTCAGTCAGCAGATTGGCGGCCTGCTGCAACTGCGCCGGACTGAGCATCTGGTCGGTGTGGATGATGCGGTTGTGCACCTCGCCGTCGCCGGTGACCAGGATCGCCAGCACCCGGGTGCTGGACAGGGGCAGAAAATCGATCTGCCGGAATTGATCGCGCTCATGCCGCGGCACCATCACCACCCCGGCCAAATGAGTGACCCCAGAGAGCAGCCGCGAGGCCGTCTCCAGCAGGGTCTTGGCGTCGGCATCGGCGGAGAAACCGGCACGCAGAGCGGCCAGCTCGTCCGCTCGCATCGGCGTGACGGTCAGCAGGCTGTCGACAAACAGCCGATACCCGGACACCGTCGGCACTCGACCGGCGGAGGTGTGGGGCGAGCTGACCAGGCCCATGTCCTCAAGGTCGGCCATCACATTGCGCACCGTCGCCGGGCTCAGGTCGAGGCCGGTATCCTTGGCCAGGGTGCGTGAGCCGACCGGCTGACCGTCGCGGATATGACGCTCGATCAGGGCCTTTAGGAAATGCAGCGCGCGCTCGCTGACCTGCCCGGGGGCCGGTCGCGGGGTTCGCCTGCTATCACTGGCTGGAACGCTGCCGCTCACGTTGCTCTGTCTTGGGACCCAACGGGCCACCGTGGCGCCCGGGTCTTGCACCTCCCGTCTGGCTAAGGGGTTCCGCTGCGGCGACAACTGGTACCGCGTCGGGGATTGCAGGCCGGGGTAGGCGCATGCGCCTGGCCCCTGAAGGGCCGCGACTGAGAGCCGCTGCCGCCAGCTGTCAGCGCCCACTACCGTCTGCCGGTGCAGAAGGCCGGTGCACAACCCTGGTCCGGGCGCAGTCTGCCGCGGGTAGCGGGGTCCGGTCGAACCGGCCCAGGTTGTAACGGCACCATCGGTATTGCCTGTCGGGCGGTCTTGCCTGTCGGGACCGCATGCGGTCATCTCCCCGACAAGCCATCGCCCCGCGCTCGACCGCCTTAGCACTCTTACGCCGAGAGTGCTAACCGCCAGGCAATCTAGGGGGTGGCGCCAGGGCTGTCAAGCGCGGGGCCGGGACCGAGGTCGGTACTCGGACCCGGACCGCGACCGAAACCGGGACTGGGACTGGGACTGGGACTCGAACCGGCCTACAGCGCCCGCGCCATGACCACCGCATCTTCGCGTTTAGGGTTGCCCTGCTGTACGTGTGGGTAATACCCTTGGCGCCGGCCAATCTCGTCGAAGCCCTCGCTCTGGTACAGGGCCATGGCCCCGCGATTGCTGGCGCGCACCTCCAGGAAGGCGGTGTCGGCCTCGTGGCGACGGGCCAGGTGCAGCAGACGCCGCAGCAGGCGACGCCCCAGGCCCTGGCGATGGAAGCCCGGATGGACACAGAGGTTGAGGAGGTGGCATTCGCCGGCCGCAACCGACATCACGCCGTGACCGATCAGGGTCATGCGGCACTCTGCAACCAGGCAACAATAGTGCACCCGCAGACAATCGCGAAAGATGCCTTCGCTCCATGGGGTAAGGTAAGCGGCGCGCTCAACCTGCAGCACCGCGGACAGGTCCTCGGTGCGCATCTGGCGCAAGGTGACGGCGACAGCCGCTGCAGGCTGGGCGTTCATATCGATCACTGTTGGCATCCCATATCGTGCAAACTGGTCAGGCACGAAATGCGTTGCAAAAGGGCCGGATTGCTCCTTCACTAAGGGCCGGCTGACACCAGTACCTGCTGCGGTCGATCCCCAACACATGTTCTTGGTGGGCGATCATACCTGGCCGGCAGCATGGTTAGGATGCCGCGCGTGTTCCGATGATGCTGCCAAAATGGAAGCCGGCAACCGATGCCAACCGGGACACCGATCCGGGGGCACCGAGAATCTGGGCCCTGATAGAACCGGTCAGAGCCCGACCGGCGCAACCCGGCACGAGCGCCCCGGCCGCACTTCGGACCACGCCAACCAGACGCGCCGCTATAGTAACCGCGAGCCGGCCGATCCCAATCCTTCCGCGAGTCCCGACTGCCGAATCCAAGCCCCCGAAGTCAAGCCCGACGCCCCGACCAGCACTGCCCGAGCCTGCGCTGCTGCTCCGGCCCGGCCCGACTGGCAGTCGCCGCTGACGCTCCCGGCCGCGCCGCCCCTTGCACGTGCGACCGCGGCGGTAGCGGTCGCGGCAGCCGCTGCACTGCGCTCCCGGGGACACTGCTCGCCCGAGGAGTGCGGCGCGTGTAGACCGGTCCCGCTTGCCACCTCGTGCACCCGGCAGACCAGCCCAGGTCACTCGTCCGCCAGATCCTGGCAAATGCCGTCCCCGAGCCCCCTTACCACCTCAGCCAAACCGGGATTTACCGATGTCCGATAAAGAAATGGTCACCCTCGACGGCAATGAAGCCGCCGCCTACATCGCCCACATGACCAACGAGGTCATTGCGATCTACCCCATTACCCCGGCCTCGCCGATGGGCGAATGGTCGGATGAATGGTCGTCGTTGGGTATCAAGAACCTGTGGGGGACGATCCCCGACGTGATCGAGATGCAGAGCGAGGCCGGCGCCGTCGCCTCGCTGCACGGCGCCCTGCAGGCCGGGTCGCTGTCGACCACCTTTACTGCCTCCCAGGGTCTGCTGCTGATGATCCCCACCATGTACAAGGTGGCTGGCGAACTGACCCCGACGGTCCTGCATGTGACTGCCCGCTCACTGGCGGCCCAGGCGCTATCGATCTTCGGCGATCATGGCGACGTGATGGCGGTACGCGCCACGGGCTATGCCATGCTGTGTTCGGCCTCGGTGCAGGAGATCATGGACTTCGCGCTGATCTCCCAGGCGGCAACGCTCGAGTCGCGGGTGCCCTTCCTGCACTTCTTCGACGGCTTCCGCTCGTCCCACGAGGTGGTCAAGATCCACAAACTGTCGGTGGATACCATCCGCGCGATGATCGACGAGGATCTGGTCATCGCGCACCGCCAGCGGGCGATGAATCCGGATCATCCGATCATCCGCGGTACCGCCCAGAACCCGGATGTCTATTTCCAGGGCCGCGAGACGGTGAACCCCTTCTACGAGGCGGTGCCGGGCATCATACAGGCGCAGATGGACAAACTCGCGACCATGACAGGGCGCCAGTACCAACTGTTCGAATACGTGGGCGCCGAGGATGCCGAGCACGTCATCATGCTCATGGGCTCGGGCATTGGTGCCGCCGAGGAGGCGGTACAGATGCTCGCCGCGCAAGGCGCCAAGGTCGGCATGATCAAGGTCCGCCTGTTCCGCCCGTTCAGCAAGGCGCATCTGCTCGCAGCCCTGCCGGTCACGGCGAAGAAGGTCGCGGTGCTCGATCGCACCAAGGAGCCCGGCGCCGAAGGCGAGCCGCTCTATAAGGATGTCATCACCGCCTTTGCCGAGGCGGTGGCCGAGGGCAGCATGGCGGCGATGCCGCGGGTGGTCGGTGGTCGCTACGGGCTCTCCTCCAAGGAGTTCACCCCGGCCATGGTCAAAGGGGTGTTCGACGAACTGGCCAAGGACCAGCCCAAGAACCGTTTCACCGTCGGCATCATCGACGACGTGCGCCATACCAGCATCGACTGGGACCCGCACTTCAAGCCCGATACCAGCAGCGTGACCAACTGCGTATTCTATGGACTGGGTTCCGACGGTACCGTCTCGGCCAACAAAAACTCGATCAAGATCATCGCCGAGGAGACCCCCAACTACGGCCAGGGCTATTTCGAGTACGACTCCAAGAAGGCCGGTGCGGTGACCGTCTCGCATCTGCGCTTTGGCCCCAGCCCGATCAACAGCACCTACCTCATCGGCGACAACGAGGCGAGCTTCGTCGCCTGCCATCAGCCCACCTTCGTGACCCGCTTCGACATGCTGGCCAAGGCCAAGGACGGGGCGATCTTCCTGCTCAACTCGGCGACCCCACCGGAGCGGGTCTGGGACGACCTGCCCAAGAACATGCAGCAGGCGATGATCGACAAGCACATCCGCTTCTATGTCATCGATGCCTATGACATCGCCGAACAGGCCGGCATGGGGCGACGTATCAATACCATCATGCAGACCTGCTTCTTCGCCATCTCCGGCATCCTGCCGCGGGACGAGGCGATCGCGCAGATCAAGTACGCCGTCAAAAAGACCTACGGCATGAAGGGCCAGCGCCTGCTCGACCGCAACTATGCGGCCATCGATGCCACCCTGGCCGGGCTGCACGAGGTGCCGGTGCCTGGGCAGGCCACCAGCAGCTTCGAGCGCCCACCAGTGGTCCCGGCCGACGCCCCGGACTTCGTGCAGCGAGTCACCAGCATCCTGATCGAGGGCCGCGGCAACAGCCTGCCGGTCAGCCTGATGCCCGTGGACGGCACCTGGCCCACCGGCACCACCCGCTACGAGAAGCGCAACATCGCGCTGCAATTGCCGGAATGGGACGAGAACCTCTGCACCCAGTGCGGCAAGTGTCCGCTGGTCTGTCCGCACGCGGCAATCCGTGCCAAGGTCTACCCGCAGGATCTGCTGGCGCAGGCCCCGGCCGGCTTCCAAAGCGCGCCGATCAAGGGCAAGGACTTCCCCGCCGCCCATCATGTGAGCTATCAGATCGCCCCGGACGACTGCACCGGCTGCGGTCTGTGCGTGGAGGTCTGTCCGATCCGCGACCGCAACAACCCCGAGCACAAGGCGATCAATATGCGCCCGGCCGAGGAGCGGCACGACATCGAACAGCCGCGCTGGGACTTCTTCCTGTCCCTGCCGGAATTCGATCGCACCAAGCTTGACAGCAACAAGATCAAGCACGCGATGATGATGCAACCGCTGTTCGAGTTCTCCGGCGCCTGCGTTGGCTGCGGCGAAACCCCCTATATCAAGCTCGCCTCGCAGCTCTTCGGCGACCGCATGCTGATCGGCAACGCCACCGGCTGCTCGTCGATCTACGGCGGTAACCTGCCAACCACGCCCTATACGGTGACCAGCGAGGGGCGTGGGCCGACCTGGAACAATTCGCTGTTCGAGGACACCGCCGAGTTCGGCCTCGGCATGCGCCTAGCGGTGGACAAGCAGGCCGAGCAGGCGCGCGAGATGCTGGCCCTGATGGCCGATCAGGTGGGCACCGATCTGGCCGATGCCTTGATCCATGCCGATCAGTCCACCGAGGCAGGTATCTTCGAGCAGCGTGAACGCATCGCCGCGCTGAAGGAAAAACTCAAGACCATCGACACGCCGCAGGCGCGCTCGCTGGCGTCGGTGTGCGAGGCCCTGGCCAAGCGCAGCGTCTGGATCGTCGGCGGCGACGGCTGGGCCTACGACATCGGCTACGGTGGCGTCGATCACGTGCTCTCGGCCGGGCGTAACGTCAACCTGCTGGTGCTCGATACCGAGGTCTATTCCAACACCGGTGGTCAGCGCTCCAAGGCGACCCCGCTCGGGGCCGTGGCCAAGTTCGCTGCAGGCGGCAAGCCCACCTTCAAGAAGGATCTGGCGATGATGGCGATGGCCTACGAGACCGTCTATGTCGCCCAGGTCGCCTTTGGCGCCAAAGACGTGCAGACCATCCGCGCCTTCATGGAGGCGGAGTCCTACGACGGCCCGTCGCTGATCATCTGCTACTCGCCCTGTATCGCCCACGGCGTAGACATGTCCAACAACCTGCGCCAGCAGGACATGGCGGTAAACTCCGGGCACTGGCCGCTGTTCCGCTATGATCCACGGCGCACCGCCCGCGGCGAGAACCCGCTGATCATCGACTGCAAGCCGCCGAGCATCCCGTACCGTGACTTCATCTCCACCGAGACCCGCTTCAGCGTGCTCAACCGGATCAATCCGAACATCGCCGAGAAGTATTTGACCATGGCCCAGCGCCATGTCGAGACCAGGTTCTCGCTGTACTCCCAGCTCGCCGAGCTGGCCGTGAAGAAGGCCGACAAGCCGGCCCCGCCGAGCGAATAACGCGGCCAAGTGGGCGGCGGCCATGGGCCGTCGCCCCGCGCCTGCCAGGCCCGACCACGGGCCACACCCCAGGGGCGCTGCCCCCGGAATCTGGCATTTGCACCCTATCCGGAGATCACCATGGACTTGACCACTCAATACCTGGGCTTCACGCTGAAAAACCCGCTGGTCCCATCGGCCTCGCCGCTTTCCAAGAGCGTCGATCAGGCCAAGGAACTGGAAGACAACGGCGCCTCCGCCCTGATCATGTACTCCTTGTTCGAGGAGGCGATCACCGCCGAGACCGAGACCATGAACCGCTTCCTGCATCAGCAGGACACCGGTTTTGCCGAGGCCGACGAAGGCTTCCTGCCCGACTGGCAGGACTTCAGCACCGGGCTCGACCAATACCTGGAGAACCTGCGCCGGCTCAAGGAGACCCTGGACATCCCGGTCATCGCGAGCCTCAACGGCGTCACCCCCGGCGGCTGGATCAATCATGCCAAGGAGTTGCAGCAGGCCGGCGCCGACGCCCTGGAGCTGAACGTCTATTACGTCGCTGGCGACATCGATCTCAGCGGGGCCGAGGTCGAAGAGCGTTATCTGGAGATCCTGCGCCTGCTCAAGGGCAATATCAGCATCCCGATCAACATGAAGCTCTCACCCAGCTTCAGTTCCGTCGGCAACATGGCCCGCCGCCTGGCCGGCGCCGGCGCTGATGGTGTCGCCCTGTTCAACCGCTTCTATCAGCCCGATATCAATACCGACAGCCTGCGCCTGCAGCCAAGCCTGCATCCCTCGACCTCGGCGGAGGCGCTGCTGGCGATGCGCTGGATCGCGATCCTGTACGGACGCATCGACGGGCTCTCGCTGGGTGCCACCGGCGGCATCCACACCGCCGACGACACCATCAAGCTGCTCCTCGCCGGATCCGATGTAGTCCATCTGTGCAGCACCCTGCTCAAGAACGGCCCGGCCCAGATCGCCCGCATCCTCAAGGGCCTGACCAACTGGATGGAGGAGCAGAGTTTCGAATCGGTGGCCGACCTGCGCGGGCGCGTCAGCGCCCTAACCATCGCCAATCCGGCCGAGTTCGAGCGCGCCAACTACGTCAACATCCTCGACAGCTACAGCTTCGCCCCAGGGGTAATGGTATAACCGGCGGCCGGCGGCGCGCCGTCACATGACCGCGTGGATTCCGCAGGGCCGCCCGCTGGCGGTTCCGTGCTAGCGCACTCCTCGGTAGCGGCCGGCACCGGATACTGGGGCGGGGATTGCCCCGCCATCACGACCGGCCCGAACACAGGCGGCGCTGAGCCCCGATCATGAGCCCCGATCAAAGGCGGCCCGAGCACGGAAACGCCCGGGCCGCATGCAGTGCAGCGGGCTCCTGTTGGCCTGCGCGGTTGTTGACATCGCCGCGCCCGCTTAGGCACCCTATCCTCGCGTCGATGGTGTGAGCCGTCACGCCGTTCCTGCCAGCCCCGCGTCGTTCCGACCTGGCCAGCGTCTTCCCCGATCCCGGCGCCCGCTGATCCGGCCCTGTTGCCGACCAGCCAGCGCCGTGCCTGCCCAGGTGGAGCGCTGGTATGTCCTCATCCCCTACTCTGTCCCCGCCGCAGCCCCCCGCAGTCGCGGCATCGGCCGCAGTCGCGCCGTCAATCCCGTGCGGTCCCATGCCGACGCCGCACGCCGCGATTGCCGAGCATCTGGCGTACATCGGCGACGACCCCCTGCGCACCGCCTTTGTGGCCCGCCGGCCGTTGATGCCTTGGTCAGTCAAGACGCCGCTGCCGCCTGCCGCCATCGCCGAGCAATGGAGGCGCCTGGCAGGCGCGGCTTCGCCGCCGTCGCGGCGGCCGCGCCTGGTCTATGTCCATATCCCCTTTTGTACCAACCATTGCCTCTTCTGCGGTTTCTATCGCCAGCGCTTCGATGCCGCCGCCGGGCGCGCCTACACCGACCTGCTGCTAGCCGAGATCGAGCGCGATGCTGCCGCCCCCGGTCTCGGCACGGTGCCGATCCAGGCGGTCTATCTGGGCGGTGGCACGCCGAGCGCGCTGGCCGCCGCCGATCTCCGACGCCTGCTGACGGCACTGCGCCGCGCACTTCCGCTGGCCCCGGACTGCGAGATCACTGTCGAGGGCCGCGTCGCCGGCTTCACCCCGGAGAAGATCGATGCCTGTCAGGCGGCCGGGGCCAACCGCTTCTCGATCGGCGTGCAGAGCTTCGATACCGGCCTGCGCCGGCGCCTGGGCCGCAAGGCCAGCGGCGCGGCGGTGCAACGCTTCCTCACCGATCTGCGCACCCGCACCGATGCCGCCCTGGTGCTGGACTTGATCTACGGCCTGCCCGGCCAGGCCGGGGCCGTCTGGCAGACAGACCTGGCAACCTGCGCGGCGCTAGCACCGGACGGGGTGGACCTCTACAGCCTGCACCTGATCCCCGGCACCCCGCTACGGGAGGCGATCGCCGCGGGGCGACTGCCGGCAGCGGCGGACATCGGCACCCAGGCCGCCCTCTACGCGCAGGGGGTCGCGACCCTGGCCGAAGCAGCCGATCAGGGCTGGCAGCAAATCAGCAACAGTCATTGGGCGCGCACCCCGCGCGAGCGCAATCGCTATAACCGCCTGGTCAAAGAGGGGGCCGACTGCCTCGCCTTCGGGGCCGGGGCCGGTGGTGCGATCGGCCCTTACAGCTTCAACCTGCAGGCCGACCTGGACCGCTACCGCACCGCAGTCGAGCAGGGCCACAAGCCACTGGCCAGCATGCACCGCGCCGATGCGCGTCAGCCCCTGCGCGATCTCCTGAGCGGCGCCATCGAGGCCGGCACGCTGGACCTCGCGGCCCTCGCGACCCAGTTGCATCCGGCGCTGACCGACTGGTGGGAGGCGGCCTGGCCGGCCGCCGCGCAGACCCCGGCAGGGTCTGGGATGGCCGCTGGTGCCGAGACCGAGGCACCGCCGGTGCCAGCACTTCCGGCACTGGGAGGCCAGGCCGACGCCGCCGCCGATGCGGCACTCGCCCAGGCCATGGCCATGCTGTTGGCACAATGGACCCGGGCCAGCCTGCTCACCGGCGCCGGGACCGGGCTGCATCTGACCACCGCTGGGCGCTTCTGGGCGCCCAACCTGTCGCGCGCGCTCAATAGCCTGTGCAGCACCTATCCGGCGAGCCCCGCGGCCGCCGCCATCCCGACCGAGACCCAACCATGACCGAGATCTCCACCGACCCCGACCCCGCCGCCCTGCGCCAGGCCTTGGCCCAACACCCCGGCGTGGTGCTAGAGTCCCTGGCCCGCCAGCATGAGGTGTCCTACCGCACCGCGCTCGATTGTCTGCCGGCGGAGATGCAGACCCAGGTGCCCGGCACCTGCTTCGCTGCCGCGATGGCCGATATGACCGACTGGGGGGATGTCGTCGTCATCGTGCATACCGCCGACCTGGTCCTGGAGGTCAAGGGACCGTTGCCCGCAGGCAGCTTCGGCTCCGGCTTCTACAACCTGCACGGCGAGACCGGCCTGAGCGGCCATCTGCGTGCCAACCACTGCGCGACCATCGCCTTCGTGCGGCGTCCCTTCATGGGCAAGGACAGCGCCTCGGTGCAATTCTTGAATCAGCAGGGTGAATGCATGTTCAAGGTCTTCGTCGGTCGCGATGCGGACCGGCAATTACTGCCGGAGCAACTGGCGCGCTGGACCCAACTGCGCGACCGGCTGGCCGCCGAGGGCTGCGCATGAACGCACCGGCGGTGATCCTGTTCGGAGCCAGCCGCGGCACCGGGCTGGAACTCGCGCGGGTCTTGCGGCAGCGCCAGGTACCGGTGACCGCGATGCTGCGCGGCGAGGCGGGACGGGGAGAACTGGACGCGCTCGGGGTAGCCCTAGTCGCCGGCGATGCGCTGAACCCGGCCGACCTGACCCAAGCCCTAGCCGGCATGCCGGCCGGCTATCGCATCGTCTCAACCCTGGGCGGCAGCGCCCGCGACGGCCAATTGGTGGATGAGATCGGCAACATCGCCCTGGCGGATGCCGCCCTGGCCGAGGCGGCGCGCGAGCATGGGCCGGTCCGTCTGGTGCTGATCACCTCGTTGGGCTGCGGCGAGATGGCGCCGCACCGCTCGGCGGCAGCGATCGCCGCCTTCGGCAGCGTGGTCGATGCCAAGACCCGCGCCGAGGACCATCTGCGCGCCAGCGGCCTACCCTGGACCATCCTGCGTCCCGGCGGCCTGCGCAGCGAGCCCGCCACTGGCCGTGGGGTGCTGAGCGCCGACCCGGAGATCCATGGCTTCATCCATCGTGCCGACCTGGCCCTGCTCACCGAGCGCGTGCTGCGCGACCCGGCGACCCTGCACCAGGCCCTAGCGGCAGTAGATGCCGACCAATGCCACGGCCCCAACCCACTGACCCCCTTTGCGCTGGCGCCCTGAGCGACGGCTACGCATCGGAAAACCGGTGGGTGGCAGAGCAGTTTGCAACTGCCGCGCGGCGGCGAGTCCCGAGCGGCCCCGACCACGTCCGGCACCGCGCCCCATCTCGCTCGCAAACGCGGGCTCCAACTAGGAGTCATGGGGAGCAAGCCTTGTGTTCGAGGGCTTCGGATAACGGTCGGCACCATCACCGGCTTGCTTGCATCAGGCGAAACGATTGAAAGGGTGCTGGAACTCTATCCCAGCCTGGAAAGGGAAGACATCGATGCTGCCCTGGCCTATGCATTATGGCGGGCCGAAGAGTACGGCGTGCCGCTTGAGGCATCATGAAGATCATCCTGGACATGAATATCCCAGAGGCCTGGGGAGACTTCCTCCGCGATGCCGGATACGAGGCGATCCATTGGAGCAGGATCGGAGACATCCGGGCCGACGACGATGCCATCGTGGCATGGGCCCGCGAGCATGGCCATGTCATCTTCACACACGATTTGGATTTCGGCTCCCTGCTGTTCACAACCAACGCGACAGCTCCAAGTGTCCTCTAGCTTCGGGTTCAGCATATCGTGCCCGATGCAGTGGGAGATGCTGCCTTGGAAGCCCTGATCACAGCAGCGGGTCCTCTCAAGTCAGGGGCATTGGTGACGATCCCTCCAAGGCGCTACAGCATCCGACTGCTGCCACTAAGACCTACCCATTAGACAAAGCAGGGTCGGGCCTTGCCAAGAGTCAAGACCCAACCCAGAACACTTCGCAGTTGATCCTTGCCCGCTTGCTGGAGAAGTGGAGGACCGCCGGAAATCGTAAACGTTGGGGATCAAAGGCACGAGGTTCTCGTAAAAGCCGCAATGTCCCCGTAATTCAGAGAACGATATGACTGATGCCAACGCAGACACAGGTGAATTCATCCGCTGGGAATCGGGCTTCCGCAACTGGATTACGCCGGACGGCAGCCCGGGTCCGTCCGGCGAGGGCGGCTTCAAGGCCGAGCCTGGCCGCTATCACCTTTATGTGTCCTACGCCTGCCCTTGGGCCCATCGCCCGCTGATCTTCCGAGCGCTGAAGGGCTTGGAGGATGCGATCTCCGTATCGGTCGTGCATCCGCTGATGCCGCCGGAGAGCTGGGTGTTCGGTGACTATCCGGGCGCCACGCCGGATCAGGTGCACGGCTTCGACAAGCTGCTCCAGCTCTATGAGCACAGCGCGCCGGGCTTCGATGGCGTCGTCACCGTGCCGGTGCTGTACGACAAGCAGCGTGATGTCATCGTCAACAACGAATCGTCAGAGATGATTCGCATGCTGAACAGCGCCTTCGACGCCTGGGGACGCGCGGATCTGGACTACTATCCGGCAGAACTGCATGAGGAGATCGACGCCGTCAACGCGTTGGTCTACGAGAACGTCAACAACGGCGTCTACCGGACCGGCTTTGCAACGACGCAGGGCGCCTACGAGGCGGCCTTCGATCGGCTGTTCGAAACGCTCGATCAACTCGAAGCCCGGCTCGCCCGGCAGCGCTACCTGGTCGGCGACCGGATCACCGAGGCCGACTGGCGCCTGTTCACGACCCTCGTGCGCTTTGACCCCGTCTACCACGGGCACTTCAAATGCAATCAGCGGCGCCTGGTGGACTATCCGAGCCTCTGGGCCTATACGCGCGAACTCTATCAGGTGCCCGGCGTCGCGCAGACCGTGAATATGGACCACATCAAGCGGCACTACTACGGCAGCCACAAGCTGATCAACCCAACCGGCATTGTGCCGAAGGGGCCGGCGCTGGACTTCACGGCGCCCCACGGGCGCGAGCGGCTCGGAGGCGGAGTCAGCGGTATGACTGGCGAGTAAAACGCGACCAATCGATCTGGCTCGTAAGCCGCAGCCCGCGGAGGACCGAGCCATCGCGCCTGACTGCAGCAGACCCAGGAAAGCAGAAAGGGGTGGCAGGGTCACCATTTAGCTGACCCTGCTCAATAGGCGGTCACCTCCCTCCGTGTCAACGAGAGCCAAATGGAATGCTCCAGCCCGTAGTCATAATCCTAGAAGCGGCAGTTGAACGGCCCCCAGGGTGCGTCCCGCGTGGTGTCCGGCAAGGCGCAACGAGGCGGAATAGTTATCTATTCCAACGAGTTGTAACGCAGACGGGCGCCGCGCGGGGCGTGCCCTGGGGGCCGTAGCGGCCCGCACCCGAAAGGTGATGCCGAGGCGAGCGCAGAATTCCTCACCAGTCAATCACTTGCGTGATGCACGAAGCGTTCAACTGCCGTTTCTAGGATAATGGGTAAATGCGCTGCCTGTGTTGTAGGGCGGGTCGATGAAGACACACTTCACCTGACCTGCAAACTCCGCCTCCAGTGTCTTAAGCGCCCGCAGGTTGTCCACGGAGATCAGCCGGTTGTCGAAAAGATCCTGATCCGTCACGCGATGCTTGGAGTGGTAAGACCGCACCGGATCGTCCAGCAAAATCCGCGGCTCAAGACGCGGCCGGTTCTCCTTGCCGATCCAGGTCAATTCCAGTTTCGCCGTGCTTGCCATTGAAGCCCTAAGCCAGTTGGCCGATGCGCCAGATCGAGGTGGCCTGATTGGCCATCGAGACCTGGCGGGCGGCGATTTGTTCGGGTGTCCATTCGGCGTATTCCTGTGCCAGGCGCCGGGTGATCGCAAAGCCGCTTTCCTCATATGCCATCCGCTTGGCTGGATAGGGGGCGTCACCTAGATCCCGGTTGGCCCCGGCCTGAATCAGGGTGAGATTTCCCAGGCGGTCGACCAGGTTCTCCGCCTCTTCGTCGGTGAAGCCATCCCAACCGGTCTGGGGGTTCTGGGGTAGGACGTGCGCCAGGGTGAAGGCGTCGCTGGTGAAGTCGTAGTCGTGGTCCGATACCAGGTGACGTTCCAGGGCGCAGAGGATGAATAGGTATCGAGATCCTCTTCCATATCGCGCAGAAGTTGGAAGACGGCCTCGCGGGTCTTGACCTGACCGCGAATGTTCTTGAACAACTCGGCCTGGCGGGCGAAGGGGCGCCGGCTGTTCCACTGCACGCGCAGGAAATCGGGCGGATCTTCCAGCGGAGGCAGCGGCGTATGGGCACGTAACCATATCAATAA
>REDK01000052.1 GCA_007693535.1 Chromatiaceae bacterium
AGATCACGGATTTTTTGGGGCATTCATGGCACCCATTTCGTTTTTGTCGCCCAACAGTTACTTGGGCCGCAGCCTGTGCTTGGGGCGTTAGGCTGGACCCTTGATTTCGCGATAAGCTCGGCCTTAGTCTAGCAAAAGAGCCCATAGCTGCAAGGGTGAAATCCTCATGAAGACACACCTCTCCCGTCGCCGGGCTGCCGCCTCTGAAGTTGACCGTTCTGCCGGGAATTGCGGCGTGGCGCGCCGGCGGCGCGAGGACGGCGCACCGTCCGGGTGGGATCGGTACGTGGCGTTGCTGGAGCGGGAGCGCATCCCCGAGAGCGCCCGGCGCTGGTACGTGCTCCGGGCGCAGGCGTTCGTTGAGGCGATGCGACCGAAGCGCTTGGGCGAGCTGACGGCGGAGGAGATCAAGGCGTTTTTTCCCCGGTATGCGCGCGAGCAGCGCCTGTCCGACTGGCAGTATCGGCAAACGGTGGAGGCGGTGCAGTTACTGCTGGTGCAGTTGGGCGCTTGTCCGGCGGCGCAGCAGGTCGAGTGGGACTTCCTGGTCGAGGCCGGTCAGGTGCTCCCGGCCGACCACCCGACGCGGATGGGGGCGGTGACGCCGGCGGCGGTGATCGACGGGAGTCCGCGCTACAGCGCGGCGACGACCGATCGACCGCTGCTGAAGCAGTTGGCGCAGGTGTTGCGGGCGGGTCACTACGCGCTGCGCACGGAGCAGACCTATGTCGATTGGTGCCATCGCTTCGTGCGCTATCTGGAGGGCGATGCGCGCCATCCGCCGGGCGACTACTCGTCAGTCGGCGCGACCGAGGTGCAGCGGTTCCTGACGCATTTGGCGGTGGATCGCCAGGTCTCGGCGAGTACCCAGAATCAGGCGTTGAACGCGCTGGTGTTCCTGTTCCGGCACGTGCTGGAGCGTCCGCTGGATGACATGCGCTTCGGGCGGGCAAAGGCGACGCAGCGGTTGCCGGTGGTGTTGAGCACGGATGAGGTGCGCGCCTTGCTGGATGCGCTGACCGGCACGCCGGCGCTGCTGGCGCGCTTGCTCTACGGCACCGGGATGCGGTTGATGGAGGGGGTACGCCTGCGGGTGGGCGATCTGGACTTCGACCACCGACGCATCGTGGTGCGCAACGGCAAGGGCGGGAAGGATCGGGTGGTGCCGCTGCCGGAGCGCCTGATGGAACCGCTGCGGGCGCAGTTGGGGCGGGTGGCGGTGCTGCACGAGGAGGATCTGGCGGGCGGCGCAGGCTTCGTGTACCTGCCGCATGCGTTGGCGCGGCAGGCGCCGAACGCGCCGCGGGAGTGGATCTGGCAGTACGTGTTTCCGAGTGCGCGGCTGTCGGCGGACCCGAAGGCCGGGGTCGTGCGCCGGCATCACCTGCATGAGGCGGGCTTTCAGAAGGTGTTGAAGGCGGCGGGGCAGCAGGCGCAGATCGCCAAGCGGGTCAATTCCCATTGCTTGCGGCATTCGTTTGCGACGCATCTGCTGCAGGCGGGCTACGACATCCGCACGGTGCAGGAGCTGCTGGGGCATCAGGATGTGGCGACGACGATGATCTATACGCAGGTGATGAATCGACCGGGGGTGGTCCCGGTGAGGTCGCCGATGGATGTGCTGTGAGGCGAGTCGTTCGCCGTCGAGTGGATAAATACTGGATGAATACCGGGGTCGCGGTAGGGACGGCGGTTACCCCCGTCCCCTGCACAGATCCGTGCGCGCGGGACTACCGCAGACGGCTCCGGCCTCGGGTCATGACGCGCAGCGCACCGTCGGATACCGATGCAGCAGCTCGGCCGACGGCAAGTATTTTCGAACCACTGGTGATACCTCGACCAAGGTGACCGGTGCTTTTGACGGTCGGGCGCACCAGCGCGAAGCGTCCTTTCCGGGTCTTGCCGCCGCTGTGCGTGTGACGGTCCGCGATCCGGTGCTCCAGGAAACGCAGCATAATGGCCTCTGTTACGTTTCCTGTGGGTAGAGGGATGTCCCTGCTCTGCTGAGCCCCTATCTTGGATTCATTGAAAAGCTTGTTGCTGTGCCTGTGGAGTTGTGGGCGCGAGGCCCGAGCGTGTGGGCAACCTGTGGGCCGCGCCTGGCAGGGGCTGGCCAAGCGCCCCGCGCTTGACGGCGCGGACCATGGGTTGTCCACACGTCCCGCAGGGCTCGGGCCGGTCCGCAGGACGCGTCCACAAATCCACAGGCAGTGGGTGTGAGGTTGCTGCGATGCATCGTTCGGTGTCGTCTTCGTCCCTGTTCTCGGTCGCTTTGGGCTGGCAGGCGCCGTGGGAGGTGATCGACGTCGCCTTTGACCCAGCGGCCGGGCGGCTGGACCTGCAGGTGGGCGTCAGCCGCGGCGCGCGCTTTACCTGCCCGCACTGCGGGGCCGAGGAGCAAGGCGTCCATGACACGCTCAAGCGCGAGTGGCGGCACCTGAACTGCTTCCAGTATCAGGCCTATCTGCAGGCGAAGGTGCCGCGGGTGCGCTGCAGCGCCTGCGGCAAGACCAGCCAGGTGGCGGTGCCTTGGGCGCGCGCGGGCAGCGGGTTCACGCTGCTGGTGGAGGCGTTGCTGGTGACCTTGTGCCAAGCAATGCCGGTGCGCCAGGTGGCGCAGTTGCTCGCCGTCAGCGACATGCGGGTGTGGCGTACGCTCGATCACTACGTCGATCAGGCCCGTGCGCAGGAGGACTTCTCTGGGGTGTCCTGCATCGGTCTGGACGAGACCGCCGCCCGGCGCGGACACGACTACATCAGCCTGTTTCATGACCTCGACGCTGGGCGACTGCTGTTTGCCTGCGAGGGGCGCAAGGCCGAGGTGGTCGCGGCGTTCGCCGATGATCTCGAGGCCCACGGCGGCTGTGCCGAGAACATCCAAGCGGTCTGCATCGACATGTCGAGCAGCTACCGGGCCGGGGTCGACACCCATCTGCCCTGGGCCGAGGTGACGTTCGATGAGTTCCATGTCATTCAACTGGTGAACAAGGTCGTCGATGCGGTCCGCCGCCAGGAAGTGAAGACCAACCCCGGCCTCAAGCGTCGCCGCTACCTGTGGCTGCAGGACAAGCACGCCTGGACAGCGCGGCAGCTCATCCAGTTCGATGACCTCAAGCGGCAGAACCTCAAGACCCACCGCGCCTTCCGCATCAAGGCGACCCTGCGCGAGATCTTCCGCACCGCGCCCGATCGCCACAGCGCCGAACCCCTGCTCGAGCGTTGGTACAGCTGGGCACGACGCGCGCGCATCGAGCCGATCAAACAGGTCGCCCAAAGCCTCAAGAACCACTGGGACGGCATCCTCAACGCGTTCGACTCCAAGCTCACCAACGGCCGTGTGGAGGCCGCCAACGGCCAGATCCAGGCGGCCAAGGCCAAGGCGCGCGGCTACGGCACCACCCGGCATCTGATCACCATCGCGTACCTCGTCGCCGGCAAGCTCACCCATCTGCCCGCCTCGCCGTTCAAGATTCCAGTGGCCGCGAAGACCTTGCTCTGAATCAATGGGGGCAGATTGCGTGCCCACACCAAACGTAAGAGAGCCGGTCTTTTCTGGTATTGAGGAAATATTTTGAGGACAGTGCGCGTATCAGCTTGTTTGTCATAACATCTTTCTCAAAAGGGAACAGAGTTATTTTCCGGAGGAGAAGAGCCCCGGGAAAACAGATCTATCAGTGAAAAGGGGACAGACTTATTTTCCTCAAAGAAAATAAATCTGTCCCCTTTTCATGCATCACCGCAACGCCTGCAAATCCACCATGCGGCGGAAGCGGGATGTGGCCACTTCGGTGAGTTCGTCGTAGCGGCCCTGCTCCAGCAGGCGGCCGCTTTGCAGCACGAAGACGCGGTCGACGTTGCGGATGGTGGAGAGGCGGTGCGCGATGATGACGACGCAGAGGCTGCCGCGCAGCTCGTCGATGCTGCGCTGGATTTCGCGCTCGGATTCGGTGTCCAGCGCGCTGGTGGCCTCGTCGAGCATCGACATGCGACATGGGGTATGCGCGCGCAGCGTGCGCACCGCAGCGGCTGGCGCAGACGCACGGAGCTGAAGCTCCGCACTCCAGGGGGCACCGGTGCTTGGAGTCCGTGGCTTGAGCCGCGCGCGCGCGCACCCGACGCGGCTGTTCTTGGAGTCCGTGGCGCAGCCGCGGGCGTGGCTTCCCATGCGGTGCGCAGGCTTGGCGCGCACACCCTACGCGGGTGATGCCGGGGCTTTGCCTCGGCATGGCGTCTTGGCGGCTGAGCTGCCCGGAGCGGTTGTGGGGCATTGTTTGGGCAGCCGTCAGGGGGTTGCTGCCGGTGCGCCCTACCCGGTTTGCCCCGTTTGGCGGCCGCGCGCCGGAGCCTGGGTGGCTCGGGGCGGGCGTGATTGGGTGCGCCGTTGCGCTCAGCTGTTGGTGGACTGGTCGATGAGGCCCTGGGCTGCGGCCTCTGCGGTGAGCTGGTCAAGCTCTGCCTTGAGGGCGTTGTATTCGGCGCGGTTGCGCTGGATGAAGCGGGCGGTGATGCGCGCTTTGGTGTCGATGCCGGCTGGGGTGAGCAGGTAGGCGTAGGCGCGCTTGTTGTTGCTGCTGCGAAAGTGTTGCACCTTGACCAGGCCGCGCTCGATAAGGGCGCGCAGGCAGTAGTGGGTGCGGCCCAGGCTGATGCCCAGCGCCTTGGCCAGTTGCCGCTGGCTGAGCTGGGGGTTGGCCTGGAGCTGGCGCAGGGCTTGGAAGGTGAGGTCTTCGTTCAACCGCCGCGGTGATGGGCTTTTGGCACGCTACCGCCCTACCCTGTCATTTTGGGGCATGGGCGGGTGTCTGGTGGTGTGCTGCGTGCGGCGTTCTGGATTGAACGCTGAGCGACGCTATTGAATCACCCTGCTGGCTGTCGGGCAAGCGGGCTTTGATGATCGTCACGGCGCGTTGGCGGCGCGATGCAGCCCGCGCTGCTTGCTGGCGGTGTCGTGCGGCGGTTGTCCGCGCCGCGCGGAGGTGGCTGTTTTTGGCGTCCGTGGCGGAGCCGCGGGCGGGGTGCGGTGTTTGGGCGCGTGGGACGGCGGTGGCTGTTCTTGGAGTCCGTGGCGGAGCCGCGGGCGTGACTTCTCATGCGGTGCGCACGCTCCGTGCGCACACCCTACGCAGTTGTTGTTGGAGTCCGTGGCGGAGCCGCGGGCGTGGCTTGCCCTGCGGTGCATACATTCATGTAAACGGGTTAATAATGGTTAAACGTCGGTCGATGACTTCGCCATGTTGCATGTCTTCCGAATAGAGCGTCAAGCAACCGGCTTCCAGCGCCGCCGCGACGATCAAGCTATCGTAGCGGGGAAACCCGGGACGGGTCCGGTTTGTACAACGCGCATCATTTACCTGCGTTATCTTGCCTGACGGTCGATCTTCGCCTTCACGATGATGGTGTCGAAGACAACGCAGTCGCTGCCGGGGGTGGCCAGCGGGGCATCGGCGCCCAACTCGGCAAAGACGTGCTCGTGGGTGTGGGTGGAATCCCGACAGACCAGGATGCGTTGGTAGCCGTCGGCCGTGGCGTGCACACGGGCAATGATCTCGGGGTCGATGCCAGAGCCCTTGATCGGTTTGACGCGGTTGGCCGCCGGCTGGGCCATCACGGTGCCGCGGTTGAAGCCGGTTCCTTTGCCGGTTCGGCAGCATCGCCCTTGAGATACAAGGTATCGGGCGATAGGTCGATGTCATCCGACCACGCGACCGTGCCATGGCGAACGGCAGCCCGCTGAAACAAGGCTTCATCGCGCAGCGCGGCAAAGGCTGGGTATTGCAGATAGGGCTTCATATCAAAGCGTCTGACCGCACCATCGGCAAAGATCGCCTGCAGTTGAAAGTCGGACAGAACCTTGACGGTTACGACATCGGGCGTCACAACACTCACCTCAGCGCAAAGGGTCAATCCTGAACGGCGTCCGGCCCTCGCTCGCCAGCTGCCAGTCCGCCATCAAGTCCTCTTGATGGATCGCAATCCACGCCTGGACGAGCTTCATCTGCTCGTTGGGCAGTGTGCCGTCCAAAACTTCCCCACCAGGAATGCGCAGTACCGTTCTATGTTCGTTGTAGCGCACGTGGATGTGCGGGCTGTGGTGCCTATCTGTATCGAGCACGTACATGCTGACAAGGATACCGTAGAACATACTGATGGTTGGCATCATCGCGTCCCTCCCCTGGACTCACCCCACCCGCCGCAGGTAGCCATCCGGCGCGACGCTGATCAGCAGCTTGTGGTCGATCTGTTTTTCGATCGCGAGCTCCGGTTGGGTCTTGAGATAATCTTGCACGGAGGTCTTGGGGTTATCGCCGGGACCCCAGGGCCGATTGGGGAACATGTCCGCCGGTCGGTCGTCGATGATGGTGTCGAAGACGGCGCAGTCGCTGCCGGGGGGTGACCAGCGGGGCGTAGGCTTCCAGCTCTGCGAGGACGTGGTCGTGGTCGTGGTGTGATTGGAGTCCAGGCAAACCAGGATGCGTTCGTAACCGTCGGCGGTGACGTGCACGCGCCCGATGATCTCGGGGTCGACGGATGATCCCTCGATCAGGTTGCTGCGGTTGGCCATGGGGTGCGCCTCGATCGCGGTGCGGTTGTGGGCGCGGATGTCGATCACCTCATCCATTTCTCGGAGATCGGTTGGATGTTGCGAGCCTTTGCGCAGCACGATTCGCAGCGGTGCTTCTTTGCGCCGCCAGGGATCGGACCACTTGACGGCCTACAAATCCTTTGACACCTGTTAGCAGGATCATGGCGGGCACGCTTCGCAGACAGTCGCGATCCGGTTACCATTGGATGCGTAGCAGCGCTCGCCCCAGCCGTTGACGGCGGCATCGGTGGCGTAGCGGACCTCCAAGTCGGTGATGGAGGGTTGGGTGTAGGGGATGTGGGTTTCACCGGTTTATCGATGCGGTAGCGCCTTGGCCAGTTGCTCGGAGGCGGCGGCACTGAGAATAACCTTGTCAAACCAGACTGCGGGATACAGGTAGTCTTCACCCGACTCGTCGATGATGCGCACCATCCCGTGACCCGCATCCTTGTCGACGACTTCATAGAGCCTACCCAGTTGCAGGTCCTCGCCCGAGATGTCGCCGGCATCGTCTTTTCTCAAACAGACCATGAACTCTAAAGCCATCGCTTCACCTTCATCTTGACTTTGCCGATGCCGTGGGCCTCATACCAATGGATTTCGGCGAGCTGATTAGCGCCATCTTCCGTTTCGACCAGCGCAATACCCTTTTTCTTCCGCCAGCGGCCGGGGCCGTATTGCTGGCGAAGTCGGTGCAACTCCCGTATCGCGGGGGCTTCGGCAATGGTTTCAATATGCGTGACGGGTGGAATGATACGGATCATTCGTCGATCGCTGTGCCGTAGCCCGATAACTGATCAGGTTAGCAGGTGTTGAGCCTTGGCACGGCGGTCGTGAAGCACACGCCCTGCTCGGCCAGGTCGGCGAGCTGGCTCTTGACCTCCTCGGCGATGTTCCACGGCAGGATCAGCACCTCATCCGGCGGGTCGTCGCGCAGGGCGGCGGGCGGGCGGATGGGGATGTGGCTGCCGGGGAGGAGTTTGCCCTGTTTGGCCGGGGCGGCGTCGCAGACGTAGGGTAGCAGGTCGGGCTTGATGCCGGCGTCGTTGAGCAAGGATAGACACGTATTTTCGCTGGGGCAGTCGCGTTTGACTGGACAAATCCCGGGAACATCGGGGATGGACCGGTCCGGCGCCGTGGAGCGGGACACGGCCGGGGCTGAAGCCACGGACTCCTCGGGGATGAAACTTGGTCTGTCCCTGGTTGGCCATGGTTACCGATGAAGCTGGATGCCCTGGGGAGATACTGATTACTTGACCATACTGGCCAATCAATCGGGTTCTCCTTAGTGCTCCCCGTGCGATCGCGGTCATCGCGACTGAGCAGCATGCTTGCTGCCCTGGTCACAGGGCCTGCATGGCCACGAGTTTGCCGAACCGGGAGTCGTCCCTGTCGCGCAGTTGCTGGTAGGGGCCCGCTTCCACTAGCCGGCCTTGGTCGAAGACGTAAACGTGGTCCACGTTGCGGATGGTCGAGAGCCGGTGGGCGATGATGACGACGGTGGTCTCGCCCTTGAGGGCGTCGATGCTGCGCTGGATGAAGCGCTCGGATTCGGTGTCCAGCGCGCTGGTGGCCTCGTCCAGG
>REDK01000062.1 GCA_007693535.1 Chromatiaceae bacterium
GCACGTCCGGATCTGTGGGAGCCGCGGGTGTGCAAGCACCCGCGGCCACCTGGCCGTCGATGGTTCATTTCGCTCACCCTTCGAAAGCCTCGACCAACACGGATCGCACACCTGCGCCATCCCCGACCGGATCCCCGATCTTAGGGCGGATAAGCGCAGCGCATCCGCCATCTGGTCAAGCATGACCAGCGGGTGGCGCCACCGTCTCTGCCCGAAGACGGTGGTCACCTGGCGATGCGCTGACACCTGGTGTTTGCGCAAGCACCGGCGGATGGGCTCCAGACTGAAAGAACCGCCGCGGACAGACCTTCCCCGCATCCACCGCGGCGGGCGCCACCAGACCCACCGGAACCACCGCGTGTGGATTGATCATTGACGGCGCCATTGCCTTTATCAGGGCCTCGCCGTCGGAGCGTTGCCTGAGGTATTCCTTCGGATCGAGGCTGATGGCGGGTACCGGCGATGCAGTCGTTGCGATACGGATTCCGCTTTGTGTACGGGCAAGATCCCAGCGACCAAAGCGCGGCCGAATCCGACCCACCGTTGCGATTTGTACCACCCAGAAGATTGGCATCCACAGGATATTGGCGATCGGTATCAGTCTATTCATGAAGTCTCGGGTACGGGCCGCGGCCGTGTAGAAAATAACATAGGCACCCAGCAGGCGCTCGAAGGATGCAAAGCGCGACTCCTGGAGATCCTTCGCGATCTCAGATCAATCTCCCCGCAACACCCAGGGCAACTCTTCCGGCCCCCGCGCCGACTGGCCCAGCAACACGAAGCGGTCGACCTGATTGGCCAAGGCGGGGTTGTGCCCGAGACCAAGCACGGTTGCCCCGGCGCCCAGATTGCGCACCCCGCGAGCCTGACCACTGGTCATGCAGGCGGCCGCCTCTGCACGCTCACGGCCGCACCAGCGCCCGTCGGGCAACCCCAGGAACAGCAACAGGCCGCGGGTGATCCGGTGCCCATAGCCATGCAGCAATTCCCCGGAACGGGCATCTGCCGCATGAATGCCGACGAATCCGGTGAACTCATAGGCGAGGGAAAACAGCTTGCTGACAAACTGCGCCAGCAAATCCTTGACATAAGGCTCCTCGCCGATGACAAGGGTGCGCCCAACGAACACGCGGTCCCACAAAGGACGTTGCTGCACCCAACGCAGGATCAATGTAAAGGCGGCACCGGCGAAGAGAAAATAGCCTGTCTGCAGGACCACAGAGAGGCTGTACACAAGGCCGTTTCCGTTATCGAAAATGGCCCAGCCCGTCTGCGCTTGCAGGAAATGAGCCAGACCCATCACCGGATTCCATCCCAGCCAGAGCATCACGAAGAGGTGCACCGCCGTGAATATAAACACAAGCGCAGGCTCGATCAGCAAACGCGCAACATAGCCGCCCTCACGCCGCAAGGCGTCGCCATCAGCGGTCTGGATAGACCAGCCTTCGGCGGTCCGTCCGAGCAGCGCCTCGGCACGGGACACCGACAGGCGTGCCAGTGCATCCAGCTTCTTCAGATCGTCTTTGCTCGTTGCCATCCCGAACGGCAGCCTCTGACCCGAGCAAAGACCACGGGTATCACGTTGTAATCGCAACAGGAGTTGCGTCAGCGTGGCATGCGTGGCGGCTGTACTCACCGTGGCTGGCTCGGCCGTACGCCAGCCAGCGCCAGTCGTGAAGATGCGAGCGATCCAGGGCGCCCCGGACTTGACGCTCTGACCCAGTGCCGCGCCCATCCGGGTATCAATCTCACCGGTCATCGCAAAGACCAGTCCGGCCTTGTGCAAGCCGTGCAGGGTCTGCAGGAACTTGACCGCGTCAAGGGTATTGAATGTCTGTCCAGACTGGCTGATGGCCAGGGTCACCGTGCTGATGCCGACGGCATAACGACGCGGATCTTCGGAGTAGGAAACAGCATCGACCGCTGCGACATGAAGCAACGGATAGACTCGCCGCAGGTCCGCCGCAAAACGCTGACCGAGGGTGAAGTTGTTTTCGACTCCCAGGATCAACAGGTCCAGGGTCGGACTCAGGCTCGGGCCGCCAAGCGCATGGCAACAACTAGGACCGGCACAGGCGTTGTGCAGCAGCGCCTCGGTGAATTCCTGTGCCGTGCATCGGTTCAAGGACATGGGGTCGTCCCACTCGCGATGAATGCGATCAAGCACGGCCGGAATGTCCAGCATCTCGGCCTGCACCCGATCGGCGATACCTTTTGGTTGCCCCGCGGGTGGCGCCGGCTCCACGCAGGGGTTGTCGCGTAATGCGATCCAGCCGCCGAGTTGTTTGTCGCGCGCGGACACCTCCAAGGTCTCGGCGGTGATCCGCTGGGTGTTTGGCGGTGCATCGACGTAGATGTTTCTCACGGTCATGGTGTTGTCGGCAGTGCCCTCCCGAGCGCGCAACAGTACGATGTCGCCATCATGCAGATCATACCGATAGACCGCTGCATCCACCGTACCCGCGGCGCATCCACATCCCAAGGCGCTCTTGAGCGCGGCTGCCTCAGAGGCATACAGCAGCAGGCCCACCTCGGGCTCGGTCGCGACGAAGAGCGGCTGACGATCGGCCGCCAGAACCACCACACCAGGCGCCAGGCCGCTCGTGGTGATCAAGCCGAAGGTGCCCTTGGCATCCACCATGAAGCATCGCGTCGCCTCGTAGAGATCGTTGTGGAAAAACACGCGCACGGCTTCGGTGATGATCCATGCGCGCCCTGGCTTGGCAGCCTCCGGCCAGTCGCGGGTGACCGCCAGCGAGGCTTGCTGCAACTTCTCGATCAGGGATTGGATCGCGTCCGGATTGCGACAATAGACCTGCTCCAGTGAGTTGCAGCCAGCCACCCTCGGTCGGGGCTCGATCGCCCCTTCGGCCCAGCCCGCAAACACCTGCTCGAAGACCTGCGTCAGACCCTTGAGCAATCGCAGCGGCAGCGCCTGCCCGGTCCTGAGCGCGTAAGCGAGTCGCAGCGAGGCATCCCATTGGCCCTGCGTCAGCAATAGATCCAGCAGACCCGCGATCTTTGGCGAATCCCCTTGGGCCGGATGTTTGACGCCGAGGACCTCGCCAAGCCAGGTACCGATCTCGGAATAGGATGTCTGGACACCGAGAACACGCCACGCATCAAAATCGCC
This sequence comes from Chromatiaceae bacterium, assembly GCA_007693535.1. GTDB lineage: Bacteria > Pseudomonadota > Gammaproteobacteria > Chromatiales > Chromatiaceae > Lamprobacter. The sequence continues at coordinate 3,134 of REDK01000062.1, forward strand.
GTTATGCGTGATCAGATTCTCCACGACGCGACGACGCACCGACAACGCCTGCTCGTCGACCGACCACACCGGCCGGATGCGGGGGGGCAGCCAGCGGTGCCAATGGGTTTCGATTTCGGACGGCTGACTTGAGGTTCCATACCGATAATGCGCCACGAGATGAAAGACCCCGTGTTGGGGGCGGGCACCCAACAGGACGCGACGAACTGCCGCGCGGCGTCTGAATGCACGCAGCAGCCGTTCCGTCAGGTTGCCTCGCTTGTCGTTGACGATCTTGCGGCCAACGAAACGCCCGTTTGCACCCAGGACCGCGACGCCGGCTGCCTGCTGGCCCCGGATGTCGGTTTGCTGCCCGAGACGCTCGGTGAGCAGGCGGAAACGCTTTGGCAGAAAGCCCGATTCGCGCGGGTTGCGTTTCGCAAGTATTCCAAAGTTGCCACAGAAGACAGAGTCCCCCACACCCGACAGGCTGGTGGCATAGTCTGTCCAGGATGTCGCAAGGGTCCACAGATTCGCTGCAACAACGACGATCAGCCCGATCTCCGCCAAGTCGAGTGGCATCGACACGAACAGCAGCAACGGCATTGACAGGAGCAGGAGCACCGCATTCGCGAACGGCCCGCCCAGTGCGACGGCACGGCGCCGCGTGCGCGAGAGTCCATCAAGAGACAGGCAGGGGGCTTGTTCAGGCGCCGAGAATCCGGGAATGAAGAGAGGCCCGAAGGGGAGGAGTGCACGCGGTGAGACCTGGGCAAGGTAACCCAGGATGCGGCGAGCCCCTCCACGGCCACCCGCGAGCGCATGTCCCAGCCCATGAACCCCAATCGCTGCAAATAACGCCCACCGAATCAGAAACGGAAGGCACAAGACGCTCAACAGGTTCGGCTGAATTGCCGCCAGTAGCAGTGCAGCCAACCCCTCGGGTAGCAGACGATGCCAGTCGATCCCGGGCACAGCGCCCCTTTGGCGTCGATCGTCCCGTCTGGTCAGAAGGCCTGACCAACCACGCCCTTCACCAACAATGCCACACCTGGCGCGGGAGCATCGATCGGCCGCCTTGCTCGCCAATGCCAAATCCTCGACTGCATACCTTCCAACAATAATGGTCATGCACGCAATACTCTATGGCTGATCGTCATGCGCCTATCGTTTCATCGGCAAACGAATAGGCGGCGACTTTTGCTCAATCTCATCACCGAGTTGCCCGAAGCCAGAGCGAGCAGACAAACGCCGCCGCGCAAGCAGGTGCAAGCGATTCCCGCGGACCGGACAGGACAACAGACGATCATCAGCGCTGGCCGGAGGCGGCGCACCCCGAAATCGTGTCGGCAGCCGGTCCACACCAGGCGACCGCGCTGGGGGAAGAGAACCCGACCTCGCCGCTCGGCCAAGATCGTAGCCGACGATGCGCTAAGAAGGCTTTTACGAGCACTTAAATTTGGCTTAAATTTCGCTGCGCTTTGGGGGCGCCGAGCGACGCGTCACGCGACGGAGATCGCCCGCCCACCTGACGACGGACTCGCCTCATCGCAGGCGCGGCGTCGAGCCCGGCCTGATCCCAGGCGACCACGGCCCAACGGCCATCCAGACCAGGAGCCCGATGTCGGCGCTGTGCTTTGGACCCTACTATCTCGCCGGTCCCAACGGGCCACTGATGCGCGATCAGGAGGAGATCAGGCTGCGCAGCAAGACGCTGCAGGTACTCTGGTATCTCGCGCAACACGCTGGCAAGGTCGTCGAACCGGACCAGCTCTTCGGCGCAGTCTGGCCCAAGACAGTGGTCTCCAGAGGCGTATTGGCGGTCTCGATTCGCGAGCTGCGCCGCGCCCTGGGTGACGACTCCAAGGCACCGACGTACATCCAGACCGTCCACCGGCGCGCCTATCGGTTAATCGCGCCCGTCACTCAGAGGCCGCCGGCCGAGACGCCCGTAGCCGAAGCCGACCGCCCCCTCCTGCTCGGCCGCGACGCCGAGTTGCAGCAACTGAGCGAGTGCTACGCGCGGGTCCGGGCCGGTCGACGCCAGGTCGTCCTCGTCACCGGCGAGGCCGGTATCGGCAAGAGCAGGCTGGTCGACGCCTGGGTACGGGGGCTGCGTCAGCGCGAGGAGATCTGGGTCGGACGCGGCCAGTGCATCGAGCATAGCGGGGCGGGCGAGGCCTATCTGGCCCTGCTGGAGGCCCTCGGTCAGTTGTGTCAAGGCCCCGCGGGCGAGACGGTCATCGAGCAGTTGCGTGGACAAGCACCGGGTTGGCTCACCCAGTTGTCGGGGGTGCTGCGGGCTTCGGAACGCGCGGCGCTCGAGCAGCAGCAGGCCGCGGTGAACGCGCAGCACTACCAGCGCGAACTCGCTGACACCCTCGCGGCGCTGACCACGATCCGGCCGGTGGTGCTCGTGCTGGAGGACCTGCAGTGGTGCGATCAGGCCACGGTCGAGGCCCTGGCGGTGCTCGCTCGCCGGCCCGAACCGGCCCGGCTCCTGGTGATTGGTACCGATCGGCCGGCAGACCCGACCGTGCGCAATCACCACCCGCTCAGATCGCTCCGTCAGGAGCTGGCCTGGCATCGGCAGAGCCGAGAGCTGGCCTTGGGGGGACTCAGCCAAGAGGCGGTCGGGGCCTTTGTCGCCCGGCATCTCCCTCAGGAGACGGCAGGGCCGTTGGCGGCGTTGGTGTTCCAGCGCACGGCGGGCCAGCCGCTCTTCATGGTCAATCTGACCGAGTATCTTGCAGGGTCGCCGGAACTCGCAGCGGCGCGCACCCCCAGCGAAGTGGCCAAGGCGGCGGCCGCGCTGCCGAGCCATCTGCAGCAGCTCATCGAGTTACAGATCAGACGGCTCAGCGAGCGCGAGCAGCAGATCCTGGAGGCCGGTAGCGTCGCCGGGCTGGCGTTTACCGCCGCCGCCGTGGGAGCGGCGCTCGATCTGCCGACAATCGATGTCGAGACCCTCTGCGACGGGCTTGCTCGTTACGACCAGCTCATTGCGGCGCAGGGCACGGTCGAGTGGCCCGACGGCACCCTGAGCGAGTCCTATGTCTTCCGCCACGGGCTTTACCAGGAGGTTCTGTACCAGCGGATCGGTGGGAGCCGCCGCCTGCGCCTGCACCGCGCGATCGGTGTGCGTTTGGAGGCCGGCTATGGCGCCGAGGCGGCGGCGCTGGCGGTCGAACTCGCCGAGCACTTCGAACAAGGGCGCGACGATCGCCGTGCCGTGCGCTACCACCGTCTCGCCGGCGAGACGGCCCTGCGGCGTTTCGCCCCCTCATCCGCGCGGGCGCATCTCAGCCGGGGCCTGGAACTGATCCAACGACTGCCACAGGACGCCGAGCGCGGGAAAGAAGAGCTGCGGCTGCAGGTCGAGATTGGGGTGGCGATCATGGCGAGCGAGGGGTTTGGCTCGCGCGCCGTGGCCTACGCCTATGGGCGCGCGCACGCGCTCTGCCGCCAGTTCCCCAGCACGCTGACCCTGCAACCGGTGCTCTGCGGGTTGTGGAACTACTTCCTCACCCGGGCCGATCTGGCTCAAGCTCGGGCATTGGCCGATGAGTTGTCCGAGCTGGTCGATCGGGTCGGCACGGCCGACACCCTGCTCCCCGCCCACAACGCCATCGGGCAAACGCACCTGTTCGCCGGCGAGCCCGCGCGGGCACTCCCCCACATCGAGGTCGTACTCGCGGCCTACGACCCGCGCCGCCATCGGGATCTCGTCAGCCAGTACGGCGAGGACCCGGGTATCGTCTGCCACATGTACGCGGCGTTCTGCGACTGGCTGCTCGGTTTTCCGGAGCGCGCGTCGCGGCGGCTCGAGACTGGGATTCGCTTGGCGCAAGCGCTGGGGCAGCCGTTCGCGATGGCGCAGATGCGCTGGGCCGCTCTGGTTGTCACCCGCGAGCGTGATGACCCGGCCAGGGTCCGGGTCCAGACCGAGACCCTGATCGCGCTCTGCGAGCAGGAGGGCATTGCCTTTTGGCTGAGCGGCGGGCGGTTGCTGCGCGGTTGGGCGCTGACGATGCAGGGCCAGGCCGCGGCCGGGCTGACCGAGATCCAACAAGGCATGAGCGAATGGGAGGCAACGGGCGCCACGCTGATCAAGCCCTACCATCTGTCCCTGCTGGCGGAGGCCTATCGCATGGCCGCGCGGACGCGGGAGGCGGTGGCGGCGGTCGAGGAGGGGCTGTCCACCGCCCAGCGCACCGGCGAGCGCTGGTACGAGGCCGAGCTACACCGGCTCAGGGCCGAGCTGATACGGGGTCAGCCGCGGGTCAGGAGCGCGGACGTCGAGGGCGAGCTGGAGATGGCCCTCGCGATCGCTCGCGACCAACAGGCCAGGATGCTGGAGCTGCGGGTAGCGACCAGCCTGGCACGACTCTGGTACGAGCAGGGTCGGACGACCTCGGCGCGAGCACTGCTCGTCCCGGTCTACGCCGCCTTCACCGAGGGCTGGCAAACCCCAGACCTCAGGGCCGCAGCGGCGCTCATAGAACGGCTTCGCTGAGCCGCGGGGTCGACCTCGCACTGGTGCTGCCGAAACGGCTCCAGAGAGCACCGCTGACGCGCCGAGAACCGACGACCGCCGCATCCCGGTGCCGCGCTGCCCCACCCGCATTCCGTCGCAGCATCCCTGCGGGCGGGTCTTCTCGCTGCTAACAAGCCAGCGCCTGCCCAGCGTATTGGCGGTCGGCGAAGAGCGATTGGGGTCCTTGCTCGGACCATATTTGTCGCGCAGCAGGCGATAAAGTTCATCGAACCGCATGGCGAGGCGATGCAGTAGGAACGCACCACCTTGGAGATGCGCGTGCGCCAGACAAGCACATAGAGACTATTGAAACCTTCGTAATAGATCAGCGCCAGGCGCTCGCCATTGCCCTGCCGCAGCATGGGCGACTCACACTGCAACAACAGGGGGCTATCGCCACCCACCCCAGGTGTCAGGATAGATGTGTGTGCCGCAGCAATGCGGTCTGGGTTGGCAAGGAGCTGACCTGGCAGCATGAGA
>REDK01000025.1 GCA_007693535.1 Chromatiaceae bacterium
CGCGCCGAGCAGGCCAAGAAGTGGGACGAACAGGCTCAGCGATGGGAAGAGCAGCGCGCGGCGAGCGAGCGCGATCGCGCCGAGCAGGCCAAGCGGTGGGACGAACAGGCTCAGCGATGGGAAGATCAGCGTGCCGCGAGCGCGCGCGATCGCGCCGAGCAGGCCAAGCGGTGGGAAGAGCAGCGTGCCGCGAGCGAGCGCGAGCGCGCCGAGCAGGCCAAGAAGTGGGAAGAAAGCAACAAACACTTCGACCGCGTGCACGACGAGATCATGACCCAGGCAAACCGGTTCGATCGCTGGATCGGTGCACTGGGTGCCCGCTGGGGTATCCAGTCCGAGACCGCGTTCCGTAACGCTCTCGCCGGCATCCTAGAGCAGAACTTCGGCGTGCAGGTCATCAATGTCAACGAGTTCGACGATGAGGGGACCGTCTTCGGCAGACCCGAGCAGGTCGAGCTGGACGTCATCATCACGAACGGCCTCTTGCTGATCTGCGAGCTGAAGTCCTCGATCGACAAGGCCGGCATGTACAGCTTCGAGCGCAAGGCCCGGTTCTACGAGGCCCGTCACCACCGCAAGGCCGATCGCCTGATCGTCATCTCGCCGATGGTCGATCCCCGGGCACGCAAGCTCGCCGAGCGGCTCGGAATCGAACTCTACAGCGATTCTACGGACGTCGAGCGCCTATAAGGCATCTCGACTGTCCTCGCCGTCGACGTTGAACCGTAGGAGCTGGCTTGCGGGCGACCAGCTCGGCGCCCGCAAGCGGGCTCCGACGACATTGGGAGGCCGGCATTCTCCGGAGTAGCCACGGATGCGGGACTGTCTCCTTGAGTCAATCCATGCGCCGAGCCATCCTCCAAAGTATTGTCGTTCACTGTATCTCACCCGGTGAATCTCACAGGAATTGACCGGAAGACGGAAAGCGTTTCGCCAGAATCCACCATCGGAGGATCAGCCTCTCGTCCCGGCACCCTGTGGGCCCAAAGGGCGGATGCGCCGACTTCAGTCGGCCCCTGGGGACGACGGACTTCAGTCCGTCGCACAGACAAGCACGAACAAAGAGGCCGCAACCGTGATCGACACCGCCCCCTCGGTTGGTCCTCCCGCGGCGACCAGCCGCATCTGAACGTGCCGGGGCTGGTGCAATCCGTGACCACGCGCCTCGCCGACTCCCAGCCCCGCGCGACGCTGCACCGACTCATGGCCGCGACCGAGCAGGACGACCTCGCACGCCGGCGGCGTCTCCCGGCGGCGTCTTGAGGACCTGCTCGACGCCAGTCATGGTGCCTGCTGGCTGCGGCGTCCCGACCGCGGCGCCTCGATCGAGCAGACCCCGCTGGCCGGCGACGGCGAGCGGTATCGACTGTTGGCCTGGGTAGTGATGCCGAACCATCTGCACGTGCTGATCGAGACCTTGCCCGGTGTCGCGCTGGCGCAGATCGTCAAGGGCTGGAAAGGCCAAACAGCGCGCGCGGCGAATACACGGCTCGGGCGCCGCGGGGTATTCTGGGCGCGGGACTATTTCGATCGATACATCCGTGACGATGCGCATCTAGCGGCGGTGGTGCGCTACATCGAGCGCAATCCGGTCAAGGCGGGGTTGGTGGCTCGGGTGGAAGATTGGCCGTTTGGGAGTGCGCGGCGGCGGGGACCTGGACTGAAGTCCAGGTCCCCAGAGGCCGACTAAAGTCGGCGCACCCAGGAGCCGACTGCGGTCGGCGTACCCAGAGTCGGCGCCAAGGCGCGTTGTCCCAGGCGGCCATGCGCCGCCCGGTCGTGTGAAACCGTTTCTGCTCGCCACTCCAGGGCGACCGAACAGGTATTCCAAGAGTACACAGCCGACGAATCCACGCTGTTGACTTTTTGCTCAAATCCTTGTAATTGGTCGTCGAATGGATGAACGGGAAGCAGCCAATGACATTCCACACTTGGCAGCGGGTCCTGCAACTCGCAGACGCCGCGACCGAGCTGGGCCGCACCGACTGGCGTCTGCCCAACATCTGGCATCCGCCCAACATCAAGGCACTGACGTCCCTCGTTGAGCTTGCCTGCGACGCCCCAGCCAGCGACCTCGCGATGTTTCTGGAAACGCCTGGTTCCTATTGTCTGGTCGGCGTCGCCGAGCGCCGACAGCGCCAACCACGCGTGGCTCGGCCGCCTCAGCAATGGCGATGATGGGGACGAGCACAAGGGCAACGGCATTCCTTCGGCATTCGAGTGGGTGATGCACGGCTTTGAACAGCTCGGGCGAGCAGACATCGCGCACATCTCGACTCCAACCGACAGGCTTCGATCATGAGAGCAGCGCTGGAGGCCTACGATCAGTCTGACCCTGAGGGATCCTGACGTGTCCCCACAACCCGAATGGCGGGTCGGCTGCGACTGGGAGCGCGATGACGCCATCTCCGCTACAGAGCAACTCACTCGCTGTTCTGCATGCCCTTAATCTGGGGATACTTCGGCGCTTGACCCCTTTCCCCTTCCGAAAGCCTCAGCGTTGAAGAGCGGGGTGAAAAATGTCCGATTTGGCTGAAACCCATGCCGATTACGATGTTGATTATCATGCCTGGCTTACGTCGAATGCTGCGCTGCTGCGGGCCGGCCGCCTTTCGGATATCGATGCCGCTCAGATCGCAGAGGAGCTGGACGACATGGGAAAAAGCGAGCGCCGGGCGATCGAGCGCTGGTTGAGGATCCTCATTCTGCATTTGTTGAAGTGGCGGTTGCAGCCGATGTGGCGCGGCGTCAGCTGGCAGCAGTGAATCTCGAATCTATAATGCACTCTGTTGCGATTGAGCCACAAGGACAAGAGACTCCCGCCCATGCGATTGACCGACGAGCAACGCGCCAAGATCCGAGCCGCCGTCGCGCGCACCCTGGGCAGCAATGCGCAGGTTTGGTTGTTCGGCTCCCGCGTCGATGACCGGGCCAAGGGAGGCGACATTGATCTCTACATCGAGCTGGACGGCTCCGCGGCAGATGCCCTCGACCAGCAGTTGAAGCTCTATGCCGCGCTCCAGAGGGCGTTGGGCGAGCAACGCATCGATCTCGTCGTGCATCGACAAGGCGCCCCACTGCGCCCGATCGACCACGAGGCCCTGCGCACGGGCATCCCCTTGTGAGGGCTGATCCAACCCGCCTTTGGCGACTGCTCGATCTGGTTGCCAAAGAGGACCGGCAGTTGGCTGGTGTGACGGGGCGCCTGTTCGCCGGCTTGGAGGGCGATGTCGCGCCCCCATGGCTGACATCCGCGCTGAGCACCCCAGAAGGTATCGACCGCCTGGAGTCGTTTGTCGGCAAGTTCTCGCGCATGCAGGACACGCTGATGGATAAGCTTTTGCCGGCGTTCTTGCTCAGCGTCGGCGAGCGCACGGGCACGGCGCTCGACAACCTCCATCTGGCACAGAAGCTCGGGTTCGTGTCCGATCCCGATGCCTGGTTGGCGATGCGACTACTGCGCAATCGCCTCGTGCACGAATACGTCGACGACCTGGCCGAGCTAGCCGCCGCGTTGCAGCGGGCACGCGAGCTGACGCGCGAGCTCAGCGCAACCCATGCCGCGATCCGGCGCTATGCCGACCAGCATCTGGGGCCTCCACTGATCCGGCCCAGCTGAAGGTGTTGTGCCCATCAGTCTTCTTCGGCACGCCATCAGTCTTCTTCGGCGCGCCCTCGGCCTCAGGATCGAATGCGCCATCGATCATCGCGAAGAGTCGATGGAGGATTGGAATCGCTGCCAATCGAAGCACCCGCCGAAACGGATCGAGCCGCTGGAATCATTCCGAGCACCCCCTGACGGATTGAATCCCTGACCCGGCTCCCGGGGCACCGGCTAGCGATCAGGTCTCAGGATGGGACGAAGGAAGTCGCCGACCTCTCGTCTGTAATCACGCTATGGATCTTACTGGCCGGCATGATGAGGACGCACGGCAGCACCCACTCCCCCGTCATCCCGGCCGGGATGCCGGAATCCAGGCCATGGATGGCAAGCTCTCATCCACCACCCGCCGTCACGAGTCTGGATTCTCCACCCCTCAGCCCGAGAACAGCCGAGGTGCTCAATCAAGTCAAAAACCGACTAATTTACTCTGTTGACCTGAATCTCGAGATCCTGTAATACGATGAAAAATCGACGGACGCGAAGAAGTCGATGTCACTGATCGGTCACGTCAAGCCGCTGGCCAGCCCCGCCCGACGAGGCTGACCGGCGCCGCTTCACCGCTGTCCCGGCGCCGCTCGCAGGGGATCCGTGAAGAATCGACGGAGGATTGGAATCGATGCCAATCGAAACAATGGCCGAAACGGATCGAGCCGTTGGGATCATTCCGAGCCCCCTGGCGGATTGAATCCCCGACCCTGCTCCGGGGCACCGGCTAGCGGTCAGGTTTCAGGATGGAACGAGAGGGGTCGCCGACCTCTCGTCGGTATTGACGGCACCTGACTGCGTAATCTTTTCTGCATTGAAGGAAAGCGCTTATTTTGCGCAGGCGCGCCGTGATCTCGGAGTCGTGACTTGGCCAAATGGTGCCGATCTCGACCCTGCCTGGATGTATGACGAGCTACGGAAAGCGAAAATGTGGTCTGTCCCCATTTAGCCCCATTTAGCCCCCGCTTCTCCAGGAGAAACCGATGGAGCTTTCCGCAGTTCTTAGCCCAGTCCCCGAAGGTGGATACGTCGCTTTCAACCCCGAGACGGGAACGACGACACAGGGTGACACCGTGGAAGAGGCACTACAGAACCTCTGTGAGGCCACCGAGCTTTACCTCGAGGAGTTTCCCCTGTTGACGACTGGACGTCCGCTGCTGACGTCCTTCGAAATATCCGCGCGTGCCTAAGCTCCCCGTCGTCTCCGGTGCCGAGACGGTGCAGGCTCTTGAGCGTTTGGGCTTCGTCCTCGCTCGCCAGCGCCGCAGTCATATCGTCATGCGGCGCGGATCGTCGGGTTGTGTTGTGCCGAATCACCGAGAACTGAAAGGCGGAACATTGGCGGGTCTTCTCAGGCAAGCGGGCGTTGCGATAGACGAATTCATTGAGGCACTGAACGCGTGACGAGCCTGGCCCCTTTTTTTCAATGAATTCGATATTACTGATCGGTCGCGTCAAGCCGCTGGTACAGCACTGCTCGACGCAACCGACCGGCGCCGCCGGACCGCTGTCCTGGAGCCGCTCGCTGGGGGATCCGGGTGGCTCGGCCTGGTCGCGGCGTGATGGGCTTTGATCATGAGAGGCGCTTGATGCCGACGATCAGCCAATTCTTTGGGATCGTCATCCAGATGTTCTGGCTGGAGCATGCACCGCCGCATTTCCACGCGCTGTATGGCGAGCATGAGGCGCTGATCGACATCCAGACGTTGGTGGTCATCCAGGGTAGCCTGCCCAGGCGCGCCCTCAGCCTCACGATCGAATGGGCCTCCGCTCACCGTGAAGAATTGATGGAGGATTGGAATTTATGCCAATCGAAGCAACTGCCGAAACGGATCGAACCGCTGGAATAACGCCGGTCGCTCCTTGGCGGGTGAAATCGCTGACCGTTCTCCCGGGTCACCGCCTGGCGGTCACCTTTCAGGATGGAACGCAGGGGATCGCCGACCTCTCGTCGGTATTGACGGCACCTGAGTGTGGAATCTTTTCCGCATTGAAAAATACCGCCCTCTTTGCTCAAGCACGCCTGGAGTTGGGGGTGGTGACCTGGCCCAACGGGGCCGATCTCGACCCGGCGTGGATGTATGACGAGCTGACGAAATTTAAAACCTGGTCCGTCCCCATTTAGTTCCTGTAGGGGCGGCTTCAGCCGCCAGCCCCACGCAGCGAAGACGCCGACCTCAGACCTTGGCAGCTTGCCATGGAAGCGACTTCAGCCGCGACCCCGTAGGGGCGGCTTCAGCCGCCAGCCCCGCGCAGCGAAAACGCCGACCTCCGACCTTGGCACCTGAGTCATGGAAGCGGCTGCAGCCGCGCCCCTGTAGGGGCGACTTCAGCCGCCGGCCCCGCGCAACGAAGACGCCGTGCGTTGCCGACCTGTTGCCCCGCCGGAGATCCCCGCGCCGACGGCCCGCGCTCGATTTAGGAATCAAGGATAGGCTTAAGTTGGCGCCGATGGTGGGTGGCCCAGGGTAGCTCGACCTGGTCGCGGCTTGATGGGCCCCGATCATGCGAGCGGTGCTTGGCAGCGTCAGCCCACAACGGCTCGCGGCGTACCCAGAGTCGGCGTCAAGGCGCACTCGACGAGGCTGCCATGCGCTGTCCGGCAGTCAGAAACCCTTCTGCTCGCTCCGGCGTAGGCGTGTCGAGCGGACGCGCCGCGTCCGAACGCCTGACCCATGCGTGATGGCCTGGATGCATGCTTCCGACCCAGCGGCACCGGTTCGCTCACATCGCCGCTGCAATCACTCGAGGTATCCTACTGGCCGGTCTGACGAGGACGCACGGCAGCAACCACCCCGCCGTCATCCCGGCTGGGATGCCGGGATCCAGGCCATGGATGGCAAACTTTCAGCCACCACCAACCTTCTCGAGTCTGCATTTCACCCCTCAGCCCGATACCAGCCGAGGTGCTCAATCAAGTCAAAAACCAACCAATTCGCTCCGTTGACTTTGACCTCGAGATCTTGTAGCAAGGCGAAAAATCGACGGACTCGAAGAAGTCGATATCACTGATCGGTCGCGTCAAGCCGCTGGTACAGCACTGCTCGACGCAACCGACCGGCGCCGCCGGACCGCTGTCCTGGAGCCGCTCGCTGGGGGATCCGGGTGGCTCGGCCTGGTCGCGGCGTGATGGGCTTTGATCATGAGAGGCGCTTGATGCCGACGATCAGCCAATTCTTTGGGATCGTCATCCAGATGTTCTGGCTGGAGCATGCACCGCCGCATTTCCACGCGCTGTATGGCGAGCATGAGGCGCTGATCGACATCCAGACGTTGGTGGTCATCCAGGGTAGCCTGCCCAGGCGCGCCCTCAGCCTCACGATCGAATGGGCCTCCGCTCACCGTGAAGAATTGATGGAGGATTGGAATTTATGCCAATCGAAGCAACTGCCGAAACGGATCGAACCGCTGGAATAACGCCGGTCGCTCCTTGGCGGGTGAAATCGCTGACCGTTCTCCCGGGTCACCGCCTGGCGGTCACCTTTCAGGATGGAACGCAGGGGATCGCCGACCTCTCGTCGGTATTGACGGCACCTGAGTGTGGAATCTTTTCCGCATTGAAAAATACCGCCCTCTTTGCTCAAGCACGCCTGGAGTTGGGGGTGGTGACCTGGCCCAACGGGGCCGATCTCGACCCGGCGTGGATGTATGACGAGCTGACGAAATTTAAAACCTGGTCCGTCCCCATTTAGTTCCTGTAGGGGCGGCTTCAGCCGCCAGCCCCACGCAGCGAAGACGCCGACCTCAGACCTTGGCAGCTTGCCATGGAAGCGACTTCAGCCGCGACCCCGTAGGGGCGGCTTCAGCCGCCAGCCCCGCGCAGCGAAAACGCCGACCTCCGACCTTGGCACCTGAGTCATGGAAGCGGCTGCAGCCGCGCCCCTGTAGGGGCGACTTCAGCCGCCGGCCCCGCGCAACGAAGACGCCGTGCGTTGCCGACCTGTTGCCCCGCCGGAGATCCCCGCGCCGACGGCCCGCGCTCGATTTAGGAATCAAGGATAGGCTTAAGTTGGCGCCGATGGTGGGTGGCCCAGGGTAGCTCGACCTGGTCGCGGCTTGATGGGCCCCGATCATGCGAGCGGTGCTTGGCAGCGTCAGCCCACAACGGCTCGCGGCGTACCCAGAGTCGGCGTCAAGGCGCACTCGACGAGGCTGCCATGCGCTGTCCGGCAGTCAGAAACCCTTCTGCTCGCTCCGGCGTAGGCGTGTCGAGCGGACGCGCCGCGTCCGAACGCCTGACCCATGCGTGATGGCCTGGATGCATGCTTCCGACCCAGCGGCACCGGTTCGCTCACATCGCCGCTGCAATCACTCGAGGTATCCTACTGGCCGGTCTGACGAGGACGCACGGCAGCAACCACCCCGCCGTCA
>REDK01000119.1 GCA_007693535.1 Chromatiaceae bacterium
CCAATGGTGCCAACGTTGACATGGGGCTTCTTGCGTTCGAACTTTTCTTTGGACATGGCCGTATACCTTGTGTCTGGTCTGCCAGTGCTGGCATCTGCGCTGCGCCCGACGGCAACCTATTGCCGCTTGGCGACGGCCTCGGCGATACTCGCCGGGACCTCGTTGTACTTCGCGAATTCCATGCTGTAGGTCGCGCGCCCCTGCGTGGCCGAGCGCAGATCGGTGGCATAGCCGAACATCTGCGACAGCGGCACCTCGGCGCGGATGATCTTGCCCGAGGGTGCATCTTCCATACCCTGAATCATGCCGCGGCGACTGTTGAGGTCGCCCATCACGTCGCCCATATTCTCTTCCGGCGTGACCACCTCGACCTTCATGATCGGCTCCAACAACACTGGCTTGGCCTTGCCGGTCCCTTCCTTGAGCGCCATGGAGCCGGCAATCTTGAAGGCCATCTCGCTGGAATCGACCTCATGGTAGGAGCCGTCGTACAGCGTGACCTTGACATCCACCATCGGGAAGCCAGCCAGCACGCCGTTGCCCATGGCCTCCTGCACACCCTTGTCGACGGCCGGAATATATTCCTTGGGGATGGCACCACCCACGACGGCGTTGACGAATTCGTAACCGGCACCTGGCTCCTGTGGCTCGATCCGCAGATAGACATGGCCGTACTGACCACGGCCGCCCGACTGACGGGCAAATTTGGTCTCCTGCTCCACCGGCTTGCGGATGGTCTCGCGGTAGCTGACCTGAGGTGCACCGACGTTGGCCACGACCCCAAACTCGCGCTTCATGCGATCGACGATGATCTCCAGATGCAGCTCACCCATGCCGGAAATGATGGTCTGACCCGATTCCTCATCGGTGCGCACCCGGAACGACGGATCCTCCTGCGCCAGCTTGGACAGGGCCACGCCCATCTTTTCCTGATCGCTCTTGGTCTTCGGCTCCACAGCGACCGAGATGACCGGCTCCGGGAACTCCATCCGCTCCAGCGTAATCGGCTTGTCCATCGCGCACAGCGTATCTCCGGTTGTCACATCCTTGAGGCCAACCGCGGCAGCAATGTCACCGGCCCTGACCTCTTTGATCTCTTTACGGTCATTGGCATGCATCTGTAGGATGCGCCCGATCCGCTCACGCTTGTGCTTGACCGGGTTGTATAGCGTATCGCCAGAGTTCAGTACTCCAGAATAGACCCGGAAAAAGGTCAGAGTACCAACATAGGGATCGGTGGCAATCTTGAAGGCCAGCGCAGCAAACGGGGCATCGTCCGAGGAGGGTCGCTCGGCGACGGTCTCGGCCGCGTCATCAAGCACCCCTTTGATAGGCGGGACATCTACCGGTGCCGGCAGATAATAGACCACGGCATCGAGCATCGCTTGCACGCCCTTATTCTTAAAGGCGGAGCCACACAGCATCGGGACGATCTCGCTAGCGGTGGTCCGCGCACGCAGCCCAGCACGGATCTCATCCTCCGTCAGCTCGACACCCTCGAGATACTTCTCCATCACCTCTTCGTTGGCCTCGGCAGCAGCCTCGACCAGCTTCTCGCGCCACTCCTCGCACGCGGCAACCATGTCCGCAGGGATGTCCTGCAGGTCGTAGGTCATCCCCTTGTTTTCTTCGTGCCAGTACACCGCTTTCATGCGGACCAGATCAACGACACCGGCGAAGCCATCCTCGGCCCCGATCGGCAGCTGCACCGGCACCGGGTTGGCCCCGAGGCGTTGCCGCACCTGTTCGACGACGCGCAGGAAGTTGGCCCCGACCCGGTCCATCTTATTGACGAAAGCGATCCGGGGCACGCCGTACTTGTCGGCCTGGCGCCAGACCGTTTCCGACTGGGGCTCCACCCCTCCAACAGCACAGAACACGGTGCAGGCCCCATCCAGCACGCGCAACGACCGCTCTACTTCGATGGTGAAGTCGACGTGGCCCGGGGTATCGATGATATTGATGCGATGCTCGGCGAACTGCTGATCCATCCCCTTCCAGAAGCAGGTGGTCGCAGCCGACGTGATGGTGATTCCGCGCTCCTGCTCTTGTTCCATCCAGTCCATGGTGGCGGCGCCGTCGTGCACCTCGCCGATCTTGTGGGACAGGCCGGTGTAGAAGAGGACGCGCTCGGTCGTAGTGGTCTTCCCAGCATCGATGTGGGCCATGATGCCAAGGTTGCGGTACCGATCGATGGGTGTACTACGTGCCACGACTGCTTTGCCTATTGTCTCGGATTGAAATGACGCACACCGCGCCTGTTGGCGAACCCGTGGGATGACCACGGCGTCTTCGCCAACGCAGTGTCCCGAGGCGCTGAAACATCCGCGCTGTACCTTCCGCGTTGGCCCCGTCGTGCTGGTGTTGCCCGACACTTACCAGCGGTAGTGCGAGAAGGCCTTGTTGGCCTCTGCCATTCGGTGCGTGTCTTCTTTCTTCTTGACCGCAGTGCCGCGGGCGTCCGCTGCGTCCATCAGCTCTCCAGCAAGCCGCAGCGCCATCGACTTCTCCGAGCGCTTGCGGGCAGCGTCGATCAACCACCGCATGGCGAGGGTATTACGCCGCGATGGCCGTACCTCCACCGGTACCTGATAGGTGGCACCGCCGACACGCCGGGACTTGACCTCGACCAGCGGTCGGACGTTTTCCATTGCGGCATCGAGCAGCTCCAGCGGGACGACGCCCTTCTTTTTCTCGACGACCTGATCAAGCGCGCCGTAAATGATACTTTCGGCTACGGACTTTTTGCCGTCTTCCATCAGCATATTGATGAACTTTGCCAGCAATTCGCTGCCGTGCTTCGGATCCGGCAGGGTCTGGCGACGGGCAACGATGCGTCTTCTCGGCATGGGTCTTGGACTCCGGCGTCCCGTGCGGGGCGGTGCTTCTTCAAGGCTTCATTCAGCAAGCGGGCCGCACCGTGCGGCCCACTTTGCAATTCGGATCATCTGGCTTGCGTGCTCCCGGACATCACGAACCGGGACCGCTTGATTACGAGCCGACTCGCTCTGGAGTCAGTCGATTCCTAACCTAGTTCGGCCCCGGTTCGGCGCAGGGAGTGCATGGACGCGATGCCGCACATCACCGCAAAGCCGATCATGCCGTGGCCGGTTTGCCAGGCAGTCCCTTACCTGGCAATCTGTGGTCCAGAGCGACGGCCGACTACTCGGTAGACGACTAATCGATCGGGCAGCTTTCGGACAGTGCAATCGCGCCGGCGAACTTAGGTCTTAGGGCGCTTGGCACCATACTTAGACCGACCTTGGCGGCGTTTCTCCACGCCGGAGGTATCGAGCGTCCCACGGACAGTGTGATAACGCACACCGGGCAGGTCCTTCACGCGCCCGCCACGAATCAGGACCACCGAGTGCTCCTGCAGATTATGGCCCTCACCGCCAATGTAGGAGGCCACTTCGAAGCCATTGGTCAAGCGCACGCGCGCGACCTTCCGCAAGGCAGAATTGGGCTTCTTCGGTGTGGTCGTGTAGACCCGGGTACATACCCCGCGCTTCTGCGGGCAAGCCTCCAGCGCCGGCACGTTGCTCTTGGCAACCTTGCGCTTGCGCGGATTGCGCACCAACTGATTGATTGTTGCCATCGATTAACTCCGGAAGCACCTTCGCCCTCGCCCCCTGCGGACGGCCGGGCCATTTTCGATAGATACAACGCCGGCATTCCCGCCTTGCCTAGAGGGACAGGGCAGTGGTCACGGGACCGGAGCGCCTGAAGGCGGGAGGGTTGAATGCGATTGCGTGAGGGAGCAGGTGGGAATGTCGGTGCCAGGCATTGCCTGTCAGCGCGCCACCAAAACCCTTCAAAAAGCAGGCCAACACGACGTGTCAGCCGAGCCAAGACCGACAAGTATATTTTTACCTGCGCGGCCTGTCAACGGCGCCATCAAGACCCATCGCCCCTTTGAGGCAAGTCGCGCGGGTGCTCGTCGGTCGTTGACGGAGGCAGCGGCCAGCAGCGTCCGCGCACAGGCCAGGAGCTTTCCGCAACAGCGGTGGTGGTCGGCCCCGGCGGGACGGGCTATTGCAGCGATGGGGTCCGCAGCGGCCGAGTCGGGACTGGGGCCGAGACTGGGGCCGAGACTGGGGCTGGGGCTAGGGACTGTTGAAGAGGCTTGATTAACCGAGGCCGCCGGGGGCACTGCCGGAGCCAGTCGCGCCGCCCTCGTTCTCCAGGGCCTTGCTGGTGATCTGGTGGTAGAGGCCGACCAGCCGGGCGGCAATCTCCTCCAGCTCGGGGTGGCGCGCGATCAGAGGCCGGGCCTGACTGGCGTCGGCCAGCACATCCTGCAGATAGCTTAGATCGAAGTCGGCAAGGCGCTCGCCCCGTTCGACCTTCGCCTTGAGCTCCATCAGCCGCGGCAGGCGGAACTTGGTCAGGCGCTCCAATAGGACCGTGGTCACGCCCAAATCGGTTGATTGTTCAGTCATCGTCGCTCACTCCAGTTCAGCGAGGTGATCGTCATGTGCACGTTGTGCGCCCGCGGTACAGATTGATTTGTCACCAGCCCGCCGTTAGGGTACTGGGGCGCACTGCCGCGGGCGCACTGCCGCCAATAGCTCAGTGCACGCGACCGTCGACCGCAATCTCGAATAACTGCGGCCAGAGCTTGCCGGTGACAAAGATGCGGTCGTTGTCCTGGTCCCATGCGATGCCGTTGAGGACCGCCTCGCGGTTGCCGCGGGCAACCGCGGGCCGGAGGTGGGCAAGCTCGATATAGCCGAGCACGCGACCGCTGGCCGGGTCGATGCGCACCAGTTCATCGCGAAACCAGATATTCGCCCAGACCTCGCCGTCGATATATTCCAGTTCGTTGAGGTGCGCGACTGGACGCCCGCGATCTCGCACCAGCACTCGGCGCACCTCGCGGCCATGGGTCGGATCGAGGAAGCGCAGCCAGGCGCTGCCGTCGCTCTTAATCCAAGAGCGCCCGTCATGGGTCAGGCCCCAGCCCTCGCCGTCGAGCGGGAAGTCGCCGGTAGTGGTGAAGCTGTCGCGTCGATGACGTAGCCCGAGGCGGTTGGTCCAGGTGAGCTGAATGATCTCCTCGCCCCAGACCGCAATACCCTCGCCGAACAGATCGGACGGCAGATCCAGTTGCTGCTCCACCCGACCGGTAGCCAGGTCTACCCGCCGCAGCGAGGAGCGACCATACCCGCCGGTGCCTTCGTAGAGAACTCCGTCGGCCATCACTAGCCCCTGGGTGAAGGCCTCGGGGTCGTGAGGATATCGCGCGACCATCCGCGCCCGGACCCTCGGCGGCGCCGGCGGGCTGACCGCTGACTTGACCAGTCCCGGAGCTGGTGCCGGAGCCTGCGCCACCCCAGCCGCGTGTAGATCCATCTCCCCGGCACCGATGGCCAGGCGCACCGACAGCATCGCCATTAGGCACAGCGCCAGCGGGAGTCCCCAACCCTGGCCGGCGCGGCGCGCCGCTGCTGCTATCCTGCTCACAGGCCGTCGATGTCGCGGGGGCTGCTCATGTGCTGCTCTAGACAGTCCAGGCGCCGGCGCAATCGCTCGATCTCTTCGAGTAAATCCAAGGCCAGGGCGGCCCCGGCCAGGTTCAGCTCCAGGTCGCGTTGCAGACGGATGGCCCGGCGGGTACGCCGCACCTCCAGGCCGCTGAAACGCCATTGCTCCGGGCGCTGGCCACGCGGATGCAAGATTCCCTCGCCGACCATGCAACGGACCTGTTCCAAGCTGATCCCACACACGTGGGTCAGTTCGGTAACGGTGAGCACGGTCTGCTCGTCCAGCACCACGCCTTCGTATTCACCTGTCTGTGCCATCTGCTCAGCCCCTGAAACCAGCGCGCGGGTCGAAGCCGGGGAAGCGGGCGGCCAGGTCCTGCCAGACCTGCCGATCGGCCGCTGTGTCGGCCGGCGGATTGACGATCTCCAACTGGACGATGCAGTCCCCGGCCGGCTGGCCCGAACCCGAACCCGAACCCGGCAGCCCGCGCCCTTTCAGGCGCAGGCGTTGATTGCCCTGGGCATTGGCGGGGATACGCAAATTGACCGTGCCGCCCAGGGTCGACACTGGCACGGTTGCGCCTAGCGCCGCCTCCCAGGGAGCGAGCGGCAAGCGCAGATGGATGTCGCGCCCCTCGCTGCGAAACTGCGGATGGGGGGCGAAGGTTACCTCCAGATAGAGGTCGCCGGGCTCGCCCTTGCCGCCGAGGCCCGGCCCACCCTGGCCGGCGAGGCGAATCTGCTGACCCTCAGTGATGCCGGCCGGGATGCGGACATTGAGGGTGCGCGCGCGCATGCCCATCCGCCCATCGGCGCCGATCTCCGGCACCTCCAGCCGCAACTGGCGAGTGGCGCCGCGGTAGGCATCTTCCAAAGTGATCTGAACACGGGCGGCCTGATCGGCGCCACGTCGGCTGAACAGGTCGTCGGCGCCGGCATGGCCGGGATGGCCCGCGCCACGGCCGCCGAACAGGCTGGAGAAGAAGTCGCTGAAGGCGGCAGCCTCCTCGGGGGAGAACTCGTACTGGCCGGCGCCGGGCCGCTGGCTGCTGGCAGGCCCGGCGCTGCTACCAGGACGGAACTCGTCGCCGGCGCGCCAGCCGGTGCCGAGGGCATCGTACTCGGCGCGCCGCGTGGGGTCTTTGAGCACCGCATGGGCCTCATTGATCTCCTTGAAGCGGGCCTCGGCATCGGCAGCCTTGCTCACATCGGGGTGATATTGGCGTGCCAGCCGGCGATAGGCACGCTTGATCTCCTCGGTACTCGCATCACGGCCCACGCCGAGGGCGGCATAGTAGTCCTTGTATTGCATCGAGCAGGAACTCCGGCGACGACGGTCGATCGATTTTAACGGGTCTACGTGCCGGGGTCACCAGACCACTGAGCTGATTGTTTCAGCGCCGGGCATCGACCTCGCTGTGGTTTCGAACAAAGGTGCCGGATACTGCAGGCGCAGCCCGAGGCAGGTGGACAGCTTGAGGCTGCGCCGCTTTCTCAGCGACTCGACCAGCAGCAGCGACGTCTCCAAGCGCAGCATCAAATCGAGATCGCGCAGGTCGCTTAGGGGACGGTTAGTTGGTCCCGGAGGATGGCCAGTGTCAGACCCGCGCAGGGCAGCGCCGACCGCCTGGCGTGGATGGCCAAGGCCGCTGGCTGGCGCGAACCGCTGGCACGGGGCATCGGCCACAGTCTCGACGATCCCGTTCGCTCTCGCGACGACGCGACAAATCCGTGTACAGGGGGCAAAATGCAGGATCAGCAGTCAGTGCCGTCACCGACCCACCCGCGCCGGTCCTGACCGGCGGGCGGCGGGAGCCCAACCACCGCCGGACCCCAGCCTGTCCCCATCCCCGCAAGCCATCGCCGATGAGCGTCTCCATGACCAGTCCCGAGCCCCTGATCATCTTCGATACCACCCTGCGCGACGGCGAGCAAAGCCCCGGCGCATCGATGACCCGCGACGAGAAGGTGCGCATCGCCCGGGCCCTGGAGCGGCTGCGGGTGGATGTCATCGAGGCCGGTTTTCCGATCGCCAGCCCAGGCGATTTCGCAGCGGTCAAAGCGGTCGCCGAGGCGGTACGCGACAGCACCGTCTGCGGCCTCGCCCGCGCCCTCGATGCCGACATCGACCGCGCCGGCGAGGCCCTGCGCGGGGCCAACGCCGCGCGCATCCACACCTTCATCGCCACCTCGCCGATCCACATGGAAAAGAAGCTGCGCATGACCCCGGCGCAGGTGATCGAGCAGGCCGTGCACGCGGTACGC
Source organism: Chromatiaceae bacterium (assembly GCA_007693535.1). GTDB lineage: Bacteria > Pseudomonadota > Gammaproteobacteria > Chromatiales > Chromatiaceae > Lamprobacter. The sequence goes on from REDK01000119.1 coordinate 7,752, forward strand.
CGAGCACGTCAGTACACCGACGACGTGGAATTCTCGCCGGAGGACGCCGGGCGTTCCGAGATCGACTTCCTATGCCGAGTGCTGGAGGCGGTGATCGCTGCCGGGGCGCGCACCGTCAACATCCCCGACACTGTTGGCTATGCCGTGCCGCATCAGTTCGGCCGCCTGATCGCCCAATTGCGCGAGCGGATCCCCAATGCCGACCTGGCAGTCTTCTCGGTGCACTGCCATAACGATCTCGGCCTGGCCGTGGCCAATTCCCTGGCGGCGGTGCGCAATGGCGCCCGTCAGGTGGAGTGCACCATCAACGGTCTGGGCGAGCGGGCCGGCAATGCCGCATTGGAAGAGATCGTGATGGCAGTGCGCACCCGGCAGGACCATTTCCAGTGCGATACCCGTGTCGACAGCACCCAGATCGTCAATTGTTCGCGACTGGTCTCGACCATCACCGGCTTCCCGGTCCAGCCGAACAAGGCCATCGTCGGTGCCAATGCCTTTGCCCACGAATCCGGTATCCATCAGGACGGCGTGCTCAAGCATCGCGAGACTTACGAGATCATGCGTGCCGAGGAGGTCGGCTGGACCCAAAACCGCATGGTGTTGGGCAAGCATTCCGGCCGCAACGCGTTTCGTGCCCGGCTGCTGGAACTGGGCATCAGCTTTGCCACCGAAGAGGAACTCAATGCCGCCTTCAGCCGCTTCAAGGATCTGGCGGACAAGAAGCATGAGATCTTCAACGAGGACCTGCAGGCACTGGTCACCGATGCTACGCTGGACGCCGCCAACGAGCGGGTCAAGCTCGTCTCGCTGCGCGTCTGTTCCGAGACCGGCGAGACCCCGCGTGCCGATCTGGTCCTGCTCTGCGACGGCGAGGAAGAGCCGGGTACGGCGATCGGCAGCGGACCAGTGGATGCCACCTTCCGCGCCATCGAATCCATCGTCAACAGCGGCACCACGCTGCGCCTGTACTCGGTGAATGCGATCACCAGCGGCACCGATGCCCAAGGCGAGGTCACCGTGCGGCTGGAGAAGGGCGGCCAGATCGTCAATGGCGCCGGGGCCGACACCGACATTGTCATCGCCTCGGCCAAGGCCTATCTAAACGCGATCAACAAGGTGCTACATCCCCGCGCGCGGGCACATCCGCAGAAGGGCGACGTTTGAGCGCAGCAGCGCAAACGCGGCACCCGGCAACACTCCACAAGCAATCCGAATGGACCCCGCGCGCAGCCGCCGATACTTAGCCGCCATGGGCCTGACCGTGTGGCGCTCACGGGCGGCGGCACCGTTCGCGGCCACTCCGGCGCCAGCCGCCGACGCACGCTTCGCAGCAGCGCCCCCCCCACCCGCGGCGGCGGCGGTCGCCCTCCGTCCCGCCCCGGTCTCCGCGGAGTCGTCCCCCGCCGCGCCAACACCAGCACCGGCACCAGCCCCGCCGACAGCAGAGCGCGCCAGCCAGGGGCCGGCGCCCGCCGCCGCTGGCGACCCGCCGCCGCCGACCTCGCCGCCCCCGGCGCGGGCAGCAACCCCACCGGCATCGGCAGCAGACGCTGGCGCGACAACAGCGCCCAGCGTGCGGAACCAGGCACCCGATCTGCAGCCCCCTGCCTGGCTCGACGAGGCGCCGCCGTTGGATGAGGTCCCGCCCTGGAATCAGGACGAGGCCCAGATCAGCGCCGAGGACTGGTTCGGCATCGACCACAAGACTGCCGCCACGCCCGAACCCGATCCGGTTGCCAGCATGGACTGGGAGGCCCTAGCCGCCGCAGTGGCCGACTGCCGGGCCTGTCGCCTGAGTCAACGCCGAACCCATACCGTCTTCGGCGTCGGCGACCTCAAGGCCGCACTGATGCTGATCGGCGAGGGGCCAGGCCAGGAGGAGGACCGCCAGGGCGAGCCCTTCGTCGGGCGCGCCGGACAATTGCTCGACCGTATGCTCGCGGCGATCGGACTGGCCCGTCAGCAAGTCTATATCGCCAACATCGTCAAATGCCGCCCCCCCAACAACCGCAACCCGGAGGCCGACGAGGCCGCCGCCTGCGCCGCCTACCTGGCGCGGCAGATCGCCCTGGTGCAGCCGCGACTCATCGTCAGCCTGGGCGGCGTGGCTGCCACCAACCTGCTGCGGACCAGCGACAAGGTTGGACAGTTGCGCGGACGCCTGCACCAATACCGTCCCGCCGACGGCGGACCCGCCATCCCGCTGCTAGTCACCTACCATCCCTCCTACTACCTGCGCAGCCCAGCCGACAAGGCCCGCGGCTGGCAAGACCTCCAACGTATCGTCGGCGCCTTGGGGAATGTCTAGAGGGGGCAGATCAAGGTCGCTGCCACACTGGCGGAATTGATGGTATTGCCATTCGCCGCCGCCAGCATGTGGCCGACCGATACAGCGAAGCAGGGAGCAGCGTGGATGATCGCGGGGAAGTAGGACCTGGAGGGCAGCCCCGCACCGGGCCGTCAGCAGGGTACGGGGCCGGGAGAGAAAGGGAGGGAAGAGGACCGACCCGGGGCAGTCCTTTGCCCCGGTGGCTAGACCGCTCTTACAGCAATGGCACGATCAGCAACGCGACGATGTTGATGATCTTGATCAGCGGGTTGACCGCCGGACCCGCGGTGTCCTTGTAGGGGTCGCCGACGGTGTCGCCGGTGACCGCGGCCTTGTGCGCATCGGAGCCCTTACCACCGAAGTTGCCATCCTCGATGTACTTCTTGGCATTGTCCCAGGCACCACCACCGGTAGTCATCGAGATCGCGACGAACAGGCCGGTGACGATGGTGCCGATCAACATGCCGCCGAGGGCAACCGGGCCCAGCACCAGCCCCACCACCACCGGCACCAGCACCGGTAACAGCGAGGGGATCAGCATCTCCTTGATCGCATCCTTGGTGAGCATGTCCACGGCGCGCGAGTAGTCCGGCTTCTGCTCGCCCTTCATGATGCCGGGCATCTCGCGGAACTGCCGGCGCACCTCGTTGACGATGGCGCCTGCGGCACGGCCGACTGCCTCCATTGCCATGGCGGCAAACAGGTAGGGCACCAGACCACCGATGAACAACCCGATGATGACCATGTGGTTGCTGAGCGAGAAGTTCAGCGACTGATCGCCCAGGGCATTGGTGTAGTCGGCGAACAGCACCAGCGCGGCGAGGCCGGCGGAGCCGATGGCATAGCCCTTGGTGACCGCCTTGGTGGTGTTGCCCACCGCATCCAGCGGATCGGTAATGCCGCGTACCTTCTCGTCCAGTCCGGCCATCTCGGCGATGCCGCCAGCGTTGTCGGTGATCGGACCGAAGGCGTCCAGCGCGACGATGATGCCGGTCATCGACAGCATCGAGGTGGCAGCGATAGCGATGCCGTAAAGGCCGGCGAACCAATAGCTCAGCAGGATCGCGATACAGATCGCCAGCACCGGCGCGGCGGTCGACTTCATCGAGACGCCGAGGCCGGCGATGATGTTGGTGGCATGGCCGGTGGTGGAGGCCTCGGCGATATGCCTGACCGGCTTGAACTCGGTGGCGGTGTAATACTCGGTGATGATGACCATCAGCGCGGTCAGACCCAGGCCGATCAGCGCCGACAGATACAGGCCGAAGTTACTGATGGTCTCGCTGCCGGAGGCCGGATTGACGATGAAGGTGATCGGCAGCATGACCACCGCGGCGATCCCGCCGGCGACGATCAGACCCTTGTATAGGGCGCTCATGATCTTGGTGTCGCCCTCGGTGGCCTTGACGTAGAAGGTACCGACCACGGAGGCGATGATGGAGATACCACCGAGCACCAGCGGATAGACGATGGCATTGGGACTCTTGGCCAGCAGGGCGCCCAGCAGCATGGTGGCGACGACGGTGACGGCATAGGTCTCGAACAGGTCGGCAGCCATCCCAGCGCAGTCGCCGACGTTGTCGCCGACGTTATCGGCGATGACCGCCGGGTTGCGCGGATCATCCTCGGGGATTCCGGCCTCGACCTTGCCGACCAGGTCGGCGCCAACGTCGGCGCCCTTGGTGAAGATGCCGCCGCCGAGTCGGGCGAAGATGGAGATCAGCGAACCGCCGAAGCCGAGACCGACCAGGGCATGCAGGGCGTCCTTCTGCTCGACGCCGGTGACCATCAGTTCGAGGTAGTAGCCGGCGACCCCCAGCAGGCCCAGACCGACGACCAGCATGCCGGTGATGGCACCGCCGCGGAAGGCGACCTGCAGGGCATTATCAAGCCCCTCATGGGCGGCCTGCGCGGTCCGCACATTGGCCCGCACCGAGATGTTCATGCCAATATAGCCGGCCGCCCCGGACAGCACCGCGCCGATTACGAAGCCGGTCGCGGTGTGATAGTCGAGGAAGATCCAAAGGATCACCGCCAGGACCGCGCCGACCATTCCGATGGTCATGTACTGACGGTTCAGGTACGCCTGGGCGCCCTCCTGAATCGCGGCGGAGATCTCCTGCATGCGCGCGTTGCCAGCGGGTAGCTGCAGGATCCACTGGACTGACCAGACGCCGTATCCGATGGCCGCAAGGGCACATAGGATGGCAAAGATGGTGAAGAATGTCGTCATTGGCACTGACTCCTGACGGATGGGTTGCTGGGGTTATCGAAGACGTGGTCGACGTCGGTGGTGAATGGGGTCTAATTATCGTTATGGATCGGTCGCGCAACGCCCGCACGCGCTAGCGGCTGCAACCGGCCGGGAAACCGTCCCCGTCGCGGCCGGGTCATCACGAGCTGGCCGACACCACGCCACCGGCACGGCGCTGCGGCCGCACCGCGGCGGAGTTCCGCTCAGAACGGAGGGCCCGACCGCGCGGGTCAGAGTTCGAAGGGCGGCAGCTTCTTCTCCACCGCCTGGTTCTTGAGCGTCACATACTTGGGCAGGCCGTTGGCGAACGGCGGATAGTCCTCGCCCTGAATCAGCGGGTAGAGATAGGTCTTGCAGGCGTCCGTGATCCGCAAGCCATCGGCGGTGATGAATTCCCGTGGCATGAACTTCTCGACGTTGGCCACTTCCGACAGCGGTGCCTCGCCCACCTCCCAGCGATAGGGCGTGTCGCTGACCCGGCGCACCGTGGGCATGATGGCATTGTGACCCTGCAAGGCGAACTCCACCCCCGCCTTGCCCATCGCGTAGGCCTGCTCGACATCGGTCTTGGAGGCCAGGTGGCGGGCGGCGCGCTGGAGATAATCGGCCACGGCCCAGTGGAACTTGTAGCCCAGGGCCTCCTTGACCAGGTTGGCCATCACCGGGGCGGCACCACCGAGCTGAGCATGACCGAATGCATCGCGCGTGCCCTGCTCGGCAAGGAAGCGACCATCAGGATACTTGGCCCCCTCGGAAACGATGACGGTGCAGAAATCATGCTGCTCCACCCGTTCCTTGACGGCGGCCATAAAGCGTTCCTGGTCGAACTCGATTTCCGGGAACAGCACTAGCACCGGCATATCGTGGTCCTCGATCAGACCGCCGGCAGCGGCGATCCAGCCAGCGTGGCGCCCCATCACCTCCAGGACGAAGAGCTTGGTCGAGGTCTTGGCCATGGAACGCACATCGAACGAGGCCTCCAGGGCCGAGGTGGCGATGTATTTGGCCACCGAGCCGAACCCCGGGCAGTTATCGGTGATGGGCAGGTCGTTGTCCACGGTCTTGGGGATGTGGATCGCCTGTACCGGGAATCCCATGGTCTCGGAGAGCTGGCTGATCTTGTAGCAGGTGTCGGCCGAATCACCGCCACCGTTATAGAAGAAGTAGCCGATGTCGTGGGCGCGGAAAACCTCGATCAGCCGTGCATACTCGCGCTGATTGGCCTCCAGGCTCTTGAGCTTGTACCGGCAGGAACCGAAGGCGCCAGACGGGGTATGGCGCAGGGCGGCGATGTCGGCAGCGGATTCCTGGCTGGTATCGATCAGGTCTTCGGTGAGCGCACCGATAATGCCATGGCGCCCGGCATAGACATTGGCGATCTGGTCCGGGTGCTGCCGGGCCGTCTCGATGACCCCGCAGGCGGAGGCGTTGATCACGGCGGTGACCCCGCCGGACTGGGCATAAAAGGCGTTCTTCGCGGTCATGGTGACACCTCGTTGCTGCTCTGGATCGGTCTCTGGGTTCTGGCTCGCTACCGGGGCGGAACGGGGCGCACAACGCCCAGGTCCGCACGGCGATGGCCTGGCCAGCGCCCGCGCGCTGGGCCGGTCTCTATGGCTGCGGCGGCGACTGGGTTGGCATTGTCAAGGCGACAGCTCCTTCAGCGAGATTGTCATATTTCGGCGCCGTGGTGCCCATCTGCCGGGCGGGCTTATCGAAGGCCCCACGACAATGGCCGCGGGTGCCGATGCCGCAGGCGGTGATCCGGCGATCGCCGCCGACTCTCCGGCAAGATGCCGACCAGAACGCGACCGGCTTGCTGTTGCGCAACCACCTGTTCGGGCGCCTGTTCGGGCACCTGGCCGGCCTGATCCGTGTGCGCACGGTAGCGCGTTGTACCTGGCGATCCGGCCTGCCACCCGCCGGCAGGGCGGTGCGCGGCATCTGCTGCGCAGTCTGGTCGATAGCGGGAGTGGCGTGCGGCATGGGGCGGTTGTCGCTACGGGTTGCCGGCAGGGTCTGGCGGAGGCTTTCGGAGTCTGGCGGTCGGGACCAAGCCGGTGCGGAGCCGAATGCCGCGATCGGTAGCGGCGTCGGCGATGGCATTGGTTCCGGCAGCGGGATGTGAACCTGGACGCCACCGTCGCTCGAGCGCGACCCGTTGCGAAGACGCGATCAAAGGTGTCTGCCACCAATGACGCCGCAGCCGCACGCGGCGCATAGGGTACCGAAAGCCTGCAGGCATCGCATCAACATTCCCTGTCCCGTCGGCGCAGACCGCCACGACGGCCCGATCGCACTGGCATGCCGGACGACCCCCACGCGGGGCGCACCCGGGGCAACCGTCGGCTCAGCCGTCCGGATCTGCCGGTCTCGCGCACCACTGAAGGCCCAGTTCGGTGACCACGGCATCCACCGGGACATCCCAGGGCCGCGCCGCGATCTGCGCGACGCGCTGGCACTCATGGGCAAGACCGATCAGCAGCGGACGCTGCCAGTGACGACGCCACCGGCGAAAAGCCAGACTGCGATCGTAGAAGCCACCGCCCATGCCGAGGCGGTTGCAGCGCCCATCGAAACCGACCAGGGGCACGAGCACGAGATCCAGCGCATGCCCGGGCAGGATTGCGCCGCTGCGCCGCAGCGGCTCGGGGATCCCGAAGCGGTTGCGACGCAGCCGCTCGCCGCGACGCTGGCGCACAAACCAGAGCCGACCGCGGGGATGCTGGCGCAGGACTGGCAGATACCAGCGGCGCACCGGGCGTGCGAGGCGCTCGCGCAGCGGACCGGGATCGACTTCACCATCGGCGGGCAGATACAGGGCAATGCGCCGGACCCGGCGCAGGCGTGGGTTGCGGCCAAGATGACGGGCGACGGCGGCGGCGTGCTGTCGTTGCTGACGAGGGCTCAACGCACGCCGGGCAGCGCGCAGGTCGCGACGCAACCGCAACGGAGGTTGGTTCGGGGCCATGCTGACCTCGGGTTTGCCTGCAGGTTGAGATGGCTGATGCCTCGTCGCGCCCTCCTTACACCGTCCTGGACGGCAGGGCTTGTGACGCGCCGGGTCAGGCAGGTCAAGCAGGGCACGCACGACATGGCGTTGCCGCGGGGAGCAGTGCCAGGGATCAGGGGGGATCAGGGGGCAAGTTCAGGTCTGAACTTCAGATCTGAACTGGGCAGATCGCGCTGGGACGACGATCCAAGAGCAGATCGCGCGGTCGCTCCACCGTGGGCTAGCCCATAACCGGGGGTCGATGCGGGGTCAATCGGAAGGCGATCGGGGCGCTAGTCGGCTTGGGACGGTGTTATCGCACCGACCTGTCAGACCTCGATGTGCCCGACTCTAACCTAGCAGGTCAGGCCGTGGTCAGACGGGCGTAAGGAGGGACATCCCCCACCTGTGCCGATGCCTGCCCTCGTTCTTGAACCAGCGGGTTCAAGTGGGGACGCGGGAGAGGGCTTCAGGCTTTCCGCTCGCGGCGGACTTGCACAACAGCCCTAACCAAAGGCGCCCCCGGGGTATGCATTAGGCTCAAGAATATACCCAGGCCGCTGTCGAACACTGCAGGGGATGTCTAGGTTTGAGACTATACCGATTCGTTCGATGCGTCCAGTGGCCGCCCGGACGCTTCAGACGAGAGGTGCTGCCCGGCCGGCCCTTTCAGGGCCTCGCCCACGCGCCGCTGGAGCTTCTGCAGACGCGGGGTTGCACCGGCGTTATTGTCGCGCTGCTGCATCAGGTCGTATGCCAGATTCAGCGCCGCCATCACGGCGATCCGGTCGGCACCGATCACGCGGCCGTTCTGGCGTACCTCGCGCATGCGCCGATCGAGCAGGCGGGCACATTCCATCAGGCCAGGCTGCTCGAGGGGTGCACAGGCGATCCGATAATCCTTGTCGAGTATCTGCACGGTGACCGGGGTCACCGTATCATCGTCCGCCGCGGTTGGTATCACAGCTGATCCTCCATCGATTTGAGCCGCGCGACCATGGCCTCGACGCGGCTGCGGGCCAGTTCAGTCTTCTCGATCAGGTCGGCCCGCTCGGCGACGAGGTGCTCCTGACTCGCACGCAGCGAGGCGTTCTCTTCGCGCAGCCGATCGCACAGGCGGATCAATTCCTCCACCTGTTGTTCCAAGAGATCGATGTCGAACCCAGCCATGCCGCAACCTTCGAGTCCGGGGTGTTGTGGGATTGTCTGCAGGGGACGCCCGCAGAGCAATCGGGGGACGCGGTGGATATGCCACGGGTCGGCGGCCGCGCCACTGCAGCCGGCCGTCGTCGCCGCTGCCCGAGCAGCTACGGTGGAGCCGACCTGCCAGGCGATCCGCGCAACAATCCGCGATGACTATAGAAGCCGCGCCGCGGCCGGTCAATCGGACGCCCGCGGGCGGCCATCGAAAACGTTCTGTTTTCAATTGCCTTGCTGCACTCCAAGACAGTCTCGGCACAGCGGCGGAGGGCCCATGCGACGCGTCCCGCACCTCACCGGACGCGGCCGGACCGCCTTAGCCAAGGCACGCAACGTTGAAGCCGGGCACGGTTGCGACTAAAAAGGATGGTCGCATGATCCATTTCCGCCTCCGCAGGAGCCCCATGTCCGCGACCCACAGGACCCATCTCCCCGCTTATGAGCAGGTCGAACAGCTACTCACTGCGAGCCCGCTACTGACCGGTGCCGCCGAGGCCCATGGCGTGTTCTGTGGCCTGCTCGCGGCCGGCGCCCCCGACCCGGAGGCGCGCTGGCTAGCAGAACTGCTGCCGCCGGCCCCTGGTGGCGCGAGCATCGACCTAACGGCGCAGGATTGCCAGCAGGCGCTGCAAGCAGTGGCCGCCCACACTCGCGCACAGCTTGGCAGTGCGGCGATGAATTTCGACCTGTTGCTCCCCAGTGAAACAGGCAGTCTGCACGAGCGCGCCACCAGCGTCCACGACTGGAGCCGCGGCTTTCTGTTCGGGGCCGGGTTGGCCGGGCTTGATCAGAGCCGCCTGTCGGGGCCGAGTCAGGAGGCCCTCGGCGATTTGCTGGAGCTGACCCGGATGGACCTCGATACCCTGGCCGACAACGCCGCGCCCGCAGACCGGCCCGACGCGAGTCAGGCCGATGAGCAGGCCCTGGCTGAGATCATCGAGTTCCTGCGCGTGGCGGCGCTGATGATCTTCGAAGACACCGCACCGCGGCAACGGAGGACGCCGTGATGGCCACGCTGCCGTCACGCCGAGTCCGCGCCGCTACCCGCGGCGAGCTGCGCCGCCGTCGGCGTACCATCGCCCAGGCGATCGGGTCGGATTCGGTGTTGTTGATCCCTGCCGCCACCGAGGTGCCGCGCAATCGCGATGTCCACTATCCCTTCCGTCAGGACAGCGATTTCACCTACCTGACTGGCTTCCCGGAACCAGATGCCCTGGCCGTGATTGTCCCTAAGCGCAAACAGGGGGAATTCGTGCTGTTCTGCCGCCCGCGTGACCCGGAACGGGAGATCTGGGACGGCTTTCGCCATGGCACCGAGGGTGCCGTGGCTAGCTTCGGTGCCGATCAGGCCTTCCCGCTGGCAGAGCTGGATGCCAAATTGCCGGAACTGCTGGCGGACCGGCGCCGCATCTACTATCCCCTGGGCACCGAAGGCGACCTCGATCTACAGGTGATGGAGTGGCTGCGAGCGGTGCGCCGCCAGGCACGCGCCGGGGTCAGCGCCCCCAACGAACTGGTCAGCTCCGACCGCATCATCCACGAGCAACGGCTGCGCAAGGGCGCGGGCGAACTGGCGGTGATGCGAGCGGCCGCGGCCATCTCCGCCGCCGCTCATCGGCAGCTGATGCAGACCTGCCAGCCAGGCCTCACCGAGCAGCAGCTCGAGGGCGTCTTCCTGCATGCTTGCGCCGAACAGGGAGCCCGCTTCCAGGCCTATCAGCCCATCGTCGGCGGCGGTGCCAATGCCTGCGTGCTGCACTACATAGACAATAACGCGCCCCTGCGCGATGGCGACCTGGTGCTGGTGGATGCCGGCTGCGAACTCCAGGGCTATGCCTCCGACATCACTCGCACCTTCCCGGTGAACGGGCGCTTCAGCCCAGCCCAACGCGCCCTCTACGATCTGGTACTGGCCGCGCAGCGCGCCGCCATCGAGCAAGTGCGCCCGGGACGGCGCTGGAATCAGCCGCACGAAGCGGCGCTGCAGGTGCTGACCCGCGGGCTGCTGGAACTGGGGCTGATCGAGGGTAGCATCGAGGCGCTGCCGCGCCTGATCGAGGAAGAGGCCTATAAGCCCTTCTACATGCACCGCACCGGCCATTGGCTAGGCATGGACGTGCACGACGTGGGCGACTACAAGCAAGACGGTAAATGGCGGCGCTTCGAGCCGGGCATGGTGCTCACGGTGGAGCCTGGCCTGTATGTGGCCCCGGATGCACCGGCACCAGCGCAGTTCCGCGGCATCGGCATCCGCATCGAGGACGATGTGCTAGTCACCACCGAGGGACGCGAGGTGCTGTCCGCCAACGTCCCCAAGGAGGCCGCGGAGATCGAGGCCCTGATGGCCACCGGCACTAGTCGGCGGCGGCCGGCAACCAGACGCCGGCAACCCGCCCCGCCTCGCTCACAAGCCTCAGGCGATCGACGGAAACGTTGATGCCAGATTCAACCGAGTCCCTGATCGGTGCCGTCGATCCAAGTCCGTAGGGTCGCTGGTAGTGCCGCCAGCCGCGAACCGGCACAGACCTGAATACCCAGTTCGGCGGCGCGACGGCGGACGGCGGGCGGCGGCTCCAGCAGGCCAAGCAGGAGAACGCGGGCATCGCTGCCGGCGAGCACCTGCTGCAGCAGCTCGGGTTGGATGCCGGTCGCAGCGCTCGGGCTTGGCCGATGTTGATCCTGGCGAGGCCGGTCTTGATCCCGGCGGGACCCATTTTGATCCTGGCGGGGCCGGTGACGATCCTGGCGGGGCCGGAGGCAAACCATTAGGTGCAGCCGGTTGCGCGCCAGGCAAAGCAGGTCTGCCGGATGACCAGGACCATCCTCGCGGGCAAGCGCTTCAACGCGCATCAGCGCAGCGGGTACCGAGCGCTCCTGCAGCAGGGCCAGGCAATGTTCAGCGATCCAGCCGCCTTGCACAAAGGCGCGGGCGGCCCGGTCGGCATAGCGCACCCGGCCGCGATCGATGCGGACCACTCCGGCCAGGGCCAGCCGCTGGATGAGCGCGGTCAGCGCCCGCATCCGGGCGTCCGCGGCCGACTGCGGCTGAGCATCAACCGGAGCCGGGGCGTGGGTCGCCAGTCGATCGAGTTCGGTTAGGGCCGGCGCCAGGCGCCGGTTCTGCTCGGCCAGCCAGGCGCAGAGCTGCTGGCGGGGCGGCGGCACCGCCGCCATGCCGGCCGGATCGCTGCCGCCTGGCACCAGCCCCTGGGCGGCTAAGACCTCAGTCAACGCCAGACTGGCATCCAGCGATTGCACCGGACGCGCAGCCGGATGCAGCCAGACCAGCCGGTCGGCGGCCGGGGCCACGCAGAAGATCGGCAGGTCATGGGCGCGAAAGAGCGCGGTTGCGGCGATCGCCATGGCCCGACTGCCGCCGCTGGCATTGAGGGCGATCCGCGGCGGTGCGCCAGCCGGCGCCGCGCCCGGCAGCGTCGCCAAGTGGCGGGCAAGTTGCCTCTGAATCGCGGCCGGATCGCCGGTGTCGGCGATCTCCCAGCGGGTGCAGGCGATGCCGCGCCGCTGCAGGCAAGCGGCAAGCCGCGTGGCGGCAGCCGCCAGCGGGGGCGCCCACAGCAGGATCACCTGCCCAGGGGCACTGGCAGGGCTCAGCGCCGGCAGCAGGTTGGGCAGCGCCTCGGGCGCCACCAGGCACAAGTGGGTGTCGGGTTGGTCCACCGCAGCGACCGCGCCCACGGGCCGGTCCGCGGTCAGCCGTAGAGGGTATCCGGATCGATCAGGGGATCGGCGATCACTTCGACCCGATCCCCGCGCACGGCATTATAAAAGCAGTTGCGCCGACCGGTATGGCAGGCCGGGCCGGTCTGATCCACCAGCACCAGCAGGGTATCGCCATCGCAATCCAGGCGCAGCTCGCGCAAGTGCTGGACCTGACCCGAAGACTCCCCCTTGCGCCACAGCTTGCCGCGCGAGCGCGACCAGTAGCAGACGCGCCCGGTGGCCAGGGTCTCGTCGAGGGCGGTGAGGTTCATCCAGGCCATCATCAGCACCTCGCCGGTGTCATACTGCTGAGCGATGGCAGGGATCAGCCCATCGGCATTGAGCTTGAGGCCGGCCCGCACCGCCACCCAGGGGAGGCTGTCCCCGGTGGCGGCGCGTTCGTTGGCCTGGATGCGGATCGGATCGGTCATGCGGTGGGGTCTCGTCTGGGATACGGACGCCAGCAGACCCCGCGGCGGCGCCTGCCGGGACGCTGGCTGGAACGCTGGCCAAGACGCCTAGTCGGCCCGGCAGCGCGTTGGGCACGACAACGACAGTGGCGATGCGACACCTTGCCGTGGATGGCCGATAATCGGCAGACACAAGCGGCAGCTGTGCACAGGCCAACGCCGCGAGGGTACCAGACCCACCCCCGGCCGCGCAGCGTCGTCATTGCCTCCCTCCTCAACCACGGACCTGCCACCATGTCTAGTCTACTCATCACCAATGCCGATCTCGTCAACGAAGGACGCCGCTTCGAGGCCGATGTGCTGATCGAGAACGGCCGGATTGCCGCCATCGGCAGCGATCTGCAGGGGCGTGCGGCGACCCGGGTCATCGATGCCGCTGGACGGCTGCTGATCCCCGGGATGATCGACGATCAGGTGCATTTTCGTGAACCCGGACTGACCCACAAGGCCGACATCGCCAGCGAATCCCGAGCCGCGGTGGCCGGCGGCATCACCAGCTTCATGGAGATGCCCAACACCCTGCCGCCGACCTTGGACCTGGAACGACTAGAGACCAAGCACGCCCGCGCGGCCCAGGTGGCGCGCGCCAATTACAGCTTCTACCTCGGTGCCAGCAACGACAATATCGCCGCCATCCGAGCGGTCAAGTCAGGCCAATGCTGCGGGGTCAAGGTGTTTATGGGCGCTTCGACCGGCAATATGCTGGTGGATGACGAGGCCACCCTGGAGGCGATCTTCCGTGACAGCCCGCTATTGATCGCCACCCATTGCGAACATACCCCGACCATCCTCGCCAATGAGGCGGCCTGGCGGGCACGCTATGGCGAGGATGTACCCATCGCCGCGCATCCCCTGATCCGCTCTGCCGAGGCCTGTCTGCAGTCATCCAGCCTGGCAGTGGAGCTGGCCCGGCGCCATGACGCCCGCCTGCATGTGCTGCATCTGACCACAGCGGCGGAGCTGGACCTGTTTACCCCGGGACCGGTGACCAGCAAACGCATCAGCGCCGAGGCCTGTGTCCATCATCTCTATTTTGACGACCGGGACTACGAGGAAAAGGGCACGCTGATCAAATGCAACCCGGCCATCAAGACCGCGGCCGACCGCGCCGCCCTGCTCGCCGCGGTGACCACCGATCGCATCGATGTGATCGCCACCGACCACGCGCCGCATCTGCTCGCGGAGAAGGACGCGGGCTATTTCCAGGCACCGGCGGGGCTGCCGCTGGTGCAGCACGCGCTGCCGTCGCTGTTCGAGCATGTGCTGAACGGCGATCTCAGCCTGACCCAACTGGTGACGAAGACCAGCCACGCGGTGGCCGATTGCTTCGGGATCAGCGAACGCGGCTATCTGCGCGAGGGCTACTGGGCCGATCTGGTCATGATCGAACTGGGCGAGCCACGCCCGGTAGAGCGCCGCGAGATACTGGCCAAGTGCGGCTGGTCGCCGTTCGAGGGCCGCACCCTGCGGGCGCGGGTCGTGACCAGCATCGTCAATGGTCAGGTCGCTTATGAACGTGGGCAGGTCAACGACCATGTCCGTGGGCAGCGCCTGGAGTTTGCCACCGCCTGAGGAAACGCCGACGCATTCAGCGTTTCCCAATGGGCGCCCGCGCCGCGCGCTATCCTTCCCTGGCCTGAAGACCGAACAGTTGCCACGCACTGGGTTGCCACGCACTGGGCGTCGCAACGGCACCGCACAACGGATGACCGCCCGGTTGAGGCAGGTCATCAACAAGGCCGATCCATCGGCGTAGCGTGCGGTCTAATCGCCTTATCACGGCCAACCCTGACTGGCCCTGACTGGTAGTCGCCGGCTGGCCTGCGATCTAGGCCCGCTAGCGAGTCCGTGATTGCCCACTGCTCTGCCTCCGGATGTCCCTGCTGCGCCAATCCCTGCTACCACTCCTGCTGACCCTGTCCCTGGCGGCCCCCATAGGGGCAGTCGGCGCCGACCTGGCCTGGCCGGGTCCAACGGCAAGCCTCACGACGAACCCAGTTGCAGCCCCGGTCGAGGATCCGGGCGTCACCGGCACAGCGGCAGCGGCACCAGCCGACCACGTGGTTGCCGGTCTGGCCCGCGACGACAGCCCAGCCTGCATGCGCTGTCATCGCATCGTCAACCTCGCCTACCGGGACCAGGACACGGCTGCCGTGGTGGATCTGCGGATCGCCGCCGATGACTATGCTCGCTCGGTGCATGCCGGACTCGCCTGCGGCGACTGCCATGCGCGCGGCTACCGCCATTATCCCCATCGCGTGAGCAGCGCCGACGAGGACTTGGACTGCACCGGCTGCCATCGGGAGCAGGCCGGCCGCGAAACCGGCGGCAAGGTGCGGGACCTCGATAGCATCGCGGCGGAGTTCCGCCAGAGTGTGCACCTGGAGGTGGCCGGGCCAGGGTTCTCCTGCGACGCCTGCCACGACGTCCATCGCTTCCAGCCCCTGCCCCGCGACGTCGGCATCGACACCGCGGTCCGCACCCATAACGGCGTCTGCCTACAATGCCATCAGGATCAGACCCTCGACCAACCACCTGGGCATGACTGGCTGCCGCGGCCCGAGCGCCATCGCCAGGCAGTCCGCTGCATCGACTGTCATGCCGCCCCCGGTGATCCGCAGCGCCAGTATCCCTCGCATCAGGTCCTGCCGGCCGCCGCCAGCGCGCGCGATTGCGTCACCTGCCATCGGCGCAGCTCCACACTACTCAACCAGCTCTATACCTATCGCTCGCAACAGGCCCTGCGTGCCAGCGGCTGGCTCAATCAGGCCCTCTACAACGACGCCTATATCGTCGGCATGACCCGCAGCCCCACCCTCGATCGCATCAGCCTCATCATCATCGCCCTGCTGCTGGCCGGCATCGCCGCCCATGCCAGCGGCCGTTATCACGCCTATCGGCGCCAGCGGCAGGCATGAACCAGCTCTACCTCTATCCGCTGTGGCTGCGGCTGTGGCATTGGCTCAATGCCGCGCTGTTTTTGGTGCTGATCGCCACCGGGGTGAGCCTGCATTATGCCGGACCAGGCTGGCTCATCCCATTCTCCAGCGCGGTCCCCGTCCATAATACCGCCGGCATCCTGCTGACCCTGTCCTGGCTGCTGTTCGTGATCGTCAACCCCCGCAGCAGCAATGCTCGCCATTATCGACTGCAGCTGCGCACCCTACCCGGCGAACTGTGGCGCCAACTGCACTATTATCTGCACGGCATCTTCACCGACGCCCCGCACCCATTCAATGTCAGTGCCAGGCGCAAGCTCAATGCCCTGCAGCAGTTGAGCTACTGGGGCGCCCTGGTCGGGCTGATGCCGATCCTAATCCTGAGCGGCTGGGGCTTCCTGCTGTCGCCCTGGCTACCAGCGACGCTGTTCGGTGTCGGCACCATCTGGCTCGTCGCCATTGCTCACCTCGCCAGCAGTTGGCTGCTGGTGCTGTTTGTCATCGTACATCTGTACATGATCACCACCGGCGCCACCCCCTGGTCGAATCTGCACGCCATGCTCACCGGCTGGCACACCGAACCCTGACTATTTGCCGTGCAATGCTTGCCAATCTCCGGCGCCTACGCCTCCCACGTACCCTGCTCTATCTGACCGCCCTGCTGCTGCTGGGGGCGGCCGGCTATCACTGGGTCTATCCGCACCTATTCAGCGCCTACGTGGGCACCGCCAATGCCCCACTCAGCTTCGAGAACAGCCGGGAACTGACCGCCGCGGAATTCGATGACCTGGCCCGTACCCTCGCGCTCGCCGGGTCGCTACCGGGGCCAGGGTCGACCTTGGCCAGCGGGCATGCCACGCAGAGCGCCCAGACCGCGCTGGAAGAGGTCGTGACCGCGGAGCGACGCCTAGCCACGCCGTCGCAGCTGCGTGCCGCCGGCTATCCGCATATCGGCTGGTTTCGCGCCGCTGGCATCCGCCGCTACGAGGGGCCGCAAACCTGCCTGCAATGTCATCCGAGCATGCGGGTGCTGCACGGCGACGGACAGGTGAGCAGCGTCGCGACCTTGGACAACGTCGTCGATACGGTCCACTTCAAGTTTCAGACCAATGCAAGCGGCTTCTCCAGCTTTGGCTACGATGGCCGCCAGGTCAATGCACCGGGGAAGCGGCCAATCCCGCTCGGCAAGATCAACCGCGCCTGCGGCATCCCCGGCAGCTTCTCCTGGACCGGCTGGGCCGTGCTGGTGGCCAGTCGCCCAGACGGCGCGGCCGAAGAGGGCGTGCAGTGGCGCAGCGAGGGCTGCGGTCAATGCCATATCGGCGGCAATTATCACCCTGCCACCGAGAAGATGATGCCGATCGGCGATGTACCCGATACGGCGAAGGATGGCATCGATTGCTTGATCTGCCATGCTGCCGAGTACGACATGAATCAGCGCTTCGTGATCACCGATGCGATCGGTCGCCGCTGGAATCAGGATCGCAGTCTGCGCGCCGCTCTCAGTGTCGGCCGCCCGACCAATCGCAACTGCCTGTTCTGCCATCAGCACAACATGGGCGGCGATGCTTATCCCCATAACGACGCGGCCCGCAACCTGGGACAGCGTCATCCGCGGCTGCTGCATCACGGGGCCAAGCGCGGCAACCCGTTCAGTCCCGCGTCCGACGTGCATGCTGCGGCCGGGGTGCAGTGCATCGACTGTCATGTCCCCGAGGGCCACCGCATCCCGCGCGGGCAAAGCGGCGTGGACCTGGTCGCCAATGACCTGCCGGACAAGGCGGTCGCCTGCACGACCTGCCATACTGCCCTGCCCCATAACCAGTCCGATCATCGTGCCCTGCTCAATGGGCACAGCGAGCGCATCGCCTGCGAGACCTGCCATATCAAGCAACTGGAGGATGCCAACGTCGTGCTGCGGGATTGGGTGCATCCCACCTGGAATGCCGAGACTGGGATCTGGGAGCCCACCGATGTGGTCCGCACCGGCAGCCCTGGCCAGGGCATCGTTTATCTCTGGTTCAACGGCAATGGCACCTTCCTGGCCAATGCCCTGGGCGACCATCCCGACGGCGGCGACCGCTATGATCCACTGATGAACCAAATCGCCCGTATCGATCATCCCGAGGTGATCGCGGCAGTGCGGGCGCGGGCAGAGGAACTGCAGGCAACCTGGCCGGATATCGACGTGGCTGCCTATGTGCAGGCGGCCACCGATCCGCTGTCGCAATTGTCGCCGGAGCAACTGGCCAAGCGGCGGCGCATGCTCGCGGAGAACCTGCGCCCGATCATGCGTGCTGGCACCAGCCGCATCTATCCGTTCAAGCTGTTCAATGCCCTGATGTACGAGGACCTGGGCAATCAGGGGCCATTCGGGGCGATGATCCTGCCATTCGACTATGCGGCCTATTATGAGGGTGGCGATCCGCGCGCGGCGGTGGCGGCGGCGCTCGCGCATCCCATCGTGCAGCGCATGTACCAGACCCCGTTCAAGTACTACATGATGGACGAGTTCATGGCCTATTTCGGCGTCACCGGCGGCTGGAATACCGAGTTCCCGCTACAGGATGGCGGCCTCGGCCCCCAGGTCCAGCCGCGGTGGATGCGCCAGATGGGCACGCTGATGGTCAATCACGGGATCCAGCGCGCCGGACGGACCTGCCAGGATTGCCATGCCGCCGACGGCATCCTGGATTTTGCCGCGCTCGGCTATGCCCCGGAGCGGGTCCGCGAACTGCAGGAGATGGCGATCGTCGAGGACCTAGCGGGTCGCTGATGGCGGGCGTCAACCCCAGGAGTCGGTTGCTAGGTCCTGCTGGCTCCTTCTGGAACCTTCGCGAACGGACCGTGGTGTCCGCAGTCCTTGTCCAGGGGAGCAGGTTGCCGGCGTGGACGAGGGAGGTGCGAGAAACGAGATAGCGGCCTGGCCGCGAGGCCAGGCTTGGAGACCGGCTTCAGAAGGCGTCGAGGCCGTCGTCACCGACCTGGGAGCGCAGGCGCCGCAGCTCCTGCAGATACTCGATGCGCGCCCGCGCCTGAGGCGAATAGCCGCTGGCGTTGCGATGGCTACGCAGCGCAGTCAGGCGCTCTTCGAGGGGGAGAACCTCGTCGTCGCCGCCATCGACCTCTTCGGGCGCCTGGGTGTTGTCGTACTGCATGATGGCCTCCGTGGACCGGTAACCTGTTAGCAAACTCTTATAAATGAAGCAGATCGGGGCATTAACGGAAGCAAAATTTCGCTATCGTCTCGATCGAATTTTTTGCTTAAATCGAGGAACGGTCGGCGGGACGATGAGCCGAGCGAATGCCCCGCCGAGCGTCCGGAACCTGCCGCTGCGCGGCTGTCATCCGGCCCTCCCGCCTCGGGTTCGGCCGCGGGGGCAGCACCGGGGCCATCTGCAGCCTCAGCCCCAGTCTGTCGCGGCCATGGATACCGATCTGCTCAAGACCTTTTTGGAGGTCAATCGCACCCGCCACTTCGGTAAGGCCGCCGAACGCCTCTTCCTGACGCAGTCGGCGGTGAGCGCCCGCATCCGACAGTTGGAGCAGGCCTTGGGGGTCGAGCTATTCACCCGCACCCGCAACAATGTCCAACTGACGCCCCAGGGCGAGCGTCTGCTGCAACCTGCCGAGCAGATCTTGGCAGCCTGGCACCGGGCGCGCGAGGCAATCACCGGTATCGGCGAGCCGGGCAGCGCGCTGGCAGTGGGTGCGGTACAGAACCTCTGGGATGGCCTGCTCGGCGACTGGCTGATTCGGCTGGTCGCCGTCCAGCCGCGACTAGCGGTGCGGGCGGCGGTGCACAGCCGCGAAGGCCTGCTGCGGCGTCTGCGCGAGCATCGCCTCGACCTTGCCTTCGCCTTCGATGCCCCACTCGCCCCTGATCTGGTCGTGCGCGCGGTGCAGCGGCTCCGGCTCGTGCTGGTCAGTACCGAACCGGCATCCGTAGCCACGCAGGCGCTGCACCGCGACGACTATCTCTGCGTGGACTGGGGCAGCAACCGGATTGGCAGCGATCCCGACGCCTCCGGCTCGCCGCTACGCCCGCGCCTGCGAATCGGCCCGGCACGCCTGGCCCGCACCCTGCTGCTGGCACGCGGCGGTAGTGCCCATCTGCCGCTGAACCTGGTGGCCGCGGATCTCGCTGCCGGCCGTCTCCGGCAGGTACCCGACGCGCCGCCGCTGGAGCGCACCGCCTATGCCTTCTTTCTGCCGGAGGCAAACCGGGATCAGCGCCTCGACGCGGTGCTGGCCGGACTGGCAATCGACCCGACCAACCCCGGTGGGCCACCCGCGCCATGACCGGCACCCCAACCGACCCCGCGCCGGCAACCCCACCAGCTTGCGTGATCATCGTCGCCGCGCTGGCCCACAACCGCGTCATCGGTCGCGATAACCGCCTACCCTGGCATCTGCCGGCAGACCTCGCCCATTTCCGTCAGCTGACCCTGGACAAGCCGATCATCATGGGTCGGCGCACCTGGGAATCGCTGCCTGGGTTGCTGCCGCGCCGCCGCCACATCGTAGTCTCTGGCGATCCTGCTTTTACCCCGATCGGGGCCGAGGTGGCATCCTCGCCAGCGGCCGCCCTGGAGCTGGCCGGGGCCGTGCCGGAAGTGATGGTGGTCGGCGGGGCGATGCTGTATCGGGCCCTGCTGCCCCAGGCGCGGCGGATGGAACTGACCCTGGTGGATGCCGAAATCGCCGGCGACACCCGCTTCCCCGACTGGGATGCCAGCGCCTGGGTGGAGGTCGCCCGGGTTCACCGTCCGGCTGATGCACGCAATGTCTATGCGCTGGACTTCCTGACCCTACAGCGGCACTGAGGCAGCGCCGCCGCCCACCCGGGGCCGGCTGCTGCCGCGTCCGGGCACGATGCGCAGCAACGGCTCCCGCCCCCTCAGCCCAGCACCGACCAACCGGCTATGTCGTCCTGGACCCATCGCACCTTCGCCCCAGCCCTGCTTGCCTGGTTCGCCCGGCATGGGCGTCATGACCTGCCCTGGCAACGCGATCCCACCCCCTACCGGGTCTGGATCTCGGAGGTCATGTTGCAGCAGACCCAGGTGGCCGTGGTCATCCCCTACTTCGAGCGCTTCGTCACCCACTTTCCGGACTTGGCGACCCTGGCCGCGGCGCCGCTCGACGAGGTGCTGCATGTGTGGTCCGGCCTTGGCTATTACGCCCGCGCGCGGCATCTGCACCAGGCCGCGCAGCAGGCCTGTCATGCGCATGGCGGGCACCTGCCCGCGGACCGCGCGCAACTGCAAGCGCTACCCGGGATCGGTCGCTCCACCGCCGCGGCGATCCTGTCCCTAGCCCACGGACAGCGGCAAGCCATCCTCGACGGCAACTGCAAGCGGGTACTGGCACGCTGTTTTGCGGTGCCGGGCTGGCCCGGCACCGCCCCGGTCCAGCGCCAGCTATGGGACCTGGCAGAGCGGCTCACCCCACTCGCCGCTGTGGCCGACTATAACCAGGCGATGATGGACCTGGGGGCCACTTGCTGCACCCGCGCCCAACCCGGCTGCGACCGCTGCCCACTCGCCGCCGGCTGCCAGGCCTACCGCCAGGGCCGCGTTGCCGACTATCCGGCAGCGCGGCCACGCCGTCGGCTGCCGGTCCGCCAGACCCGGCTGCTGCTGATTGCCGACCCGTCTGGGGCGGTGCTGTTGCAGCGGCGCCCGCCGGCTGGCATCTGGGGTGGGCTCTATGTCCCGCCAGTGATCGCCGCGGATGCCGACCCTGCCGCCTGGTGCCGGGAGCAGCTCGGTCTCCCTATCAGACGAGTTGAAATGCTGCCACTGCGGCGGCATTCCTTCACCCACTTCCAGCTGGATATCGAGCCGGTGGCCCTGTGGCTCACCGCTGCTGCCGCCTCTATCGGCGACAGCGACTGGTGCTGGGCCGACCCACGCCACCCCGGCCGCCTCGGGCTCCCGACCCCGATCAAGGCGCTGCTGATCGAGTTTCACGGAATCAGCAGTCAGGTCAGCGCCAATCGCAGCATCGGAGACTGCACCACCACCGCCAACCGAGCAGGCGGATCGGCGCACCGGTCCTGATACCATCTGTCCCGAGCGGCCATCCGGCCGTTCAGCATCCTGACTGGAGAGACCAGCAATGAGTCGCACCGTGCACTGCGTCAAGCTCAACCGAGAGGCCGATGGCCTGGAGCGCCAACCCTATCCCGGCGCACTGGGTAAACGGGTCTTCGAGCAGGTCTCCAAACAGGCCTGGGCCGACTGGCTCAAGCATCAGACCATGCTCATCAACGAGAATCGCCTCAGCCCGATGGACCCCAAGGCACGCAAGTTTCTGGAGGAACAGATGGAACGCTACTTCTTCGGCGAGGGCGCCGAGATGCCCAACGGGTATGTACCGCCTTCCTCCTGAGCCCGCCCGCTGCACTGACTGAGAACTCGGTTCCTGAAACGTCGGTGCCTGCCCCCGCTCCGCGGTTGCGACCCACCGGCCAACAACCCCGCCAGCCATCCGGTTCAGCGATCAGGCCATCCGGTGCCCAAGACCCGCCGCTCCCGCCTCGCGCGCCTGCTGCGCGCCCTGCTGTGGTTGATCTTCACTGCCGCGCTGGCCTCGGTGGCCCTGGTGGCACTATTACGCTGGGTCGACCCGCCGACCTCGGCCTTCATGCTGAGACACCGACTCAGCAGCCAATGGCAGGGCCAGGCTCCGCCTTACCTGTACCATGAATGGGTCGCGCTCGCCGACCTGCCGGCCGTGGTCCCCCTAGCAGTGATCGCGGCCGAGGATCAGCGCTTCCCGAACCATCGCGGCTTCGACTTGGTCGAGATGCGTCAGGCCTGGGCCCGTCACCGCGCGGGCGGTCGCCTGCGCGGGGCCAGCACCATCAGTCAGCAGACCGCTAAGAACCTGTTTCTTTGGCCGGGACGCGACTGGCTGCGCAAGGGTTTGGAGGCCTGGTTCACCCAATGGATCGAATGGCTGTGGCCGAAACGGCGCATCCTGGAGATCTATCTGAACATCGCCCAGTTTAGCCCTGACACCTACGGGGTTGGCGCTGCGAGTTGGCGCTATTTCAACCGTCCGGCAGTCGCCCTGGAGCGCCGCCAAGCGGCCCTGCTGGCCGCGGTGCTGCCCAATCCAGAGATCTATCGGCTGGAAGCACCGTCACCCCAGGTGCAGCGGCGGGTGGCCTGGATCGAGACCCAGATGCGCCAATTGGGCGGGACCGGCTACCTACAGCGGCTGTGAAACCGGGGGCGCCGGAGCGCCCCGCGCGCCCCGGTTACGCCGTCGGCACCGCTGCTCAGGCAGGCACCTGATGGACGGTGATCTGGGTGAAGGGGATCACCCGATCATGGCGTTTGCAGGCCCCCAGCAGGATGCGCTGCACGGCATGCCCGAAGATCTCGATCTGGGGCGCGGCGCCATCGAGATCGACGTGAACCCGATACTCTAGGGCCGAGGCGGCGGCCGCCGCGAACAACACCGTCACCGCCTGGATTGCCTCCGCGGCGACCACCTCGCGCAGGGACTCCTGCAATTGCGCCTGCATCAGTTGCGGCACCTCGCTGGTGGCGATCGCCTGATCCCGGTCATCGATCCCGAACCGAGCCACCAGACGAAACTGCCCGACCAGTCGCCGCGGATGCTCGGCGATGAAGCCGGCGGCGGGATCGACCACCACGGCGCCGCCGGGCTCGATCAAACGCAGCGCACTCGGGCTCTGATGGGCGATGCGGCCCAGACGCCCATCGTCAAGGCTGGCCCGCCGCCCGTTGTCGCGCCGGAAGCGAAGCGACGGCGCGGC